>JAJXWW010000212.1 GCA_021781415.1 Planctomycetota bacterium
ACAGCACGGCTGGGCCGTCGGCGAACTGGGAACCATCACGGCAACCACGGACGGCGGCAAGACCTGGCAAGCGCAGCAGCGCGGCGGGCAGCGGGCCGCCGTGCTGATGATTCACGCGCGCGCCGGTGGCATCCCCCTCGATACCGTGGCACAACTCGGCGGGCAGGACGGCTATTTGTGCGCCGCGCTGCGGACGACCGCTTCGGACTTGACGACGGCGTCGCTCGATCGGTCGAGCGAAGAGGCGCGCTTGGCCGAGGCGATGCGGCAAGCCGGTGGAGCGGCGGGTGAAATGCTGTGGGCCTTTCCCGTGTCGTCGCATCAACTCCGTCTACCCCGTCTGGAACTGCTCCGCGCCTGGAACGCGATGCAAGAAGATCAAGCCGCCGATCAATTGTTGCGCCAATTGGTACTGGCCATCCGCGTCTGGCAGCCTTCCGTTGTCCTCGCGGACAACGGCGAAGAGAAGACCAACGGTTTTGGCTGCGACGCCCTCATGGTCGAGGCGGTGCGCGCCGCTTTCGAGAAAGCCGGTGATGCCAAGACGTTTCCCGAACAGCTCACCGGCCTGGGGCTGCAACCGTGGCAAGCCTCCAAGCTCTACGGCATGTGCGACGGCGAACCGGCTCAAGTTCGGCTCGACCTGACCGAGGCGGTGGCGCGCTTGCAGGCGTCGCCGCGCGAGTTCGCCGTCCCCCCGGCTTCGATGTTGGCCGGCGCGGCCGCCGTCTTGCCGGCGCGGCGCGACTTCCGCTTGCTCGCCGCCCACATCGACGGCGCGGCTCGCCACCGGGCGCTCATGGAAGGCATCGATCTGCCGGCTGGCGGCTTGGCTCGGCGAGCGCGCACCGATTCCGAAGAAATGAGCGAGGATTGGACCAAGGCCATCCGCCAACGCGCCACCCTTGAGTCGCTGTCCGAGACGCCGGCCGGACCCTTAAACGATCCCAATCGTCTGCTTTCGCGCGTCGGGCCGATGTTGGCCGACATGCCCGACGACATGGCTGCCTCCACCGCTTTCGCCGTCGCCAATCGCTATGTGCGCATGGGACAATGGAGCCTGGCCCGCGAGGTCTTCGCCCTGGTGATTCAGCGCTATCCCACCCATCCGTTGGCGATGGAAAGCTATCGCTGGCTGATTCGCCACAATAGCAGCAGCGAAGCCCGCCATCGCCACGAGTTGGGACAATTCCTCGTCGTCGAGTCGGACCAACACGGCATGCCCATCCACGAGGGCACGACCCTCGGCAAGCGAGGCGATCCGGACGCGAACGTGCCGGGCATCAAAATGCCGGCCTGGAAGCCGAGCATGAAGGAGCAGCCGGACCAGCCGGAGCTGCTGACCACCAAGCACGATAGCCAAAAGTTCCTCTTCGCCCCGCAAGATCAGATTCGCCAATGGTATCAGAGCAGCCTCGACTTGGAGCCGCGCTTGGCCGGCTTCGGATCGCTGATGACCGCCGATCCGTCCATGCAATTCTGCTTGCAGTCGGCGCGGCGGACGCTGGGCGATTTTGAAACGCCGCAGAAGTGGTACGCGCATTTCATCGCCCGCCAGCCAGAGGGACCGTGGCGCGCCGCCGCCCAAGCCGAACTGTGGCTGGCCAATCGCGCCGGCGCGCCGCCCAAGCCGGTGTTGACCTGTCCCTTCACCGGCACTCGGCCCAAACTCGACGGAAAACTCGACGACGCCTGCTGGCAGAGCAAAGCCAAGAAGCTGCAAAACGCCGCCGGCGACACCACCAACGATTGTGCCACCGAAGTGCGATTTAGCTACGATAACGAGTTTCTTTATCTCGCGGTACAGTGTTCGCATCCGACCGGAAGGGATGTGCCGCCGGTTAAGGGGCGGACGCGCGACGCCGACCTGCGCGGGCACGATCGCGTCAGCATCTTGCTCGATCTCGACCGCGATTACTGCACTTGCTACCACCTGCAAATCGACCAGCGCGGCTGTGTGTGCGAGGATTGTTGGGGCGACAAGACCTGGGATCCGCGCTGGTTCGTGGCCGTCCATTCCGAGCCAAAGGGATGGGTCGTCGAAGCGGCCATTCCTCTTTTGGCGCTCTCCGGCGACCGCATTACCAAGGGGCGAGCCTGGGCGTGCAACGTGGTGCGCGTACTTCCCGGACACGGCGTCCAAGCCTATTCGCTGCCCGCCGAGGCACCGGAAGAGTCGCTCCGGCCCGAAGGCATGGGGTTGCTCATTTTCACGCAGCCGTGACGCGCTCGATTCCAGGGGCAAACGCTCTTGACCGATGGCCTATCGGCGGTTATGAGGCGTTACCGAATTTCGAGTTCGTAGATAGGGCGTTCGGCGCGATCTTCCCGTCGTGCGAGGACGCGGGGGGAAGCCATCTGTTGGGCAGGCGAGTGAGCCGTCCCGACGGGGAAGGGGGAACGACCGATGAAACGATGGACGATAAGCCTCATCGCCGCCGCGGCGGCGATAGGCGGATGTATGGGACTCGACCGCGAGCCGATGAGCGATAACAGCTACTACGGCCAGCGGCCATCTCCGCCTCAAGGGCAAGGGTGGCAGACGTCGAAACAAAGCGTCCAATATGAGATGGAAGGTCAAACGCAGAGGCCGATGGCGAACGGCTACGCTTCGCCAATCTACAGTTCCACCTCGCCGGAATCGAAAGCCTGGTCGCAAAACACGCCGACCGTCAAGAAGATCGCGCCGAGCAACACCGTCGCGGCCAAGGCGAAGACTCCGACGCCGACCGTCGCCTCGAAGACAACCAAAACGGACGATTCGCAAGTCAAGCCGGCGTCGTATGTGGAATCCAAGAGCAATCCGCGCGCGGCGGCCGTCAAGTCGATGCCGGTCAACCTGGGGATGTTGCAACTCTTCAACAGCAAGCGCATCGAATTTCATTACGATGTCAAAGATCCCGCTTCGACCGGAGTGGCTGGGGTTGAATTGTGGGGCACGACGGATTCGCGCTCGTGGAAGAAGTACGACATCGTGAACCGCACCGCCCATTCGGTGATGGTGGATGTCAAGGACGAAGGATTGTACGGCTTCACGATGATCGCGCGCAGCAAGACGGATACCGCCAAGAATCAACCGCCACAACCGGGCGAGCCTCCGCAGGTGTGGGTGGCCGTCGATCTCACCAAGCCGATCGTCCAGGTCCAAGGGGCGGAGCTGAGCGTGGCGACGCTCACGCCGTCCTTGGTCGTTCGATGGTCGGCCAAGGATTCTCACTTCGGCCCTCGTCCGATCTCGCTCTATTACGCCGAGCGCGCCGACGGCCCGTGGCAGCCCATCGTCGCCGATGTCGAGAACAATGGGCGCTACGACTGGACCATGCCAACCTGGGTTCCCGCCACCGTTTATGTGCGCGTCCAAGCCACCGACATGATGGGCAATGTGGGCGCGGCGCAAACGACGACGCTGCACCTGCCCGGACGATCGGCCAGCAGTGGCGGGCGTTTGGAGTCGATGCCGGCAACGCTGCCTCCCTTGAGCCATTTGCCCCCGCCGCCCCACGTTTCGGAATCGAAGCCGTCCGCTTCTCTGCGTTCGATAGAGGCCGAGTAATCGTGTCCACCCTCTCGTTCCAAGGAGTAAATTGGGGGGGTTACGACCCCCCGCTCGGCGCTTCGCGCTGACTCTGCCGGTTCGGCTTGTGAAATTTGGGTCGAGATGCCACAATCCTGGGCCGATAAGCTAAAGCCGGTCCTTTGGGAGCAAGATGTATGGCCAGAGTGATTCGCGGATCGATCGTGGCAGCCCTGCTCGTCGTTCTCGTCGTCGCCCCGATGGTATTCTTTCGCGGCGTCTACGATACCTACAAACGCTTGCGCGTCGTCGAACCGGGCCGGGTCTACCGCAGCGGACAGATGACCGCCGAGGGGTTCGCCGAGGCCGTGCGGAGCTATCACTTGCGCACCATTATCAACGTCCAAGACGAGGTTCCCGATCCGACTCTCGAACGCGGTTTCTGGGATCGCGGGTCCATCAAGGAGAGCGAATTGTGCCGCGAGTTGGGCGTGCGCTACGTTCATCTGATGCCGACGCTTTTGCCGCGCCATCTCGTCCCCGCCAAGCGTCCGCCGGCCATCGACGAGATGCTTGCCCTACTCGACGATGAGTCGAACTATCCGGTCTTGATCCACTGTCATGCCGGCCTGCATCGCACCGGACTGTTGACCGCCATCTATCGCATGGAATATCAGGGTTGGACGCAAGACGAAGCACTCCTCGACATGAAAGCACACGGCTTCGGCCCGTGGGTCTGCACCGCCGCCAACGACTATGTGAAGCAATACGTCCTATCCTATCGTCCCGGCAGTCGGCAATCGGCTATCGGCAGTCGGCAATCGGCTAACGGCAATCAGAAATTAGAAATTAGATAGGGTTCATGGAGTTTTAGGTAATGATCCTGATAATAAGCGATAGCCGATTGCCGATAGCCGATGGCCGATAGCCGATGAGGATAAGGGAATATGATCTTCAAGCTCATCGACCGCCAGATGATTCGCGGCTATTTCAAGTCGTATTTCGTTTGTTTGGCCAGTCTGTTGAGCTTGTATGTCGTGGTGGATCTGTTCACGAATCTCGACGACTTCACGCATCACAACAAGGGACTATTGGCGTCTCTTCTGCGCATAATCACCTATTACGGCTATAAAGTATCGCAGATATTCGATCGGCTGTGCGAGGCCATCGTGTTGTTGGCGGCGATGTTCACGGTGGCGTGGATGCAGCGCAACAACGAGCAAGTGCCGTTGCTATCGGCCGGTATCTCGACGCGGCGCATCGTCGTGCCGGTGTTGATGTCGGCCTTTTTCATGCTCGGCCTGACGGTGGTGAATCAGGAATGGATCATTCCGCGCATCGCCGACAAATTGGCGCTGGACCGCGATGACCCCGGCGGACAGAAGACCGTCCCCGTACACTCGGCGTGGGAAGCGAACAACATCCTGGTAAACGGCGACCACGCCAATCGCCGCGACAAGTCGGTCACGGGCTTTTTCGTCACCATCCCAGAGAAGCTGGGCGGCACGCTGATCCATCTGTCGGCCACGAAAGCCTATTACGTTCCCGGTCCCAAGAAGCGTCAGGGCGGCTGGGAACTGGTCGGCGCTTGGCCCGCGGATGTCCCGTCCATCCCCGGCATCCTCGATCAGTTGGATGTGACCCACGCCCCGCGCGACAGCAAAGAACGCGACAGCGGCCGCTATTTCCTGCACACCCGCGACATCGACTTCGACGCGTTGACGCGCAACCCAAACTGGTTCATCATGGCCTCGACGCCCGATCTGTACGAGGAATTACAGCGCCCCGAATCGACGCGCTTGGCATCCATGGCGGTGCTGTTCCACACGCGCCTGACCCGGCCACTGCTGGGCATGGTTTTGGTCGTGATGGGTCTGTCGGTGATTCTGCGCGATCAGAACCGCAACGTCATTATCAGCAGCGGCATGTGTCTGGTATTGTGCGGCTTGTTCTTCGCCGTCTGCTACGCCTGCAAAATGCTCGGCGACAGCGAGATTCTCAATCCCGCCCTGGCCGCTTGGCTGCCCGTCCTCTGTTTCGGCCCGCACGCTCTCGTTCTCTTCGACGCGGTCCACACCTAATCGTCCGATCCGGCTGGTTCGCCTTTACCCGGCAGCTTACGCTGCCGGTTCGCCTTTAACCGGACGGTTCGCCTTTAACCGGACGGTTCGCCTTTAACCGGACGGTTCGCTTTACCCGGCAGCTACGCTGCCGGTTCGCCTCGGTAGCTTTCCTTATCGCTGGGTCGCGGGTATAGTTATAGGAAGAGGACCAATCGGATCCCTCACGGGAGGTCATCCGCATCGATGAAGCAACCGCCGCCTATTCCGCTTTCGCGCGCAGCCCTGGATTCACCCAGCGGCTCGTCCTCCGTTCGTCGCGTGCCGAGATGCCGCGTGGCCATGTCGCTTCAAGGCGGCTCCGCCTTCTTGGGTGTGTTGGAGAACCTGCTGCGGCAACGTCTCCTCTTCGTCGCGCTGCTCGCTCTGTTTCCCACGATTATTTTTCTAATCCGCAATCTCTTCGATACGCATTTGCCGTCGTTCTTGTCCGGCATCGGCGTAGCGCTTCAGGGAGCCGTCGCCCTGATGGCGGCGAGTTTGGCGTGGATTCTCTGGCGTCGTCCGCATCTGGATTTATGCAGGCTGCGCACGCTCGAATTGATTCTCTTCGGCTCCCTGGCGATCTTCTTTGCCTGGCTGCAATACGAGTCGTTCGCGCACGGACCCCTGGAAGCGTCGTCGCGCTGCGAGTGGGCACCGCTGATTCTGAGGCAAGCGGTCGGCAACAGCACCAGCCGTTGGTTCTTCCTCATCATCGTCTATGGGGTCTTCATCCCCAACACCTGGCGACGGTGCTTGACGGTCAGTCTCGTCTTCGCGCTGACGCCCCTGTTGCTCACACCCGCCGCGGTGGCGCACCATCATTCGCCCTGGCACGCCGATCTGCTTTCGGCGCTGTTCGGCGCGGCTATCTTCTTGTCCGTCGCCCTGGCTATCGCCGTCTTCGGCTCCCATCGCATTCAAGTGCTGGAGGCGCAGGCGTTCGAGGCGCAACAACTCGGCCAATATCGTCTCGGCAAACGCCTCGGCTCCGGCGGCATGGGCGAGGTCTATCTCGCCGAACATCTCTTGCTCCGCCGTCCCTGCGCCGTCAAGTTGATCCGCCCGGAACAAGCCGGCGATCCGACCACCTTGCAACGCTTCGAACGCGAAGTGCAGGCGATGGCCGCCCTGACCCACTGGAACACGGTGGAGGTCTACGACTACGGCCACGCCGACGACGGCACTTTCTACTACGTCATGGAGTATCTGCCGGGACAAAATCTGGAACATCTCGTGGGCTTGCATGGCCCCATGCCGCCGGCGCGAGCGATCCATCTGCTGCGCCAGGTTTGCGGCGCGCTGCGCGAAGCGCACGGCGTCGGACTGTTGCACCGCGACATCAAGCCCAGCAACATCATCGCTTGCGAGCGCGGCGGGGTGTACGACGTGGTCAAACTGCTCGATTTCGGTCTGGTGCAAGAGACGCGCTTGGGAAAACCCGACGATCGACTGACGCAGCACGGCACGATCATCGGCTCGCCGCCCTATATGTCGCCGGAGCAAGCCGCCGGGAGAGGCGAACTGGACGCGCGCAGCGACATCTACAGTCTGGGCGCGGTGGCCTATTTTCTCCTGACCGGACAACCGCCGTTCGTGCGCGAGACGGCCATGCTGATGCTGATGGCCCACGCCTACGAGCCGGTGCATCCCCCGGCGGCGCTGCGCCCCGAACTGCCCGCCGATTTGGAAGCCATCGTCCTACGCTGTTTGGAAAAAGACCCCTCGCGCCGCTTCTCCGATGCCCACAGCGTCGAGCGCGCCTTGGCCTCGTGCCTCGATGCCGACCAATGGTCCGAAGAGCAAGCGGAATTATGGTGGCACGAACACCCCCTCGACCGCCTCGAAGGCATCCACCTTCGCCCCGACGTCCCCACGCAAATCGCCGCCGTTTAGGCCGCATCCCTCCGCGGCTTACGGTCATACGTTGACCTCGGCGGATTGGCCGAGGAGATGGGCGTGGCGGCGGCGGAGGGGTTCGATTTGCTCGGCAAGGAATTCGTCTACCTGTTGGGGAGCGCGGCCGATGAACTGGCCTTGCTCCATCACCGCGTCGAAGTCCACTTTTGCTAACAACGGATCGGCCTTTAAGCGATCCAACAGATCGTTTTTCTCCGCGCCGGCCTTGAGCGCCGCCGTCACCGCCTGGCTGTGTCGGCGGATGCACTCGTGAATCTCTTGACGGTCGCCGCCCCCCGCCACCGCCGCCATCAGGATGTTCTCCGTGGCCATATACGGCAGAATCGACGCCGTGTTGCGGGCGATCACCTCGCGGTTGACGATCAGACCGTTGCCGACGTTCAGCGCCAGACGCAGCACGGCATCGGCGGTGAGGAATGCTTGCGGCAGCGTCAGTCGGCGATTGACGCTGTCGTCCAAAGTGCGCTCCAGCCATTGCGTCGCCGCAGTCTGCGCCGCGCTGACCGACAGGCTCGACAAGAAGCGCGCAAGTCCACACATGCGCTCGGCGCGCATCGGATTGCGCTTGTACGCCATGGCCGACGATCCGACTTGCTCCGCCTCGAACGGTTCGTCGATCTCTTGCCGGTGGGCCAGCAGGCGCAGATCGGTGCCGAATTTGTGAACCGTTTGCCCCAAGCCGGACAGTGCGTCGAGGATTTGACTATCGACTTTGCGCGAATACGTTTGGCCGGTGACGGGATAGACCGTGTCAAAGCCCATCTTGCGAGCGACGAGCCGATCGAGTTGCCGGACGCGCTCGTGATCGCCCTGAAAGAGCGCGAGGAAACTGGCCTGCGTGCCGGTGGTTCCCTTGACGCCGCGGAAGCGCAGCGTTTCCAGACGATGTTCTACTTCGTGGAGATCGAGAACGAAATCGTAACACCACAGACAGGCGCGTTTGCCGACGGTGGTGAGTTGGGCCGGTTGAAAGTGCGTGAAGCCGAGCGTGGGGAGATCGCGCCAGCGGTCGGCAAAGCGGGCCAAGGCATCGACGACACCGACCAACCGATCGCGCAGGAGTCGCAACCCTTCTCTGAGCAAAATAAGATCGGTATTATCGGTAACATAGCAGCTGGTCGCGCCCAGGTGCAGGATGTCGCGCGCTTCGGGGCACGCTTCGGCAAAGGTGTCGATGTGGGCCATAACGTCGTGTCGGCGGCGGCGTTCGTGCATCTCGGCTCGGGCAAAGTCAATGTCGTCCAGATGGGCACGCATCCGATCGAGCTGAGTGGGAGAGATGCGCGGCGCGACGCCGTCGTCGCCGCGCAGATCCAGTTCGTGTTCCGCCTCGGCCAACGCCAGCCAGAGGCGACGCCAGGTCGAAAATTTGCGCTGCGGCCCCCACAACTCGGCCATCTCGCGGCTGGCGTACCGAGTCACCAGCGGATTATCGTAAAACTTGAAGGAATCCATGTTCGTTTCTCATCGTAGCCGCCTCGCCGCGCCGCACTTCCGGCACGACGAACACGGCAATCTCCTGCGCTATTCTTGGAGCATTCTCGATGATTTTTTATGGCCCATCGCCCCTTTCGTCGCCGCATCCTTGCCGTTTGCCGGGTATATTCCCAGAGGAGGAGATGCTTTTTGTTCCGTCACGGAGGATCTCATCGATGCGACGCTTGCTGTTGACGAGTTCGTTGTCGATATTGAGTTTGGCAGTCGGCTTTACGGGAGCGACTCCGGCCCGCGCTCAGGATCGCGCCGGCGCGGCCATGGCCGGAGCGGCTCAGGTTCCACAGGCTCCGCAAGCTCCACCCGCCGGAGGAGGAGTCAACGCTCCGACCATCGGCAATATCGGCATGGGAGCGATGACCGTGCCGCCTACGCCGCCGATCGGCTACTACGCCCCGGTTCGCTCCGCCAATTACAACATCGGCAAATTCTTTTACTACCCCTATTACTACTACCCCCACAACTATTGGCCGACCGAGGGCAAGCAATGGCCGGAACGTCCCGGTGAACCGTACATGAGGCCGCCGGCCTATATGTCGTATCCGCCGTTCCTCGAACCGCACTGGCGCTACGAATGGTACACGCCACAGAAATACTATCGCGGCTTCCATTTCTGGCTCGACCAGTTTTAAGGTCGGCTACGAGTCGGGTTCGTAATACTGCGCTACTCTCGAATGCTCCCCTCTCCCCTGAATACGGGGGAGAGGGGAGTAGTTTTGCGCGGTTAGGGGAGCGGCGCTGTGCGGTTGGCTGTCGGGGTTCGGCGCTTGAAGAGCAGAGCGTTGCCTTGGCGGGCGGTTTCGTGCCAGAAGGGAGAGGCACGGACGAGGGATACAAGAGAATGGTGGTAGGGGCCGGTTTCTAATACGAGATATTGGACATCGTAAGAAGATAGGATCTCTTGCCAATCGGCTCGGCCTCGCGTCACGGCCTCGTATTGCTCCCACACTTCATCCGGCACGATCTCGATGCGTCCGTCCATAAATACGGTGTAGGTCGGCGTCAGACTCCAACCCAGGTATTCGCCCCAGGCAAAGCGGGTGAAAATGTGTCCGCCACGCCCCTCGGCTCGAAGGCGGTCGGCGAGAGCTTGCAAATCGGTCTCGGTGCGATGGGCGCGCTCCGGACGCGAGAAGATCGGGTTGTACGCCTCCAGCCACGGGGTACTGAAGATCGCGGCGAGGACGAGCGCGGCGCACGCCAGGGCGTTCCCGAGCGAGGGTCGGTCGTCGCCGGCGTCGAGTTGCCGCAAGCGCGGCCAGAGCGCGGCGAATTGCGCCGCCAGGATCGGCGCGACAATCAGCAGCCACCAGGCGACCATGCGAACCGAACCGCAGGAGAGCGGAAGAAAGCAGCCGAGCAGACACAGTTCGCGCGTCGTCGGGCGGCGCGGCGACAGGGCCAAGCCGGCGACCAACGCCGTCAGCGAGAAGACCCAGACTTTGCCCGTCAGCGTGTTCCAGCCCGGCGGCAGCCATTCGTCGATGGTCCGTCCGGATGCCACCCTCGAGGTCTGCGCCACATATTCGTAGATGTGCCAATCGTAGGGATTCACCAGCGTAGCGGCGACGCTGCCAAGAACGCACAACAGCCACGCGCTGCAAGTCCAGACGGCGACCGTGGAGCGCGTGCGCGCGGCGTCGAACACCTCCGCCGCCGCGTAGCAGCCGATCGCCAGCAGACCGACGGGGAAGCCGCCGTGGACGTTGGCCCACAGCGCCATCAACAGCGGCGCGGCCAACAGCAATCTGCAACGATGCCGCGCTCCCTCCAGAACGCCGCACATCAAGACGAAAAGCAGGATCGACAGGGTTTGCGGTCGAATGAGGATCAGCTGCCACAAGCCGAGGAAGGCGACCAGACACGCCGCAGCCGCGGCGACCAACGAACCGGAGCGCCGCCAGGCGCGCACCATCAGAAAAGCCATCGCCGCGGCGAGAAGGGCGGCATTGATGGTCTGGATCAGCGGCAGCCCGCCCTTGGCATACAGACGATAGAAGAGCAGCTGCCAACCCCAATTCGGATCGCGCAGCGGTTGGCCGTGTACCGTGAACGTGAATCGATCCTCATCGAGCAGTCGATCTTCGGCGACAATGGCGCGGCCGCGCGCCAGATGATGCCACAGATCGGTCTGATAATTTCGATCCAAGACGGCGGCAATGAAGATCAACGCCGGTGCCAAGAGGAACCGGGTCCAACGATCCGAAGGAAAGAGCATGGAAGTCATCGTTTCAAGCATAGAATGCGAAACGAGAACGGGCGCGCGGGGCGGATTATTTCAGATGGGTTTGGCGTAGCTCGCGGAGCTTGTGCAAGGCGGGCTTCACGCGGTCTTGAGGATCGACGAGACCGGCGTGGGGGAAGAGATGGGTTTCGGCATCGCGCAGGTGGACCCAGTGGACGCCCTGGACGTAAGTTTTGCACAGGGCGAGGGCGGCCACGTCGGCGGTCCAGGCGGCCTGCACTTCGGGAGTGAAGCCGTCGCCCCAATATCCGCCATCGACCCATAAGTCGGGATCGGCGTCGGCATCGGGCAGCGACGACGACGGACAGCCGAGCGTCACGCGCAACGAAACGCCCAGCAGCGCGTACAGATCGAGCAAGCGTGAGACTTCGAGCAAATCGCGGCAATAGCTCCCTCGCGGCGTGACCCCCATCACCAATTCGAGATCCAGGGCGTTGAGGTTGAGTCCGGATCGGACGAGCGTGTCGGCAAAAGAGAACGGGGACGGGCTGCGTTCGTCGCGGGCCACATATTCGCCCCACGGTTGGGCGATGCCGATGCTGAGTTCCAACGAGGGATCGACCTGCCGCGCCGTCTCGGCCAGCCGATACGTCAGGCCGAGCAGATCGTCTTCGGACAGCGAGAGGACGTTGGCGGAATTGCTGGCGGCGGTGAGCTGCCAACGGCGAATGCGTTGGCGATAGCGTCGCACGGCCGTCTCGACGAACTTGCACATGAAGGCGGCCAAACTCGGCCGGTCGCGCTCCCACTGCCACAGCCAGGCCGGAAGCTGGGCCGAAGAGAAGTCGATCAATGGCCCGGCGGAAACGTCCCATTTCTGTTGCCGCGCCCAGTCCACCAGCGCGTCGGTCTCTTGCCAGCGATAATTCCCCTCTTCTTGCTCGATATTTCCCCACGGCATCGCCACGCTCACGCCGTTGCACGCCGAGGTCAACTCGTCGGCGAGAGGTTGCGGCGGGATGATTCCGCTCAGACGACAGGCCAAAGTCGAATCGAGACGGGCTTGGCGATGGTGGCGGATCTGAAAGACTTGGGCAACGTAGGTTCGGGCCAGCTGCTCGGCGGCCCGATAGGCGAGATCGAGCGTGCTTTGGGCCTGTCGATTTTGGTGTTCGGGAGAATCGCTGGCGATGGTTTGCGCGAAAGACTGTTCGGCGTCGCGAAGGATCTGCTCCAATTCCGGCGACAGATACAGCCCGCCGGTTCGCCAATCGAACGCCTGACAGCGAACCTGATTGACTTTGCCGCGCGCCAATTCGACGAGCAGGTTGTAGGGACGACGGCGTTCGATGAGGGTGGCGGAGGCACCCATCAAACGGCCGCGCCCGTCGAGGGTCCAGGGCGCGAGCAAAAAGCCGCTTTCGTTGACCGCGCGCCCCAGGCGCAGCGTGTCGCCCGCTATTTCTAGGTCGGACGGCCACGGCGAATTATCGGGACCGCCGGCCATCCAGGTACGTTTCAGTTCCTTGACGTTATCCGCGGATAGTCCGGCCGGAAGTTGAAACGACAACGTGCCCATGAGAGAATTCCGGAACTCGAAATCCCAAACTCTACACGCATTCTCCGTTTCTTTTGGTATCAAATTCGAGCGCCCAGGGCAATTCGGATCGCTGCGATTCGCATTTTCGCCGAATAGCGCTGTTCTCGGATTCTCCCCTCTCCCCTGAGTACAGGGGAGAGGGGAGTAGCGCTCTATTGTTAGGAGAGCGGCAGGGCGACGACGGTGAGGCCGTAGCGGTCGGCGAGAGCCAGAGTTTGCTCGCGGTCGAGAACGATCGTCTTGTTGGCCTCGATGGCCAAAACCCGACCGCCGGCCCGATGCAGGTTTTCGACGGTCGTGCAACCGACGGTCGGCACGTCGAAGCGCATGTCTTGATTCGGTTTGGCCACCTTGACGACGACGAACCCTCCGGCCCGGCACCATTCGCCGGCGCGGAGTATGGCGCGGTCGGTTCCTTCGATGGCCTCGACGGCGAGAACGGCGCGATCCTTGACGGCCACGCTTTGACCCACATCGAGTCGCCCCATCTCCTTGGCCATTTCCCAGCCGAAAGCGATGTCGCGCTCCTCGCGGGCCGTCGGCGCGCGCTTCGTCAAGACTCCAGGATTCACGAGCAACTCCGGACACAGGGTTAAAGCGCTTTCGATGCGCAGTCCATCGCGGCGAAACTCTTCGACCACCGAAAGCAATAGCGTATCGTCGCGGTTGTCGCGCCGATTGCGGAGATACCACCACGAGAACGTGCGCCAGTCGGGAAGAAAGCGAATCAGCTTCCAAGGTCGATGCATGAGGCCGGCCTTATGCACTTTACCGGCCATGACCACCGACTCGACCCCCTCGCGCCGAAACGAACGGATCATGCGCCCCATCTGCAAGGGCCGCGTCCAATAGTGACGCGTCGCCAACGGAATCAACTCCGGCGATGCCTCGCCCCGAATGGCCACGCAAACGACCGGCAAGCCCACGCTGCGCGCCTTCTCGGCAAAGGCGATGGGAAAGCGCCCCCAGCCGGCCAGGAGTCCGATGGGCCGCCGGTTCGCCGGGGTGGGGTCGTCACCCGGCAGCTCACGCTGCCGGTTCGCCGAGTCCGTCATGCCGCGCCTCGATCGAGTCCCATTTGTTGTTTGATTTGCCGCACGTCCCGGCATAGATCGGGCAGCCGCGTCAGGCTGAGCAGAATGCGTTTTTCTTCGCTCTCCGGCCGGGCCGGCGCGCCGAGCAGGCGTTCGCCGGGTTGCACGTCGCGGACGACGCCGGAACGCGCGCCGATGACGGCGCGGTCGGCGATGTGAACGTGATCGGCCACACCCACCTGACCGGCGATCACCACGTAATCGCCGGTGGTACACGAACCGGCAATGCCCACTTGGCTAACGAAGAGATTATGACTACCTATCTGGCAATTGTGGCCTATCTGGACCTGATTGTCGATTTTGGTTCCCGCGCCGACGCGCGTGGGCTGGAAGGTGCCGCGGTCGATGGTCGTACCCGCGCCGATCTCCACGTCGTCGCCGATCTCCACGCTGCCCAGCTGCGGAATCTTGACGTGCCGCCCGCCCTGAAAGCGATAGCCGAACCCGTCCGCGCCGAGTACGGCGTTGGCGTGAACGATGACGCGGTCGCCGAGAACCGTGCCGTCGTAGAGGACGGCGTGCGGATGCAGCACAACATCGTCGCCGAGACGGCAATGGCGACCGACGATGGCTCCGCCGTGCAGTCGGCAACGCGCGCCGACCACGCTGCCTTCGCCGACGACGGCGAAGGGATGCAGGGTCGCATCGGGACCGAGGCGCGCCGAGGGATGAACGACGGCGCGCGGATCGATGCTCGGTGGCGGCTCGACCGTCTTGCCGCGCAAGTGCTGGACGACGGCGATGAAGGCCGTCAACGGATCGTCCACCTCAATCGCCGTCAGCACGATTCCCTCGCCGTTGACGAGTTCCTCTCGGCGCGCGGCTAGCGCGGGAGGAACGAGCGCCGTTCGCGCGCGGCACTTTTTGAGATGGCGAAGATTGCGATCGTTTTCGATGAACGTGAGGTCGTCGGGCTGGGCCTCGTTCATGGGGCAGGCCGCGACAATGGCACGGTCGTCGCCGTGAACGCGCCCCCGCACGAGTTCGGCCACTTGGCTAACGGTGATCTCCACGATATCCGCGCCCCTTTCTTCCCTGAAAGGCGCTGCTCCGTCCCGTTGTGGTCCGGAGGAGAGCGAGGCGCGATGTTAGCGTCGGTTCCCCAAGACGGCAAGGCGAAAATAACCCGACGCGCTCGATCGCTCCGTCGGAGCCGGAAGCGTAAGCGACGGCGTTTCGACCGGAGCGCCGTCGCTTACGCTTCCGGCTCTGACGTATCGTAGACGGTGATTCGGGTTTAACGCCGTCGCTTACGCTTCCGGCTCAGAAACAACGTAGGAAGCGTTAGAGCCGGAAGCGTTAGCGACGGTGAATCCGATCGGAGCCGGAAGCGTTAGCGACGGTGATTCGGACGGAGCGAGAGAGGGCTACAGGCCCTTGCTGCCATTGAAGCCGCCGAAACCTTTGCCGGCAAATCCGCCGGCGAGGGGAAACGGCGCGACGCCGCGCAGTCCCAATCCCGGCACGCCGGCGATGCCGATCTGCAACGCTCCGCCGGGAAATCGCATGCCCAAGGCGAACGCTGGAGCGGGGGCGAAGCCGAACCCATTGAAACCGAAGCCCGGCACGCCAAAGCCATTGAATCCGAAGCGATTGAAGGCGAAGCCGTTCATCCCGAATCCATTGAAACCAAAGCCCGGAACCATGCCGAAGCCATTGAAGCCGAAGCCGTTAAAGCCAACGCCCCCGATGCCGAAGCCATTGAAACCGAAGCCGTTGAAGCCGAAGCCTGGAGCCATGCCGAAGCCATTGAAACCGAAGCCATTGAAGCCGAAGCCGTTGAAGCCGCCTATTCCAAAGGCGGGAAATCCTCCGATGGGCACTCCACCGATGCCGAAGCCATTGATGCCAAAGCCGCCGAAACCAATGCCGCCGACCGGAAAGCCGCCGAAGCCGAAGCCATTGATGCCAAAGCCGCCGAAGCCAATGCCTCCGACCGGAAAGCCGCCGAACCCCAAACCTCCGACATCGAGGTTGGGCGCGGGAAGAATCAAGGGCGCGCCCGGCATGTTGTTGCCGCGAAATTGTCCTTGAGATTGCGACGGATTGGCCAGGATCACGACGACGAGAGCGAGGATCGTGATGTAGGCGAAGCGAAGCGAACGGATGAATACCGACATGCTTCCTCCTTCATGGCGTTTTTCCGAATCGAACCCGCGAACGCGGACGCGGCGATTGGAAACACGCGAAGAGAACGTCCACTGCTTCCCCAAGCAGAAGGTTGCCACCGCAGGCTCGCGTTGCGCGGTCGTCCACGAGAGACGGCAACCTTTATTCTCCCCATCCGCATTATCGGCACGAACGGACTCGGCGTCAAGGAACGCGGTGCGACGAACGCGGCCCGATTGCCGATGGAGAGAAAAAACGGTCGGAGACGTAGAAGGCGCGGTAAATTGGATTTTCCGTCCAAATCCCTTTGACCCCGACCCCTCGCAATGCTAGGATGACCTTCTTCACCCTTTAGGGAAGGGGATTTGTCATGAGCGCTGAGGCGATTGTGTTTCAATTGGTAGACACCACTTTTCATCCCACCGAGGAGCAGGAGGGCAGTGCGTGGCCATTGTCCAAGTAACCGATTTGATCGAGGCCGGTGTTCACTTCGGTCATCGAGCCAGCCGTTGGAATCCGAAGATGCGGCCGTACATTTACGGCAAGCGCAACTTAATCCACATCATCGACTTGCGTGAGACCGTCCGCGGACTACTGCGAGGACACCGCTATTTGGCCAAGGTGGCCAGCGCGGGGAGTCTCGTTTTGTTCGTCGGCACCAAGCGTCAAGCCAAGGAAGCCATCGAGCGCGAAGCGGCGCGCTGCGGCATGCCGTTTGTCAGCGAGCGCTGGCTGGGCGGCACGCTGACGAACTATCGCACCATCCGCGACCGTTTGAAGCGGTTGCAAGAACTCGAGGCGATGTGGCTATCGGCCAACGAGAATCCGGCCAAGGTGCATTTGCCGACCTACATGAAGGGCATGCTCAACGAGTCTGGCAAGCTCGAACTGAGCAAAGCGCCCGAAAGCGCCCCCATTCGCGGCTACAGCAAGAAAATGGTCGCCACCCTCAACCGCGAGTTGATGAAGATTCAGCGCAACCTGTCGGGCATCCGCGAGATGAATCGACTGCCCGACGCCTTGGTCGTCGTCGATCCCAAGCGCGAGCATATCGCCGTCAAGGAAGCGCAGCGCATGGGGGTTGCCACGGTCTCGTTGATCGATACCGACAGCGACCCCGACGTGGTCGATCTGCCGATTCCGGGCAACGACGATAGCATTCGTTCCATCGAATTGGTCTTGTCGAAGTTGGCCGACGCCGTGCTGGAAGGCAAGGCCGCCCTGCCGGCCGATCAGCCGCAGACCGGCCCCAAACCGCGTCCCGCGCCGACCAACGTGGGCAGTTCCGGCAACGGCAACGTCCCGGGTGCCGCGAACCCCAAGCCCGCCTCGGTAGTCGTGGAATAAGGCAAGGTTTCCGTTTGGCTGCGGAACGGAACGGAGCGCGAGATCGATCCCGCGCTCCGTTCCGCTCCGCGTCGCGGCTAAACGTCAAGTAGTATGAGGATGAGGAACATGGCAGAGATCACCGCCGAAGCGGTCAAGAAATTGCGCGACCGCACCGGAATGCAGATGATGAAGTGCAAGGCCGCTCTCCAAAAAGCCGACGGCGACATGGAGAAGGCCATCGAGATTATTCGCAAGGAGAACGCCGGAGCGATTGACAAAGTCGCCGGCCGCGAAACCGCCGAGGGACGCATCGGCGTTTTCATCGATCCGGCCAAGCAAGTCGGCGCACTCATCGAGTTGCGCTGCGAGAGCGCCCCCGTGGGCAAGAGCGATCTGTTCGTGCAGTTGGCCAACGACCTCGCCAAACAAGTCGCCCTCCACGGCGCGAAATCGCCGGACGAACTATTCGGTCAGACCTTCGTGGACGATGCCAAGAAGAGCATCAACGAGCGGATTGCCGAAGTCGTCGGGTTGGTGAGCGAGAACATCAAACCGGCCCGCATGGCGCGTCTGACCGGCTTGCTCGGCTCCTACATTCATCACGACGGCTCGGTCGGCGTCATGGTGCGCGTGGAAGGCGAGAAGGCCGATCCGCAGTTGCTGCGCGACGTGTGCATGCACATCACCGCACGCAACCCCGCGGCCGCCGTGCGCGAGCAAGTCTCGAAAGAGACCATCGACAAAGAGCTGGACATCGCCCGCGCTCAGGCGGCGGCGACCGGCAAGCCGGCCAACATCGTCGAGATGATCGCCGAAGGCAAGATGAAAACCTGGTTTGCCGAAAACGTCTTGAGCGAACAGCCGTTCGTGAAAGACGACAGCAAAACAGTCGGCGACCTCCTCAAGGCTGCCGGTCTGAAACTCGTCGAATTCGTCCGCCTCCGCGTCGGCGAAGTCGGCTGAAATAGCGATAGTCCGCGAGCGAGCGCACACCCCGCGCTCGCCCGCGGCTAAAACTCGACGGTCTTCAAGTCTTCCTTCCATTTCTCGGCAGTTCCAAGCATCGAAACTACTTCGCTATGATCTCACAAATGACGTGAAGGAGATCGCCGAGCCGGTTGAAGAATTGCGTCATTCGTTCCGCTTTCCGAAGCAAGCCAGACGCGAGAACTTAGAAGCTGTCCGATAAGCCCCTCTCCCCCTGTACTCAGGGGGAGAGGGGTTGGGGTGAGGGGGTGATTTTTCCGCATGTTCTCGCCCCTCACCCCCGACCCCTTGTATGTTCTCCCATGCCACTTGAGAAGGGAGAACGCAAAGGCGAATGGGTTGAAAAGCCGGGGTTTCCGCAAACAGCGATGACCGAAAGACCCCGGTTTTCAACACAGTCGCTCTCCCCTGAATACAGGGGAGAGGGGAGTAGCGCTGAACTGTTAGGGATGGTGGTCGTCCCATTCTTTCAGAACCAGAAGGCCATTTGCCGCGCCTCGCGCACCATCGACCGGACGATCCTTCTCGTCCTCTAAACAAGCTCCAGCCGTTTCTTCGGGACGAATTCGCGGGTGTTTGCCGATCTGGAGGGCGATTTTGAGAGATTGAGCGTGGTCTTGCGGTCTGCCGGAGTGCATCATTTTGTAAACCAGAGTAGTCTGCTCCTGAATATCCTTTGGTAGACCGACCGGCCAAGTCCCAATTCTTACCAGTGGGACGTTGTACGAGTGAAAAACCGAGACTACGAACGATGAGCAGTTCAATCCGACGTCGGGGTCGGTGGATACCCATCTGCCGCTTTGGTCGAAGAGCGCGGGATTGGCTGCGAGCAGGTTGTATGGCGGCTGCCTTTGAGAAGCCGATGCACTGACGTGAGCGCAGTAGTCCGCAAAGGATTCCTCGATAATTGGATCTTCAAAATGCGGAACGGCGCAATAGTAGTCCCAAGCCGGATTGTAGGCTTGGTCGCGAAATACTTCATGCCAGGCCATATCGGCCATGCGTAGTTCGCCGGCCGCGGCTCGATAGATTATCCCCGTGTGTCGGCTCGTATCAGGCAGATTTCGGCGAATGGCCACTCCGACCCAAGGAACATCGGCATCCGTAACAGCGCGTTTTAGGCGGGAGATGTCCATGCGCTATCACCGGAATCGTCGTAGAATGCGTTCGGCCCGGATTCGACCGAGTTCCCGACTTAAGGCCGACTCCGCGCGAGAATAGAAATCCTCGCGCGTCCTGCCCAATTTTTCCTTGGCTCCGAGCGTAATTCCGAGAAAAGCCACCAGGAGAGTGGGATATATACTGAGGCGTTCGACGTCGATTTGGCTCAACAGACGGCCACAAACATCAAATCGACTTTCGAGCAACAGGCCATCTGTGTATTCCATTATCCTCGACGCGGCTTGGCGAACTCGGTTCGACTCTGCCAGCGCATGGATTTCTCTCAGAACTGAAATGCTTTTCGCATCTTCTCGGTCTTCTTTCCACGGTTCCAAGCAGTGGCCGAAGGAACTCGTTAGCGAGGAAGCGGCTTCGGTCCAATCGACTTTTGACGGACTAACATTTACTTCGGCGAAAACGCTCGTTCCACTTTTCCTCTGTAGCTCACGGATCCTCGGGGCAGCCGAGCAACGCAAACGATGTTCGCACAGCTCCGTAGGATCGAACGATCGCGTGCAGTTTCGATCCACCGGCATTACGGACGTTTCTCGGTTCATAATCCGCACCCCGCGTTGATGTCTTCGATGATCCGCGAAGCCTCGGCGCGCGCTTGGTCCCAGAGATCGAGCAGTTCCCGAATCGGATCGAGCCGATTTTCCTCCACCAATTCTTTATGAAAGTTGAAGTTAAATAATACACCTCTGGGATCTACTTCGCTGCTTCCCTCGACGAGCAACGGTTTAGCATCTACTCGAAGTCGAGTTCCCAAGTAATCCTTGCTGGCATAGGCTCCAAAACACGCGTTCGGGGTGTCGAACTCACGAAAGAACGGATTGCCCTCGGCAAAGAATAGTTTTCTTGAAATCACACTATTCGGATACTTATTCGCGTGAATTAACCAATTGAAATTCAGACCGGCAGCGGAGTAAGGTATCCGCGTAACCTGGAGTAGCGACTCAAGCATTACCCGCTTAACCGTTCCACCTTCTTCTTGGTGGGGGGCAAACATCAACTGAATTCTCTCCGGCACCACAAGGAGATTGAATTGGGTCGTCGCCTGATTGAACAAAAATGGAGCGTGGACCGCCGCTCCTGGATCGACGAAGTCGTTCGGGTCAACGTGAAGCTGCTGGATCATCCAGATTTGCGAGAACTTGGCGGGGTCAAACTGCCGCTCCGGAGGCGGAGGTGCTAAAACGACGGCGTTCGATCCCTTGAAGTCTATCGCCATGGCTCTTTCTCCTCCCGTCGTCGGAACCACGATCCCCCTCTATCGGTCGGCGACCTTGCCGCGGCAAAGGTAAGCCAATAACTGCTACCCGATCACTCGCATTATACCCGGCTCCCTCAAGGATGCGAGCGAAGGTAGATATTTGGAACATCGCTGGGCCAACTCCCACCGCGCGCCATTTTTGCCATCGCTTATCGTTGCAACACGTCGGGACGGACGAATTCGGCACCTTGGATGCGGATGCGCTTGAGCGGCCAAACTTCGGTCGGCGTGACGAGCTGCGCTCCCTCGTCGGTGACGAGGAAGGTGTCGCAGCTGAGGGCCGATCCGGCGCTGGCGATCCACGTGACCGACCAGCCCGCTTGAAACAACTCCTCGGTCTGGGGCATAAGAGACATTTCGACGGGTAAATATCCTGTAATATATCCTTGCGGCGATTGCTGCCATTCGTGGTCGCAACCGCTGATGAGATAGATGCGTCGTCCGGCCAAGAGAATCTCGCGCGGCACGGCGTCCGGCCAAGTGGCGGCGACGTAGCCGGCGCTGACGCGGCAGACGGCGTTGTGATCTTGTCGATACTCCGGCCCCAATTCGCCGAACGACACCGAGCGGCTGGCGGTAACGTACACGCCGTATTTGCGGGCCGTCACGGTCAACACGGCGTAATGCTCCAACGTCGCCGAGGTGTAGCCGAACCGGCGATACAGGCGCGATCTTCCATCGACGGCGACGCCGACGTGCGACGGCACGATGCCACGATGGATCAGACGATGGCTCAAATGACCGGCGATCTCGCGTTCGGTCTCGCCGCGCGACAGGGTGCGGCAGGTCGCCTCCAGCGCGTGGGCCACGGTCTGGCCGAGCGCGAGTTGGCAGGCTTGTTCGTAGGGGGTCAGGCGGCGGCGCAGGCGGCGCATGGCATCGGACACGCAGACGACGCCGGGCACGTTGCGATCGCAGGCCACCTTGCGATTTTGACACAAATCGGAGAGGAATTGATCGCGTCCCCAATGCCACGGCCATTCCTTGAGTTGAAAGCCCAAGCCATCGACTTCCTCGTCGAACAGCCGTTGCGAATCGCTGTTACCGCACACGATCCAACGGTGTTCGCCATTGCTGTAGGCGGCCGGTTCGGCGTTGGGATCGCCCAGACCGCGCGACATGCCGCCGCTGGTCAGCCAAGAAAAATTGGCCGGATCGAGGAGCAGCAGTCCCTCGCAGCCCGATTCTTGCAACAATTCCACCACCCGCGCCATTTTGGCGTCGATGTCGGCGCGGCGATCCGATACGGCGTCCACGGACGTGGTCCCGTCGATAAGCGTGGTAGGTTGCACCAAAGTTTCCGCAATCACATCCGGACCCTCGAAGCCTGGAACTCGATCGCTCCGCCGCGTCAACGATGCGTGGAGCCATCTTCGATCTGGACTCCATTGTCCCCCGCGTCGCTCCGCCGAGGCGAACGACGATGTCCTTCCTGAGACCCGACCGAACGGCTTGGAAAGCCCTCACCTTTAGGATACCACGCGGTCGGAGCGAATCGGAATCGCTTTTCGGTCGCCGGAGCGTCCGCTACGTCGATCAGAGTCGTTACAATCGCTACTCTCGCTTAGAGACGATCCGCAAAGCTCCCCTCGCCCCTGTACTCAGGGGAGAGGGGTCGGGGGTGAGGGGCCAGAATACTCGGAAAAAATCACCCCCTCACCCCAACCCCTCTCCCCCTGAGTACAGGGGGAGAGGGGCTTATCGGACGGCCTCTTAGCGCTCCCAGGGTGGGGGGAACGCGCCGTGCGCGTAGCGCTGCGCCAATTCGAGATAGTGCGCGGAAATCGCCTGAACGCGGCGCAGGTCGTCGTCGGTGACTTCTCGTACAACGCGGCCCGGCACGCCCATGACCAGAGAGCGAGGCGGAATGCGCCGGTTCTCGGTCACCAGCGTTCCCGCCGCGACGACGCACTCCGCGCCGATCTCGGATTTGGACAGAAGAATCGCTCCCATGCCGACCAGCGAATCGCGTCCGATGGCGCGTCCGTGCAACAGGGCGCGATGGCCGACGACCACGCCTTCTTCAATCGTCATGGGTTCGTCGTAGTCGGTGTGGACGATGCAGCCGTCTTGCAGGTTGACGCGCGGCCCCAACTCGATCCGCGCCAAGTCGCCGCGCAGGATCGAGCCGAACCAGATGTTGACGCCCGCCGCCAGCACGACATCGCCGGTGACGACGGCGTCGTGTGCCACATAGAAATCCCGAATGGCCCGCATCGCCGTTCATCCCCCTGCCGTTCGCCGAGTCGAGGAGAAGGTTCGAGTCACGAGAGGAGCGAGCGCATTATTGTATGGCCGAATTGTCGAATTGTCGCCCGGTCACGGCGGCGTGGGCAGTGTGGGAGTGGACGGCATGGGAGGAGTTGGCACGTTGGCGACTTTTGGCTTTTGATTGGGATGCGGTCGGCCTTTGCCGGTGGGCTGCTTTTGCATCAGGGTGGACGGAACGGTTACGGGCAGCGTCAGGGTGTCGGCGACGGCGGAGACGGGCAGATCGACGGCCAGCATGGCGATGCCGCAGCCGGCGCAGAACGTCTTGACGGCGAAGTCGCGGGCGGGATCGGGTGGCTTGGGCAGCTTCGAGAACGAGGGCGCGTTTCCGGAGAAGGCTTCGTTGAGATGATCCATGCCATTGCGCGCATCGAGCCGAACGCCGCCATAGATGGCGCGCGGCGACTTGCCTTCGGGGTTGGCGCAATTGACCAGCGTGCCACAACCACTCAGCGCGGTCGCCAACACGGCTGCCAGACAAGCCGCGGCCTTGGAGCGCATGAAATATCCCTCCGTGAGGCGCTCCCTATGACATAGCCGCACGCTCGGGTCAAGCCCGATCCGTGGGGCAACTCGGAAACCCGTTCCACGGAGCGAGAGGCGGAATCTCTCTCGCGCTCCGCCGCGCTGGCGCTCCGCGTCGCGGCTTCCCGGCTGGTCTGCCGCGCTGTCATGCACATAATGCCGACACACTAGGCACGGTTCGATGGTTCCTCTCTCAAGGCATGGGATGTAACATAATCTAACTTCTTATCTAACTTTATGTTACGAATTGTGACGAATCGAGCGTGCGGTGGCATACCAATTGCTATGGGGTTGCTATTCGCCGACGTTCCCTCTCTCTCCCGAACGTGCCGCGTTGGGGTGGCTCGTTCGGAATCGTCGTAGGAGAAACCCCATGAAGCGGTCGCTGTGCGCCTCGATTGTCGGTTTGCTTTTGTTCGTCAACGGTTCGATGGTTCGTGCGGATACACCACCGCCCACCGATTCGACGCCTCCACCCTCTACCGAAATTAAAATCGACTCCGGCGACACGGCCTGGATGTTGATGTCCACCGGCCTCGTCATGCTCATGGTTCCCGGTTTGGCTCTGTTCTACGGCGGCATGGTTCGCCGTAAGAACATCCTCGGCACGATGATGCACAGCATGGTCGCCCTGGCGATTATCGGCATTCAATGGCTGTTGTTCGGCTACGCGCTGGCATTCGGCGACACCCACAATGGATGGATCGGTTGGAATCCCGACTTCCTCGGCTTGCACAATGTGGCCTCCAAGGCCGTCTTCCCCGGCACGCACATCCCCATTTTCGTTCATTGCATGTATCAGGGGATGTTCGCCATCATCACGCCCGCCCTCATCAGCGGGGCGTTGGCCGAACGCATCAAGTTCGGGCCGTACTGCTTGTTCATCCTTCTCTGGGGTACGCTGGTCTACGCTCCCCTGGCCCATTGGGTCTGGGCGGTGAAGGCGGCTCCGACGGCCGAGAATCCCGATGCCATCGAGGCCATCGGTTGGCTGGGCAAGATGGGCGCGCTCGACTTCGCCGGAGGCACAGTGGTCCACATCGCCGCCGGCGTCTCCGGGTTGGCGGCCATCTTGTTATTGCGAAAGCGCATTGGCTACCCCGAACACTCCATGCACCCCAATAGCATGGTCATCACTCTGTTGGGTGCGGGCTTGTTGTGGTTCGGCTGGTTCGGCTTCAATGGCGGGAGTGCCTTGGGCGCGAACGCCTTGGCGGGATCGGCGTTGACGGCCACACAGGTTGCCGCCGCCGCCGCCGCCCTCAGCTGGATGCTGGCCGAGTGGTTCCATAAAGGCAAACCGACGGCTCTGGGTCTCGCTTCGGGTCTCGTCGCCGGGCTGGTGGCGGTTACTCCGGCCTCCGGCTACGTCAAACCGCTGGGGGCCATGTCCATCGGTTTGATCGCCGGCGTCGTCTGCTATGCCGTCGTCTGTCTGAAACCCAGTTTCCAATACGACGATTCGCTGGATGCCTTCGGCGTGCATGGCGTGGGCGGATTCCTCGGCGCGTTGCTGACCGGACTGTTTTGCTCCAAGGCGATCAACGACGCGGGAGCCGACGCCGGTTTCGAGCAATTCAAGATTCAGCTGACCGCCGCCAGCGTGGCCGTCGCCTATGCCTTCGTTCTCACGTTGTTCTTGGTCAAGGTCATCGACATCGGCTGGGGCTTCTGCCTCGATCCGCAAGCCGAGAACGAGGGGCTCGACCGCAATCAACACGGCGAAGTCGGCTTCGATCTGACGTTGGCCTACGAACAGGTTCCCGAAATGCCGCCCCAAGAACCGCGCGCGGCCCTCATGCCGCCCAACGGCAAGGGGCGCTTCACCGTCGTCGTCGAAGGCAGCAATCCCCACGAGTTGATGCACACCTGGTCCGACCTGTGCCAAGCCGGTCCCACCCCGACGCCAGCCGAGTTGCAGACCGTCTATCCCTTCGTTACCACGGTGAAGGGCAATCGCTTCCACTTCCGCGGCGGCGACCCCGCGACCATGAGCGCCTCGCTGACGCGCCTCTTCGAGAGCCGTCTACGAGGACAAAAGATTCAATCGCGCGTTGAAAGTTGATTCACTGGCGAACCGGCAGCGTAAGCTGCCGGGTGCTATCCCTCACCCGGCAGCTTACGCTGCCGGTTCGCCGAGCTATTTCTAAGGATAATTATCGCATGAAACTAATCGTCGCCATCATCCGGCCCGAACGTCTGGAGGCCGTGCAAAAGGCCCTCAACGAACACGATGTCTACCTGATGACCGTCAGCGATGTGCGCGGCTGCGGTCGGCAACGCGGCTACACCGAGGTGTACCGCGGCACGGAGTTTCAGGTGCGCTTACTTCCGAAACTCAAAATCGAAATCGCCGTCAACGAAGCCTTCGTCGAAGCCGCCGTCGAATCCATCGTCCACGCCGCCCGCACCCCGGAGACGGGACAAGTGGGCGACGGTAAGATCTTCGTCCTCTCGCTGGACGATTGCATCCGCATCCGCACCGGCGAACGCGGCAGCGACGCCATTGGACCGTGACGCATCGCTACCGGCCCGAAGCGCTACCAGCCCGAAGCGCCAGCGAGGGTCTTCGTAGCTTCGGGCTGTGAGACTACCCTTGTGTGGCGTTCCCACTAAGATACTGAGTTGTTTCTTGTTTTTTAGGAATCGATCCTCTCCCTCACCAAACGATTGAGTACCCAACACCATGAGTTCCTCGAATCCTCGTTTCGCCGCTCTACAGGCCATCGCCGCCGCCGACTATCAACTCCAGAAGGTCAACTTCACCGAAACGCACATGAAGGATCTTTTCGGAGAGAACGTCTTCAGCGAGGCCGTGCAGCGCGAACGGCTGCCCAAGCCCGTTTTCAAGGCGTTGCAGAAGACCATCAAGCAAGGCGCGCCGCTCGATCCGGCCATCGCCGACACGGTGGCCTCGGCCATGAAAGATTGGGCCATCGAACGCGGTGCCACCCACTTCACGCATCAGTTCCAGCCCATGACCGGACTGACCGCCGAGAAGCACGATAGCTTCATGGCTCCGACCGGCGACGGCAAAGCCATCCTGGAGTTTTCCGGCAAAGAGTTGGTGCGCGGCGAGCCAGACGCTTCGTCGTTCCCGTCCGGCGGCATCCGCGCCACCTTCGAGGCGCGCGGCTACACCGCCTGGGATCCGACCAGCCCCGCCTACATTCTCGAAAGCCCCAACGGCGCAACCCTGGTCATCCCCACCGCCTTCCTCAGCTGGACCGGCGAAGCCCTCGACAAGAAAACGCCGTTGCTCCGTTCGATGGAAGCGCTGTCGAATCAGGCGCTGCGCATCCTCCGCCTATTCGGCAACAACGAGGCGCGCAAAGTCTTCACCACGGTGGGGCCGGAACAGGAATACTTCCTCATCGACAAGAATTTTTACTACGCGCGCCCCGATCTCATCAATGCCGGACGCACCCTGTTCGGCGCGCCCCCGCCCAAGGGGCAAGAGATGGAGGATCAGTATTTCGGCCACATTCCGGAGCGCGTCATCGCTTGTATGGCCGATTGCGAAGCCCAACTGTTCAAGCTGGCCGTGCCGGTTAAGACGCGCCACAACGAAGTCGCGCCCAGTCAATATGAGATTGCGCCGATCTTTGAAGACTCTAACCTCGCCACCGACCATCAAATGCTCGTCATGGAAGTGATGCGCAAGACGGCACCGAAGTACGGTCTCGCCTGTCTGTTGCACGAGAAGCCGTTCGCCGGCATCAACGGTTCCGGCAAGCACAACAACTGGTCGATGTCCACCGACACCGGCGAGAACCTCCTCAACCCCGGCGACACGCCCCACGACAACGCCCAGTTCCTCGTCTTCTGCGCCGCCGTCCTCCGCGCCGTGGCCAAGTATCCGGAGTTGCTGCGCGTCTCGGTGGCCAGCGCTCACAACGATCATCGCCTCGGTGCCAACGAAGCGCCGCCGGCCATCATCTCCGTCTTCCTCGGCGATCAACTGCAAGACGTGATCGATCAGATCGAAAAGGGAGCGGCCAAGTCCACGAAACAGGGCGGCTTCATGGAGATCGGCGTCAGCGTGTTGCCCAAGCTGCCGCGCGACGCCGGCGACCGCAACCGCACCAGCCCGTTCGCCTTCACCGGCAACAAGTTCGAGTTCCGCGCCGTCGGCGGTTCGCAGTCCATCGCCGGGCCGAATACCGTGCTGAACACCATCGTCGCCGAATCGCTCGACTACATTGCCACCAACCTGGAGAAAGCGAAGGGCCAAGGCAAGGACATCAACAAGGCCATTCAAGAACTGTTGCCGGTTCTCCTCAAGGAGAGCAAGAAGGTCATTTTTAATGGCGATAATTACACTCCGGAATGGCATCAAGAAGCCGAGAAGCGCGGTTTGCCCAATCTTCGCAACACGGTGGACGCCCTGCCGATCATTCTCCGCAAGGACTCCATTGAGCTGTTCGGCAAGTACAAGGTGTATAGCGAGCGCGAGTTGCAGAGTCGTTTCGCCATTTTGTGTGAGAACTACGTCAAGACGGTGAACATCGAAGCGCGGTTGACGAACATGATGGCCAAGACGATGATTCTGCCGGCGGCGCTGCGTTATCAGGGCGAGGTGGCGATGGCGGTGAACGCGGTCAAGGCCGCCGGCGCGGACAACGCCGCTCAGGTCGAGTTGCTCAAAAGCCTGACGGCAACCATCGGCGAGTTCCAGAAGGCGATTACATCGCTCGATCACGCCCTGGCTCACCATGCCAGCGGCGACGTGCATGCCCACACCAAGCACTTCCGCGATACGGTTCTGCCGGCGATGGCCGAAGTGCGTGCCCTCGGCGACAAGCTGGAAACGGTCGTCGCCGACGACCTCTGGCCGCTGCCGACCTATCGGGAGATGCTGTTCATTAAGTAAGAGGCCGTTCGTCAAGTTAGACGTCATCTACTCGCCCCGCGAGGCCAGCAAGAAGGTTCTTGTCGGCCCCGCGGGTGAGCCATTTTTGTGGAGCGGAGGAATTGTTTTGACAACAGCGGGGTAGACAGCGAGAATATCAAACGGAGAGTGGAATAATGCCGGGTTCGGCAGCGGAAGGAAGTTGCATATTCGCTTAATTCCGTTGTGCAAGCATTCACAGGGGTAGCACAATCCGGGTGGCAAGCCAGAACACCGGAGGAGCGAAGGCAGAAACGGAACGCAGGACCGGGTTCCGAGAAAGAAACGAGTTGATTGCCCATGATTCGCCGAATCACCCTCAAAAACTACATGTCGCATGTCCACACGATCATCGAGCCGGCCGATGGGCTGACCGTACTCGTGGGGCCGAACAACTGCGGCAAGTCGGCCGTTGTTTCCGCCTTGGAGACGCTGTGCAACAATGCTTCCGGCGATTACATGGTTCGTCACGACGAGAGGGAAGCCAGCGTCACCGTCGAAACGGATGAGGACCATGTACTCGTCTGGAAGCGGCGAGGCAAAACCGTCAGCTACAGCATCGACGGCCATGAAATCGATCGGGTGAACAGGAAATTTCCCGAAGAACTGCACAAGCTCCTGCGACTTCCCAAGGTGAATGGTGGTAAGACCGGAGACTCGTTTGACATTCATTTCGGTACACAAAAGTCACCGATTTTCCTCTTGAATGAGTCCGAGAGCCGCGCTGCCCGTTTCTTTGCTTCCTCTTCGGACGCGCTCATCCTCCTGAAAATGCAGGAGTTGCACCGTAGTAAAGTCAGGGATCGCAAAAGCGACGAAAAACGACTGAAAAGTGAGATCGAGAATTTGGATGCCGAACTCATTGCCCTTGAGCCGCTGGATGCACTCGCCACATCGTTAAAGAAAGCGGAAGAACAATACCAAGGGCTGGAGGAACTGGAATGCCAAATCCGAAAGTTTGAAGAGGAAATAGAGAGACTTCGTGCGCACGCGCAGAAGCACGAACTCCTCGAACAAGAATACCAGTGCTTGGCTCCGCTGAAGCTCCCGCCCGATTTAGCCGATACATCTCCGCTCAAATCTCTCATGGCTGATCTGTCGGGTGCTGAATACCAGCATCAGCTCTCCGAGACACGCTGCCGCGCCCTGGCGGACTTGGACCCGCCGCCAGCGTTTGCTGATGTCCAGAAGCTAGAATCGGTGTACTGGGCGCTGTCCCAGGCGGAGGAGAACCACCGCATATTGAGCGCAACAGCGGTTCACCTCGGTCGATTGAATGGCCCACCTGATTTAGAGGATATATATCCTCTCGAGAACCTCATAACGCACTTGACGATGGCTGAATACCAGCTTCAAGTCACAAAGGCGCGCTTCTTTGCCCTGGAGAGTCTTGATCCGCCGCCAGCGTTCGATGATGTCCAGAAGCTTGAATCCGTGTGCCGAGCGCTTTACCAGGCGGAGGAGAACCACCGCATATTGAGCGCAGCAGCGGTTCGCCTCGGTCGATTGAATGACCCACCCGTGCTAGACGCCCCTGGTTCCCTCGAAAGGATGGTAGCGGACCTAGAGTCGGCCCAACGGGCCAATGTCGCCTTCAACCGCCAACAGGGCGCGCTGGAAAGCCTAACGACTCCTCCCGTGTTGACGGACCCGAAACCACTCGCGGAATTAATTCGCCAGTTGGATGACGCTTTCCGAGACGATGCTAGGCATGAAGGCTTGGTAAAAACCACAGCGGCTAACATGGACAAGCTGGAAGCCGACCTCTACGTTGCTGAGCGCGGCGGTACCGGTTCCTTGTTGCCCGGTTCTGTCGCAAGACGGCCGCAGAGGCGCATGGCTCTGGCGACGAGTGTTCTTGTCTGTATGATCCTCCTCATCTTGGGGCTTACTTGGTTTAACAGAATCAATACCGGCTCAACGGATGGGGCGCGTAAGGTGGTTGACCCTGCCCCCAAGGCACTGGCCAAAAGCGCTGAATCCAGAGGAAGGATAGGGAACGTCACTGGGGCAGCTAATGAAGCGAACAAACTAATTGACCCAACACCAAAGGCAGCAGCCAAGGCCGATGACAAAGCACGGATAGGAAAAGCCATCGAATCGTCTGATGGGGCGAACAAATCGGTTGATCCGCCTTCCAAGGCCGTAGCCAAAAACAACGACAACGCAAAAACCGGAGTCGTCGCCGGGCCGCCTGCGGCGGTCCATAAGTCGATTGACTCAACTCCCAAGGAGGTTTCCAAAGCCGTCAGCGACGGAGAGAAAAGAAACCTGCCTGCATCGCAACGAGCAGCGGAGACGGCCAAGAAACATCAGCGTTTGAAAGAAGTCCGACGGCTGCTGAAGGACGCTGAAATGGCCCATGAGTCAGGCAAGTATCTCGATGCGGTCCTCGGTTTCGGGCAAGCCGCGATCCTGTATCCCCAGGAGTTGGCGGAAGTGGAAAGCCCGGAGAAAGTAAAACGCAACTTCATGGACGCTCTGAAGGGCTATCAGACAGAAGTGGAATTGGCGCTGGAGAAGGCTGCCAAGCAAAAGGGCGGCGACCGTCAATCAGAACCTTAAGACTTCAAACCCAACCTCCCAGTAAGGGCGAAGGGATACATCGTGGCGGACGAATATACTGGCCTGCTTTGCATCGGCGATCCGCACCTGGCCAGCCGGGTGCCCGGCTTCCGGAAGGACGACTACCCGCGGGCCATTCTGGACAAACTGACCTGGGCTCTCAATTATGCGGAAGAACACCGTCTGCTTCCCGCGATCTTGGGAGACCTGTTCCACTGGCCTCGCGACAACGCCAATTGGCTGCTGGTTGAGCTGCTTAGGTTGTTTCAGGGCACGATTCTCGGCATTACCGGCAACCACGACTGCAAAGAGAACGAGTTGGGGTCCGATGACTCGCTTTCGATTCTTCGGGCTTCTGGTCGGCTGAGTCTGCTGGATTGCTCGGAGCCCTGGCGAGGGATCATCGGAGGACGTACCGTCATCGTGGGCGGGACAGCCTGGGGTCAGCCCTTGCCGACTTCATTCGACGCGAGCGACATCGCGGCCGATTCTCTGGTCATTTGGCTGACACACCATGACGTGCGATTTCCCGGCTATCCAGGGTTCAGTCGGTTTGATCCGCACGGAATACCCGGTGTCGATGTCATCGTAAACGGCCACATCCACCGGCCTCTCGACGATGTCGTCATGGGCACAACTATCTGGATAAACCCGGGCAATATTGCTCGCATCCGGCGCGATGACGCCGACCGTTGCCGTCAGCCGAGCGTTTTACGCATTAACATTCGGACCGACGGTTGGGACAAGCAGACCGTTGATGTCCCCTGCCTTCCCTATGAGGAGGTGTTCCACAAGGAGGTTGTCTCCCCTGACATTCCTGTGAACGAATCCATTTTCGTCAGAGGTCTGGCGGAACTGGAAAGCCTCAGAACTCACGAGGGGGCGGGCCTTAAAGCTTTCCTGGATCAAAATTTGGATCGATTCGACAAAAGGGTGGCGACGGAGATTCGAGCTTTAGCAGAGGAGGTTTACAATGATCCCAATCGAAGATTCTGATACTCCACAAGAGATCGAGAAACTGCGCGAGCGCCATAGGATGCTGGCGGAGAAGAAGATTACTGCCAGAGCCAACTGGGACACGAGCAAAGCCGTTCTTGAAAGGCTCAAGCAACAAGCGCGCGACAGTTATGGCACCGATGATCTTGAGGAACTTCGTCAGAAGCTAGAGTCGATGACGTCTGAGAACGAGCGGAAGCGTGCCGATTATCAACAGCATCTTAACGACATCGAACGTCAACTGGCAGAAGTGGAGCAACAGCACGCCGAAGCCCTCGGCAAGGAGTCTCAGGAATGAATAAGCCTTCCTATGTCGAGGCCATCGCTTGTCCGCGCCTGCCCACACAGGCACGGGCCAAGCTCGCACACCTTGAAGGAAAGCGCGATCTCGTCCGCCGCAAACGAAAGACAGCATCGGCTGAATTGGAAAAAGTGACCGCGTACCTCGGCATTGCGGATGATGTCCGTCAGGCACTCGACGAACTCAGCAAGCAACTCTTCGGCCGGATCGTCGAGATCCTGGAGGAGAAGCTGACCTTGGCGATTCAGGAAGTGTTGGAACAGCCGATCGTACTCAAGGTCAAACGCGGTTACAAGCACAGCGCTGCGACGATAAGATTTCATGCCAAGCGTAACGGCCGATCCGAAAACATCATGAAAGGGCAGGGTGGCTCTGTCGCCAACATCCTATCGGTCGGATTACGGATGTTCGCCCTTACGACCCTCGATCCCAAGGTCCACCGCCGCTTTCTCGTACTCGATGAGCAGGATTGCTGGCTGCGCCCCGATTTGGTCCCGCGGTTGGTCAAGATCGTCCACGACGCCGGCAGTGCCCTCGGCTTTCAGGTACTCCTGATCAGCCATCACGATGTCTCGGCTTTTGAAAAATACGCGGACAAGATTTATGAGTTCATCCCGAGTGGCAATGAGGTACAGGTGCAAGAGAGGGCAGCCAGACCGAAAAGCCCCGATGAGTAACAGGACAAATGAGAAAAAACATGCCTAAACAGCCCTCGACTGCGGATCAGATTCTCAGGCAGTTGCAGGCCCAGGCTGCAGAAATCCTTGCTGAGGGTGTCGTCCTCTCAAGTTTCAAGCATAAGGGTCTGTCCGGAATCGAACGCGAGGAACCCGTTCGACGCTTCCTGCGGACACACTTGCCGGGACGATTCCATATCGGGCAAGGTGCGATTGCGAGTTCTGAAGAAATTCTGGAGCAGCAACACGATATTGTTATCGCAGACCGGGATGCGTGCTTCTTGCTTCTGAATACCCTCAGTGCCCAGCTATTCACTATCGAATCCGTTCACCTCATCGTGGAAGTCCGCAGTCGAGCTAATGAACTCAAGACGGTTGCGAAAAGCTTGCGGGCTGTTCGCAACCTCCGCCCGTCCGTCGCAATTCGAGAGGGGGAGAAAGGTGACACCGCCCCTGGAGTCCACACTCTCGTGATCTACCAAGGCCCTCAAAAAACGGAAACTCTGATTGGCAATCTGAAGAAAGCGAATACCGAAAAAGAAGAGAAAGAAAGGCGGCTAGCCATTGACTTCATTCTTGTTCTGGCTAAAGAGGGTTCTCAGGATCCTTCGAGCGGTTATCTGATTGGCTACGATCGCATTGACGAACAGAGACGCCAAATTACTCACCATTATTATCCCAAATGCGGCGAAGTTGGTCTTGATGGGCCGAAAGTCATCCGAGAAGGAGTTTGCTCCTTCCCCTTCTGGTATGCGGCTGTCTTGAATCACCTGAACGGGGTGACGGCTTATCCTCCGTTCCTTTACTCGTACATCGGTAAAAAAGTCACCATTATGTCCACCACCGCTGACGAATCGTGAATCGAGAGGAAAATTAGTGTCAGTTCACGTTCCCGGCATCGGGCAGGTCGGTAAATTATCTGACGCCGAATTCTCGCGTCGCCGAATCGCTCGACTACATCGCCACCAATCTGGAGAAGTCCAAGGGCCAGGGCAAGGACATCAACAAGGCCATTCAAGAGTTGCTCCCCGTGCTTATTAAAGAGAGTAAGAAGGTCATCTTTAATGGCGACAATTATACTCCGGAATGGCATCAAGAGGCCGAGAAGCGCGGTCTGCCGAACGTGCGCAACACGGTGGACTCTCTGCCGGTCATTCTCCGCAAGGACACCATTGAACTGTTCGGCAAGTACAAGGTGTATAGCGAGCGCGAGTTGCAGAGCCGTTTCGCCATTTTGTGCGAGAACTACGTCAAGACGGTGAACATCGAAGCGCGTCTGACGAGTATGATGGCCAAGACGATGATTCTCCCCGCCGCCCTGCGCTACCAAGGCGAGGTGGCATCCACGGTCAACGCCGTCAAGGCAGCCGGAGCGGACAATGCCGCCCAGGTCGAGTTGCTGAAGAGTCTGACGGCCATCGTCGGCGACTTCCAGAAGGCGACGGTGGCGCTCGATCACACCCTGGCTCATCACGGCGACGGCGAGGTGCTTGCCCACGCCAAGCACTTCCGCGACAAAGTCCTCCCCGCCATGTCCGAAGTCCGCGCCCTCGGCGACAAACTCGAAACGCTAGTCGCCGACGACCTCTGGCCCCTGCCCACCTATCGGGAGATGCTGTTTATTAAGTAAGCTCCCTCGTTAGTCCGCAGCGCCAGCAAGGGCACTCTTTGCTGGCGCTGCGGACAAGCATATTCCTGGAGGAAAGGTCAAAAGAATCCCTTGTTGAGAACATCACTCTCCACAGGTGCTTCGCTCTGGAGAAGCCCTCGAATGTGGTTGAGAAATCTCTGAAACATCTCCAATCGAAGAGGGTTGTCCTTCAGATAATTGATGTACTTGTCTCGGCTGTCCTTTCGGCCTTTTACCGACCCAAAGTTCCTACGGACGTTCGAGCCGAGTCTCTTGGCTTTTCGCAACAGAATCACTTCGTCCACATCGGTCGCACCCGTACTCACCGGGGTCATGTCCAGCCATTCGCAAAGCAGATAGTACCTCGCCCCGGAGACGGCGGACTTGACATCGTGGGCCGTCGCGCACGCCTCCTGAAACATCGTCTTATCGAGGTTCGTCTTGCACTCCGAGACGACGTAGGCGATGAAAGTCTCCTTGGTAACGGCATCCTTGAAGTCGGGTCGATGCGCTGCCTTTAGGTACAACTTCTTGCTAATGGCGAAGTCTTGCGCTTTCGTGCGAAAGGCCATGCCTCCGCCTAACTGAGCCACGTCGAGGCTCGACTCGAAGTAGAGAGCCGAGAAGCACTTGGCAGGCCCTACCACTACGTCAAATCCCGCCATTTCCGGCACGATCGAAGGGTGAATCAACCGTGGAAGGAACTCCTCAATGATGCTGTTATCGAGCTTGAGTTGTCCCTTCTGGCGGTAGAGGAAGTTATCCTCGCTATCGAAGATAAGTTCGACATCCACCCACAGACGGTATTCGTTCAATAAGGCGATCAACTTCTCCAACCGCTTTTGAGGAGTCTTGCCGGCCACGGCATCCAGAGCCTTGATCCACTGGTGATAATGTTGAATGGCCCGTTCGATCCGGGGCTTGTCGCAGAGGGGCAGTTTGTCGTTCTCGGAAGCTGCCGTCAGTTTCTCCAAGTGAGGCGTCGGGAATCCGCTCATGTCTTGACCCTCTTTCCCACTTTGTCGTTGGACCGGGAGCTTGCAGTCGCCAGATCGTAGAGCGGGGATCCCAGCACTTCGTTCACGAGACTCACGGCTTCCTCAAGATCGCCGAGTGATTCTTGGGGCGTCCGCTTTCGCACCTTCTCCAAAACCTCCCGAGCGATGGTCCGAGATTCGTTGGGATCGACATGGCCCGATTTCCTCACCTCCAAGTGCAGAAGGTCTTCAACGATTCGCTCGCCGAATCGATTCTGGAAGACCCGCTCTTGGCGGGACACAAACGAGAAACGGGCGCAGCGCGTGGCCAATGCGGCCACGATCTCGCCATTGAAGAACCGAGTTTTGCGCACGTTCGACTCCCGCCCCACAATCACGATGATGCGTGAACCTTCTTTGCATACCCTCCGCAATTCCCGCAAAACATCCGCCATGTCGAGGCAATACTGAATCACGGTCAGGAATCGATTCTGTCGATGCTTTCTGTTGGAGCCGATTTCCGAGCGGGCGACCGCGAGCAAGTCCCAGCCCATCGCCTCCGCAGACCTACGATATTGCTGGTGATAGTTGAAAACATTGATGTAAGGCGGCGAAGTGACGGCGAAGTCGGCCTCGCCGTCTTGGAGCGGAAGCCTTCGCGCGTCACAATTCACGAGGCGAAGGAGCGAGCCTGTTTCGGGCAGGCTCAAGATTCTCGCTTTGAGTTTGGCCCATGTGCCGTAGACCTTTTCATCGGTCGCTTCTTGAAAGAAGTCTACAAGCACGATGAGAGCTTCGAGTATTGATCGGGTGGCCTCGTCGATCGACGATTCGCGGATCGCCAGCAAGCTTTCCTTGACCTCCCCATCCGTGGCGTACCCAGTGGTGCTGAAAAGAGAAGGCTCTCGTGCGGGGAGGCGCTCTTGAAGAGCTTTTTCTAGCCGGTTCGTCAGCAGCTTGCGCTTGGCGACCGGTTGATTCATCAAGCCGTAGATCTGGGCCATCTTAAAGGCCGCTGGATTGATGTCCGCGCCGAAGACCGACAAATGGAGAGAACCGGCTTCGTACAAGACAGTACCGCTGCCTGCGAAGGGATCGAGAACAAGCCCCTGCTTGGGAGCGTAGGTCCGCAGTAGAATCTCGATTAACTGCGGCGAGAACTGGCCATTCCAAGGGAACGAGTTGCTCCGTTGCTTGTTGTCAATATCTAGCAATTCCTGAGCTACCGTGATCCGGTCCAGAGGCACGCCAGCAAAATCGGGCCGATCGGATTCCATGTGGACTACCTCTTTGTCCGCTCGTTGGACGGCGTGCTCAGGGCTTGAAATCTCTTCTTGTTTGGTCCTGAGTTGGAAGTACGGGAAAGTTTACCGCCCGCGTCTCCAATCGTCCATTCCCTAGTCGAAAGTCTATCGTAGAGGAGATCGGCGACTTTCAGAAGGCGACGGCGGCGCTCGACCACGCCATCGCCCACCACGGCGACGGCGAAGTCCATGCCCACGCCAAACACTTCCGCGACAAAGTCCTCCCCGCCATGTCCGAAGTCCGCACCCTCGGCGACAAACTCGAAACGCTAGTCGCCGACGACCTCTGGCCGCTGCCCACCTATCGGGAGATGCTGTTTATCAAGTAAACCATCTCAACTAGCCCGCAGCGCCAGCAAGGGCACTCTTTGCTGGCGCTGCGGCTTCGAGGCGATCCGAGAAAGCCCCTCTTCCCCAGTACTTGAGGGGAGAGAGGAGCAGCACGGAAAGGTTAAGGATGGTTGTCCAGGCGTCGCAGGGCGGCCTTGGCTTCGCGGGTCAGGGGGGCATCGTCGCCGCCTCGACTCAGCGACGCCAACAATTCCCGCGCTTCGGGGGTGGCCGCATATTCCAGACTGGCCACGGCACGAACGGCGCGGAGTTGCTCCGCCGCGCGCTCCACCGCATGCTTTTGCAGATCCGCCAGCAGAAAGTCGATGCGGCGACACACCTCGGGCGAAGGAGATTCTTTCCGCGTCTTGCGCAGGTCCGCCTCGACGCGCTCCGCAAATTGTGCCAGATGCTTCGACGCCTTTTCCCGCACCACAAAGACATCGTCGTCGAGATCGAGCAAGAGTTGTTGAATCTTCATTCGGGTGACAACCTCGACGGGATGCACACGTTCCTTCAGAAACGGCACGCTCTGGCTGGGGATATTGCCCAGCTTCCAAGCCGCTTCGACGGCGTGGGGAGCGTCGTGAAGAAGCGCCGACCACAACGACGACAATTCCCGTTCCGTATATCTCGTTTCGGTCGATGGTTTCGGACGGCGCGTGTCCCAAACCAGGGCGGTGTGGTCTCGACTGCCGGAGACGAGCAGCGATCCGTCGGCGGAATAGGCCAGCGTCAACACGGCGTCGCGGTGTCCCGGCATTCGGCGATACGGTTGACCGGAAGCCGTCTCCCACAGGTGAACGGCGTCGTCTTGTCCCACAGCCAGCGTTCGACCGTCGGGCGAGAGCGCGAAGGCGGTGAATCCTTGCGACTCCTCCGGCGCGACGATGGTTCCTATTTCCACTCCACTATACGTCTCCCAAACGCGAATCGTCTGGGGCATTTGACAATAACGACAAGCCAGATAGTCTCCGCGTTGCGAAAGAGCCAATCGTTGGTATCCGTCTTGTCGCATGGAGCCGGGAAACGCCGAAGAGAATGCGCGGCTTTCCTTTCCCGTCGCGGCTTCGAGGAGATGCGCGGATTGATCTTCGCCGACCCAAGCCAAGCGCTTGCCGTCCGGCGAATAGATCGGGGCGGCCACGAGACGGGGAAACGTCAGCGACGCGCGTTCCTTGCCGGTGGACAGATCCACAATCCGGCCGGCACACGCCGGCCGCTTTCCGTCGAGGAGAATCGCGCTGTTGCCATCCGGAGCGAAAATGCCCTCGTGCAATTCGAGTCTTCGTGCGTCGAAGCGGCGTAGTTCTTTGCCGTTGACCGTCTCGCGCAGCCGCACCGTCCCATCGCGGGCTTGCGTCAGAAACCGCGAACCGGAGACGGCCAGCGTCGTTTCCTCGGCGACGGCGGCGCGTCCGCGCTCGAATCGATTGGTTTCCTTCCAGGTTTTCGTATCCCAGACGCACTGCGCGCTGTTGCCGGTGGTCGTCAGGGAGCGTCCGTCCGGCGCGAACGCCACTTGCTGGATCGCCTCCCGATGCCCCGTCGCGGGGTGCATTTCCCGTCGGGCTTTCACATCCCACAGAAACGGAGCCTCCGAACCGCCGGTCGCCAGCATCCCCGCGTCGGGGGACAGTGCGAGCGACGACGCCGTCGCCTCGTCTCGCCGACTGCGACAGACGATTCGTCCGATGTCCCGTCCCGTTTTCGTGTCCCAAAGATGGGCGACATCATCGGCATGGAGCGAGGCGAGGATCGCGCCGTCGCCGGAAAACGCCAAGGCCTGGGTATTGGCAAGTCCTTTGCCGAAGACGCGCGGCGGCTTTCCGTCGTCGATGTCCCAAATCCAAACGCCGCTCAGCCCGGAGGCGAGATGCCGTCCGTCCGAAGCAAACGCCATCGAGCCGAGGGCCGCGGGCCGCGCCTCGATCTCGCGCAGGCCTCCGCCCGCGCGCAGATCGCGTATGCGGAAGAAATAGCGGTCGCCGGCTGCGAGACCTCGATCGCCAACGACCTTGAACGAACAGATCTGCCAGACGATGGTTTTCCCATCGGGAGACACGGCGACCGCGCTGCATTCTTCTTTGGCCAATCCATTCGCCAGGCGCGGCTGCACGCCGTCCTTCCACGGCTTCCACTGGTCTAGCCGCCGAGCCGTGGCGCACTCCCAACGATGCACCGCTCCCGAACGATCCGCCGAAACGATCGCCTTGCCATCGGGAGAAAATTGGACGAAAGAGACATAGCTTTCGTGCGACGAGTAGCATTTGATCTCTTTGCCGGTTTGGGAGTTCCATTGCATCACCAGCGTTCCGCATGCCGCCGCCAGGGTTCGTCCGTCTGGGGAAAAGCACAGGGACGAAACCCGGCCTTCGGGAGTAAAAATTTGACACCGTTGTTCGCTCGTGGCCGGACGCCACACACGAACGACCGTCGGATCGCTTTTGTGTTTGCTGCTACCCGCCGAAGCGAGAAGTTTGCCGTCGGCGGAGAAAGCGAGGGCGGCGACGGCGTCGCCGTGCCAAAACAGCGAGGAGCCCAGCTCGGCAACGGCCCCCTTCGGCAGCGCCAATCCTTGGGCATTCTCCGTAAGAAGAACAAAAGCGGATAGAAATAAAATGACAATCCGTAAATTGCGAACGGTGAACATGGCGTGCCCTCTCGCACTTGCGAATCGAGACGACGCATCGACGCGGCGTCTTCTCGTGGAAGGTTAGCCGCGCTCCGCTTCCCGTCGCGGCGCGTCGCTGGCGGAGATGGGCGGGTTCGTCTCTTGCATTGTGCGGTAAAACATCTCTATGATAAGCCCCGAACGTCCGCATCGAAACGTCAAAATCGAGGAGAATGCGCAATGACGCAGGCAGCGAGTTTTCGTGGCCGCATTTACGACGACATCACCCAAACCATCGGCGCGACCCCGTTGATTCGACTCCGGCGCGTCGTCGGCGACGCCAAGGCCGACGTGGTCGCTAAAATGGAGAATTTCAATCCCTTATGGTCGGTCAAGGACCGCATCGGCGTGGCGATGATAACCGCGGCCGAACGCGAGGGGCGCATCAAACCCGGCACCACCATCGTGGAGCCGACGAGCGGCAACACCGGCATCGGCTTGGCCTTCACCTGTGCCGCGCGCGGCTACAAGCTGGTCGTCACCATGCCCGAAAGCATGAGCCTCGAACGCCGTCGGCTGCTCAAGGCGTTTGGAGCCGAAGTCGTCCTGACGCCGCGCGAGACCGGCATGAAAGGGGCCATCGAGAAGGCCAACGAGTTGCTCCGCACCGTGCCGAATTCGTTTATGCCGCAGCAGTTCGAGAACCCGGCCAATCCGGAGGTCCATCGGCAAACGACCGCCGAAGAGATTTGGAACGACACGGCCGGCAAGGTGGACATTCTCGTCTCCGGCGTGGGAACCGGCGGCACCATCACCGGCGTGAGCGAAGTCATCAAGAAGCGCAAACCCAGCTTCAAGGCCATCGCAGTCGAGCCGACCACCAGTGCCGTCATCACCCAGACGCGCAACAAGGAGCCGCTCAAACCGGCTCCGCACAAGATTCAGGGACTCGGCGCGGGGTTCGTTCCCAAGAACCTGAATCTGGAGATCGTCGATGAAGTGATTCAGGTTCACGACGACGACGCCTTCGTCATGGCACGGCGTCTGGCGCGCGAAGAGGGGATGCTGTGCGGCATCAGCTGCGGCGCGGCCGCGCACGCCGCCGTGCAAGCGGCCCATCGTCCGGAGAACGCCGGCAAACTCATCGTCGTCATTCTCCCCGACCTGGGCGAACGCTATCTGAGTACGGCGCTGTATCCCGAATGATCGCTCGTATACCAGAGCGGGAAGGGTGGCGCGGCTTGGGGTTCGCGCCTTTGCCCCGTCGACGTATAATCGTCCCGTTGGAACTCGAAATCACGGACGAATTATTCCGAGGAGCCTTCATGCGACGGATTGCGATCATCAATCAAAAGGGTGGCGTCGGCAAGACGACGACGGCGGTGAACCTGGCGGCGGCTCTGGCGGAATGCGGCCAGCGCGTCTGCGTTCTCGACCTCGATCCCCAGGCGCATGCCACCACCCATCTGGGCGTCGAGCCGGACGGTAAAGCGCCGTCCATGTACGATGTGTTGGTCAACAATCGCCCCTTGGCCGAGGTCCGGCGCAAGGTCGAAGACAACTTGTGGGTCGCCGGTTCCGACATCAATCTCGCCGCCGCCGAGGTCGAGTTGGCCGGCGTCGTCGGACGCGAAGTCATCCTCCGCGATCTGCTGCTTCAGGACGAAGGCGCGTTCGATTACGTCTTCATGGACTGCGCGCCGTCGTTGGGCGTTTTAACGCTGAATGCTCTGTCGGCGGCCAACGAAGTGTTCATCCCCTTGCAGCCGCACTTTCTGGCGCTGCACGGCATGGGCAAACTCTTGGAGACCACTTCGCTGGTGGCCAAACGCATCAACCCGGCTCTGAAAGTGACGGGTATCGTCCTGTCGCTGTACGAATCGAGTACGCGATTGGCGCAAGAAGTGGTGCAGGATCTGCAAGACTATCTCGACAAGAGCCGCAATACGAATGCGCCGTGGGCCAAGGCGCGCATCTTCGGTACCCGCATTCGCCGCAACATCAAGCTGGCCGAGTGTCCGAGTTTCGGTCAATCCATCTTCGCCTACGCTCCGCACTGCCACGGAGCGGAAGACTACGCCGCTTTGGCGCGAGAAGTCCTCGGCGAAGTACCGACCGTGATGGCGGCGCGCGTCGAGATGGACGAACGCGGCCAAGCAACCGTTCTCCGCGTCGAGCGCCAAGAAACGCCGGTGCCGGCGTGATTGTATTTTACCAGCCCGCAGCGCCAGCAAGGGCTTCCCTTGCTGGCGCTGCGGGCTAGTAAGAATGTCGCTGTGAGACACCATGAGTCGCATATCCATTGCCGAACCGCAAGAGATTGTCGCCGTCGATCGCGCGCGGATGCGCGCGGCGGCGCGCGCCGTCTTGGAAGGCGAGGGCGTGGCCGATTATGAAATCAGCTTGGCCTTCGTCGATAATCCCACCATTCATCGTCTCAATCAACGCTATCTCCAGCACGACGAGCCGACCGATGTGTTGAGCTTTCCCCTCAGCGAAGCGAACGCCTCGAAGTTGGCCGGCGAGTTGGTGCTGGGCGTCGAAGTGGCCGCCGAACAGGCCGCCGCGCGCGGCCACGATGTCCAGGCGGAACTGATCCTGTACGTCATCCACGGCTTACTGCATCTATGCGGCTACGACGACCACTCCGACGCCGACCGCGCCGCCATGCGCCAGCGCGAACGCCATTATCTCAGTCAACTCGCCTGCCCCGACATCGCTTCTTCCGATTAGCGCGCGGCTAGGAACTCTCGAGTCGCAAGTGGGAAAAAATGGCGAATCGTCTCATCGCGACCTAAAATTTCTCACATCCCTGGAGAATGGCCTTCGCGCGCCCTGAAGCTCGACCGAGACTTTTGCATGAACGAGACGCCGCTTAGTTTACTCAAACGAATATGCACCCATGCCGATGAGGAATCGTGGAAGCGCCTCGTCGATTTGTACGCGCCTCTGTTGCAGCGTTGGCTGCGCCAGGCCGGCGTGGACGGCCCGGACGCCGACGATCTGTCGCAAGAAGTCTTCGCCGCGTTGCTGCGCGAATTGCCGCAGTTCGAACACAATGGGCAGCGCGGCGCGTTTCGCCATTGGCTGCGCTCCATCCTCGTCCACCGCCTGCGCGATTTCCTGCGCAAGCAACGGACGCGGCCTCAGCCCACGGGCGGCGAGCAAGCGTTGGAAATGTTAGATCGTCTCGCCGACCCGGCGAGCGAGCTTAGCCGCCTCTGGGACCAGCAGCACGATACCTTCATCGTTCGTCGGCTTTTGGAACTGATCGAGCCGGAGTTCAGCGTCTCCACTTGGCAGGCGTTCCGCTGTCAGGTTCTCGACGGCCTTAGCGCGGTCGAGGCGGCCAACACCCTGGGATTGAGCCTCGACGCCATCTACACCGCCAAATCGCGCGTCCTCCGCCGTCTCCGCCGCGAGGTCGAAGGTTTGACCGATTGAACGATTTTCGGAATTTTTTCATTTCTCCTGCCAGAAATCGCCCTCTCACGCACTTTCTCTATAGCACGCTGTTTCCCGCGACAAGAGCGAACGGTCGGCGTTCGCCGACTGGTAACAGCCGCGACTAGGTGGCTAACGCTGACCGTTCGCCCATTGTTTAGTGGCCGTCCCATAAGCCCCTCTCCCCCTGTACTCAGGGGGAGAGGGGTTGGGGTGAGGGGGTGATTATTCCGCATATTCTCGCCCCTCACCCCCGACCCCTCTCCCCTGAGTACAGGGGAGAGGGGGGCTTTGCGGATAGTCACTTAGTGGCTCTAGGGAACGATATTGCATAATTCCCATCCTTTCACATAGAGACAAAGAGGTCATCCATGCGATTCTTCACGAAACCGAGCGGGTTGGCAATCCTGGCATTGCTGTGCATGCTGGCCGGGACCGTGCCCTTGGCCCGCGCGGATTTCCTGTTCGTCATAAGCAGCGGCGGCACGATTGAGGAACTAAACTCAACGGGCACTGTCATCAACTCCAACTTCGCCACAGTCAACGATGCCGAAAGTCTGGCCTTCAACGCCAATGGCAACCTCTTCGTCGGCAGCAGCAACGGCAATATCTACGAGGTGTCGCCGTCGGGCAGCGTCAGCACATTCAACAACAGCGGCACATTCGGTAGTCCCGTTCTAGCCTTCAACGCCAGCGGAGACCTTTTCGTTGGCAACAGCAACGGCACGATCGAGGAACTAAACTCATCGGGCGGGGTCATCAACTCTTCTTTCGTCACCGGACTCGGTGGCATTTCGGCTCTGGCCTTCAACGCCAGTGGCGATCTCTTCGTCGCCAGCGGCAGCAACAGCAATGTTTACGAGGTGACGGGAGTCAACCCCCCCACCACCTACGCCAGCGCACCCTTCGGCGTCGGCGCGGGCCTGGCATTCAATGCCAGCGGCGACCTCTTTTACGCTACCTACGAAGGCAATATCTACAAGGTGACGTCGGGCAATGCCAGCCTCTTCGCCAGCCTCAACAGCAACACCGCTGCTGAGGATGTTCTGGCCATCAACTCCAGCGGCGACCTCTTCGTCACTAGTGGTGGCGGCACTTCCCAACACGTCTATGAGGTGACGGGACCGAACAATTTCAGCCAATTCGCCAGCGTCAACGGCCCAGCGGGTCTGGCCTTCCAACCGGCCATCGCGTCCGTACCGGCACCGAGCAGTCTGACGTTGCTGAGTCTGGGACTTTGCGGACTTGCCGGCTACTCCTGGCGTCGCCGGCGATTCGTTTCTGTAGCGTAATGCGCTCAAAATCGGTTTAGAGACTGTCCGAGAAGCCCCTCTCCCCCTGTACTCAGGGGGAGAGAGGTTGGGGTGAGGGGGTGATTTTTCCGAGTATTCCGGCCCCTCACCCCCGACCCCTCTCCCCTGAGTACAGGGGAAAGGGGGGCTTTGCGCTTAGTGTACTTGCGATTTTAACGCGGCGTCGGACACCGGTCTCACCATTACTCTGGAGTTCACGGACCCGCGATACAAGCCCATCACCTACGGAACTCAGGGGTGGTAAGAATCTACGAGCAACCCAACCCCACGAGGGGGCCAATACCTCCCGTTCGGAAGGGACTGCTTGCACCGAGGGGATCGCTCGCAAGGGCGGTCCCTTTTATTGTTGGCCGACCGTGTCACATCGGTTAAGATGGGGGATAACTTCGGAGCATTCCCATGAATTCCACCGGAACCACCGTTCCCCAGGCCGACGTTACCCATCCGTCGTCCGAGCAGTTGAATGCCTTCGTTCTCGGTCAACTCGACGACGATGACGTTTACACGGCCATCGAACGGCATCTGAGCGCATGTTCGGTCTGCTGCCAGATATTGCAAACAAATGTGGAAGATTCGCTGGTCGTCCTCGCTCGCCGCGGAAAGGATACGCCGGTCCCCTTCGATTCCACGCCGAACGTGCCCGCGACGCAATCGTGGCGTCCGCCGCGCGGGTACGAGATGCTGGAAAAGCTCGGCGAGGGCGGCATGGGGATGGTGTGGAAAGCGCGGCAAACGGGCTTGGGTCGGCTGGTCGCCCTCAAGCGCATTCGATCGACCGAATCGACTTCCGCCGAGGCGCTGCTTCGTTTTCGCCGCGAGGCCAAGGCGGCGGCGCGGATGCAACACGCCAACATCGTGCAGATTTACGAGATCGGCGAGCAGGACGGCGAACCGTATTTGGTGCTGGAATACGTCGAAGGCGGCAGCTTGGCCCAGAGGCTGGCCGACGGCCCCCTTCCGCCCGATCGGGCCGCCGCCCTCGTCGAGACGCTGGCTCGCGCCATGCACCACGCCCATGCCCAGGGGATCATCCATCGAGACCTCAAGCCCGCCAATGTCCTGCTGGCGAGCGGAGGGCGACCGCCCGCCGCTGTCGAGTCGAAAGCGAAAGGTCAAGAATCGGAGAGGTTACGCCCCTCGCTCGCTCATTCTATTCCCAAGATCACCGATTTCGGATTGGCCAAGCGCTTGGATGAAGACACCCGTTTAACGCATACCAATGCCATTCTGGGTACGCCGAGCTACATGGCTCCGGAACAATGCGGCAACAATTCAGCAGCGGTCGGAGAGCTGGCCGACGTATACGCTCTGGGCGCAATCCTCTACGAGACGCTGACCGGCCGGCCGCCCTTCCGCGGCCCTTCGGTGATGGACACACTCGAGCAAGTGCGCCAGCGCGATCCGGTACCGCCGCGCGAATTGCAGCCCAAGGTGCCCCGCGATTTGCAGACGATCTGCCTGAAGTGTCTGGAGAAAGAGCCGCGCCGCCGTTACACATCGGCAGAAGAATTGGCAGACGATTTGCGCCGTTTCCGCGCCGGCGAACCGATCCGCGCGCGGCCGATCGGACGCCTGGAACGCTCATTCAAATGGATGCGCCGCAAGCCGGTTTGGGCGACGCTGGCCGGTTGCGCCGTCGCGGCCGTCGTTCTTCTGATCGGCGGCGCGATGTGGCACGACCGGCGACTGCGCGCCCAAGTCGTTCGCGCCGAGAATGCCGAGACGCGAACGCGCCAACAATATCGGGACGCTCGCGATTTGAGCAAACGCATCCTTGGCCGTCTCGGCGATCTCAAACCGACGCGCGTGCCGGGCGAGCGCGAATTGTTCGCCGGTGTTCTCGACGACGCTCTAGCATTTCACCGCGACACACTCCAACGCGCCGACGATCCCGACCCGGAAGTGCGTGCCGACGTGGCGAATGTCCTGTATCAAATCGGCCTCTTGCAGTCTCATCTGGGACAGAACGACAACGCGGACCACAACTTCCGCGAGGCGGCGCAGCTATACGAGCAACTGACGGTCGAAGCTCCCGATCGACTGGATTATTCCCAGGAATTGTCGAACTGTTACAACGCCTTGGGGTGCATCCAACCCAATGAGGACGCCGTGAGTTGGTGCCAAAAGGCGCTGGAACTGCGCCAAGAGATCGTTCGCCGTCAACCCGAGGATGCCGCCGCCGCGGCGAGTCTGGCCCAGGGCCATCTGAACCTCGGCGTGCGCCTGCTTCTTTTGCAGCGAAGAAGCGAGGCCGAAGAACAGCTCCATCGCGCCGTGGACGCCGCGAAAAAGGTAGTGGCCGAACGTCCGGACCTCATCGGCTGCCGAGCGACCCTTGCCGACGCCTACGTCAATCTCGGTCTGATCTATCAGCAGACCGACCGCAAAGACCCGCGCTTCAACCAGCGCCGACGGCAAGCCGACGAATTCTACCAAGAAGCCGAGAGGCTCCTGCAACCTCTGATGCGCGACTATCCCCATCACTCGGAGTTCTTCGTTTCGTTTGCCGCCGTCTGCGTGAACCGAGGCAATCTCCAGCTTGAAACGGCCGGCGTCGCCTCGGCCCTGAAAGTTTATGACCGCGGTATTGAGGCGATTGAAAGTCTGTTGCGAAGAGATTCGACACACCCGATTGCACGCGAGAACGCCTTCAAACTGCACGCCACGCGAGGACAATTGTACCACGGACAGCAACGTTATGCCGACGCCGTCCAAGAATGGGATCGCGTCCTCGAATTGGCCCAGGACGCGGATCGTCCCCGCTATCGCATGTGGCGCGCCCTTTCGCTGCTACAACGCGGCGATTCCGATGGTGCGGCGGCCGAGGCGGAGAGGCTGACGGCCGAGCCAAATGCTTCGCCGGATACGCTCTACAACGCGGCCTGCATTTACGCGCAATCCCGTCGCGCCGAAAAGGCGATCGCGCTGCTAAACAAACTCCGCGAGAGCGGCTACTTCGACAAAGCCGACCGTCTCAAATCCCTAGATACCGACTCCGACTTCGATTCTCTCCGCCGCCGCGACGATTTCGCTCAACTCTTGAATAGCTTGTACGGCAAGACCAACCACGGAACATCGCGGCCGTGACGAGCGAGGTCGCGCTCCCTTCGGATCGCGGCTCGGAGAGAACCATCGCATTAACGCGCGCTCCGCGCGGCGGACGACGCGGCGCAGGACGTGCAGACGAGACGGTCGGGGCGCGCCCATCCCCACGAGAAGGTCGGCTTGGCGCAGTTTGGACACGGAGCGGCCTCGACCGTGCCGGTCAGGGCGTCCCAGACCAGTTCCAGGTTGGCCGGGGCGTGGCCCTTGGTTGTCGCCACGACATGGGCCAGCAATTTCGGTTGCTGTACCAGCAAGACCGTCAGCAAGCGCAGCCGCACCTGCAATGCACTCTTCTGCCGCAACTCCGCCAGGCGCAATTGCTCCTCGCGCTCCAAGGCCGTTCGGCGCTCGGCGAAGCGCGACAAGTCTTCGTCTCGGCTCTTGGCCCGGCGAACTTGATCCTCCAGTTCGGCTCGTAAATCCTGATAATAGCGGCTCATGCGCTGAGATTGGCGGTCGATCAGTCCCGCCGTGTCGCGGGCGCGAATGTTGGCGAGCGCGGCCACGGTGGGCATCACAGCCTCGCGGGCCAAGGGATAGGCGGCGGCCAAGCTGAGACGACGCGCCTCGGCCAAAGGCAGCGATGGCGCTTCGGCCAAGCGCGTGTGATCCAACAGTTGATCGAGATGGCGCATCGGTCGGCCATAATGCAGATCGAGCGCCACGGGCACGACCTCCTGCTCTTTTTGATCGCTCAGGAACGTGGTCTGGAACCAGAATACCGCCTGCGCGAAGTGCAGCGGGCGGACTCGTTGCAGTGTCAGACTCGATTCGGGAGGCAGCGTCAAAGCCCGGCGAAGCGAGCCGGCCAGATCGTGCGGATTCACGTTCAAGCCGATGAGATAGAGACGAGCGTATCGGCCTCGCCTCATGGCGTCGGACAAGAGCGCGTCGATCAGGGGCGTGCCGAAACTGGCTAACTGCGCGCCGGGATGTTCCGGCAGCGCTTCGGGATCGAAGGCGATGCGGAGAATCTCGCGCGTCGGCGAATCCGCCTCGCCGGCCGGCAGCATTACGTCGTAGACCTGCGGTTCGATGTCGTCCCAGACGCCGCCGGTGACATCGACGTAATCGCGGACAAACTCTTCCAACAGGGTCGGAGCGTTCATGGCGGCGCACCTCGCGGCGAGATCGGATACCGTTGGGACGCTCGCCGGAAGCGGGCGGTTCGATATAGTAACCCTCTCTGGATTTCGCGTCCCATCGGTCGAGCGAGTCGTTGCATGAGCGAAACCTTGCGCCGCCAAGTCTTGGAGCTTTATCGAGCCGTCGATGCCGAGGTCGCCGCCGCCGGCCCCGTGTGCGTGGCCAGCGGGCGCTGTTGCCGATTCAAAGAGTACGGCCATACGCTATTTCTGAGCAACCTCGAAGCCGAGGTGCTGCTGCACGACGCTCCCCCCTACGATCCCGAATCCGTGACGGCCGATTTCTGTCCCTTTCAGCAAGGCAATCTCTGTACGGCGCGCCAGCCGCGCCCCTTGGGATGCCGCGTCTACTTTTGCGATCCGAATTATCAGGATAAAAGCGGAGAAATCACCGAGACGTATCTACGTCGCCTGAAGGAACTGGCCCTCGTTCACGATAGGCCCTGGCTCTATGCGCCGCTGCACCATTTCCTCCGTCATCCCGAACGAGTGATTTCGGACGGTTCGCCGTCCGACTGAGCCGGCCTTGGTTTCTACTTTCTCAGGAGGTACTTCATGCTCCGGCTGCGTTCGTTGGTGTTCGCCTCGCTCGTTTGCGTCTGCGCGGTCGCGCCGGTCCTGGCCGAGGATTGGCCGCAATGGCTCGGCCCACGGCGCGACAACTCTTCTCTCGAAAAAGTGAAGCCGTGGAAGGGCAAACTCAAAGAACTGTGGCGCAAGCCGGTCGGCGAGGGCAATAGCTCGCCCATCGTGTCCGAGGGGCGCGCGTTCGTCCACGCCAAAGTCGCCGACAAAAACGAGGAGGAAATCGTCGCCTTCGACGCCAAGAGCGGCGAAGAGTTGTGGCGAACCCATTACGAGCGCGCCGCTTTTCGGAGTCTCTACGGCAACGGCCCGCGCGCCACTCCAATCGTCGTCGAGGGAAAGGTGTATGCGTTCGGCATCACCGGAGTGCTGACTTGTCTCGATGTCAAAAAGGGCGAGAAAGTCTGGCAGGTCGATACGCTGGATAAACTCAAGGCCAAGAATCTGTTTTTCGGCATGGCCTGCTCGCCTCTGGTCGTCGGCAAACACGTTCTCGTCAACGTCGGCGGCAAGGGAACGTCCGTCGTCGCCTTCGATCGCGCGAACGGCGACATCGCTTGGAAAAGCATGGACGATCCGGCCAGCTATTCGTCGCCGATCCTCTGGGGCAAAGGCGACGCGCGGCAAGCCGTCTTTCTGACCGGAGCGAACGTCGTCGCCGTCAATCCGGCGGACGGCGTCGTTCGGTGGCGCTTTCCGCTCGTGGATCGCCTGCTGGAAAGCTCGACGACGCCGACCGTCGCCGGCGATCTGTTGCTGGCCAGTTCGATCACCTACGGCAGCGTCGGTTTGCGGCCCACCATGAAGGACGGTAAGCCGACCGTCGAGGAAGCGTGGAAGAATAAGGAGTTGACCTCGTATTTCTCCACGCCGGTTGCGGTGGGCAAGGAACACATTTACATGGTGACTGGAACCACGCCGGGACCGTTCACCAAGCCGTCCGCCGACCTGCACTGCATCGAGGCGAAGACGGGCAAGGATTTGTGGAAGAAAGAGAAGATCGGCACCTACCACGCTTCGCTGCTGCGGACGGGGGACGACCAATTGCTGGTGCTGACCGACGGCGGCGACTTGATCTTGATGCAGCCCGATGCCAAAGCGTATCGAGAATTGGCGCGGGCCAAAGTCAGCGGGCCGGAAACCTGGGCGCACCCTTCCCTGTCCGACGGTCGCTTGTACATTCGAGATAAAAAAGATCTCATCTGCATCTCTATCGTCCCCTAGGATGGGTTTCGCCGCGCTTCGGCCCGCCCTGCCGAACTTCTCATGCGGGAAGTCGAGGCTCGCGCCAAAATAACTTAGCGAAGTCACGCTTTCGCCGGCGGATGGATGTCCTAAAGCGGCTTTCCTGTGTGTCGCGCACACGTTGGTTAGCCGCGACGCGCAGCGGAGCGAGTTGTCTCGCGCTCCGCTGCGCGTCGCGGCTAACCAAGACCTTCCGTTGTATGCAATCCGAAAAGAAACCGCTCTAGTTCCACTCGCCTTTCACTACGGGCTTCGATTGCCGCGCACCAAGTCTTGAAAGGCTCGACACAAGAGCGGCGCGGTGTTCGGCCCCAGGCTGTTGACCTCGCCGTATTGGGCCTTCTTGCGGCCATAGCAGAACGGGGCTTTTTCGTCCCATTGTCGCTTGGGAACGATGTAACCGATCTCGTCGTTGGCCAGGCCGATTATCATGCGATGCGGCCCGCGCAACTGCTTGTAGATGGCCGGCTCGACGGCGGCGTCGGGGAAGTCCGCGCCGGGATCGGCCGGCGTCTGCACTTTATCCAGAACCAATTCCGGATAAATCTCCCCTGGAATGGCGGCAATGTCGAGATCGCCCAACCGCAGCCAGGCGACCTCGCTCCGGGTACACAGCGGTTTATCTCCTTGAATCTCGCGGATGGCTTCGGCCTTGTACGGATCGCCGGTCCATCGAAACGCCTCCCGCTTCAAGACGCCGAGTTGCCGCGCCAGCAGAAAAAGCTTGTTGTCGAGGGGTAAATAGACGATGCGCTTTTTGGCTTGCAGCGGCGTCAGCTTCAACGGTTTCGCCGCCTTCAGAGCGCGCTCCGCCGTCTCGGCCAGCAATTCGCCGTAGCGCGCCGTCTTCTCGAACGTGCCGTCCTTGAGTGCCTCGCCGGCGGCGTTCTTGATCTCGACGTGCAAGGAAGTCATCAACCCGCCGACCGTTCCCGTGAGATACACGACGGGACAGCGATACTTGGTCCGCAGCGCCTCGACCGCATATCCCACGAAATCGCCGCTGATTTGCGTATTTTTGTCGCCCAGCGTCTCCGGATGGCAGTTCCATTGCACGATCGATCCGATGGGCTTCTCGTCCTTGTCGCGGAACACCAAGGCGATCAGTTCGTCGTGCTTGACGAACGGCTCGCGGGCATCGTGCAACAGTTCGGGAGCGTTGGCCTTGCCGATGCGGGCGGAGGCGGGCTTGCGGGCGGCATCGGCGGCCTGTACCGCGGACACGATCTGCTTTTCGACCTCGTCGAGATAAACCGCATCGACTCCGCTCTGGAACGGACTCGGTCCCCACAGCCCCAGCGTGTCCGGCCCTTCGTGGTTGTGCGTGCTAGAAACGAGGACGTAAGTGAACCCCGGCAGTTTCTTGCGAACGCTTTCGACTTGCGGATGGAACAGGCCGACGAGATCGACGGCGACGAGGGCGATTTTCTCCTTGCCGTGCGCCAGCACGACGGCGCGGGCCTTGAGCTTGTCGTGAACGCCGGTCGCCTTGCGATTGTGTCCGAAACCGGCCATGTACACCGTCTTCTTCTCGACCTTGGGCGTGATGTCCGTCTCGGCGAAGCCGACTTGCAGCGCTTCGCCCGGCGGAGCGTCCGCGAGTAAAAGAGTAAATGGCAACAAAAGGGGAAGGATAAGTAGATAAAACCGCATGGTCGCCGCTCCTTTCGAGACTTTCTCCTATATCCCTCTCCCCTGTACTCAGGGGAGAGCGACTGTGTTGAAAGCCGGGGTCTTTCGGTCATCGCTGTTTGCGGAAACTCCGGCTCTTCAACCCATTCGCATTGGCGTTCTCCCTTCTCAAGTGGCATGGGAGAACATACAAGGGGTCGGGGGTAAGGGGCCAGAATATTCGGAAAAACCACCCCCTCGCCCCAACCCCTCTTCCTGAGTAACTGGGAGAAAGGGGCTTTTGGGGACGGCCACAAAGCTCATGGAGGGGCGAACGAGTTTGCCGTGGCGACCTGCGCGGCCGGTGTACTTAACTCCTTTCTCTTTCTTCCTCTGCGCTGAACGTTTGCGTTACGATCAGCCCTGCGTCCCGTCTCTGTCGGCAGAGGAGCAAGCGTGGGCGGACGAATGGATTCGCGTGGCGAGAGTTCGTCGTAGTCCGCGCCGAGGAAGAGTTGTTGTCAGAGTGAATCGTGAAAATGGGAACGCGCGAGAATTTTCCCCGCCGGCGCGGAAGGGTCTTCCCTAGTTTGCCTCTCGATGTTACATTTTGAACAAGAGGGACGGCGAACGTGTGTCCGCGCCGTTGTGTCTGTCCCAATGTTCCGGCACGCCAGAGAGAATTTTTGTGGACGCCGTCGTCCGACCGACGACAACCATTCAACGTGCCGGCGCGACGGATCGCGCGATCCGTCGGGCGAACGTCGGTCGGCCACAGTGTTCGATTCGTGAAAGGAGAGCGAGGTATTCCCCCATTCGACCGTCATTCGCCGCCGCAACACGATCGCGGTTTGCGCATCAACGACCAGATTCGGATCAGTCCCGTGCGTTTGATCGGGGCTAACGGCGAACAGCTGGGCGTCGTGCCCACGTCGCAGGCGATGGAGATGGCCCGCGAGGCGCAGCTCGACCTCGTCGAGGTGGCCGCCAACGAGCGTCCGCCGGTGTGCAAAATCCTCGACTACGGCAAGTTTCGCTATCAACAATCGCACAAGAAGAACACGAAGAAAGTACATCAGCAGAAGCTGAAAGAGATTCGCGTCCGCCCCAAGACCGGCGACCACGACGTGGATACCAAAATCAACCAGGCGCGCAAGTTCCTGGAACACAACGACAAAGTTCTCGTCAACGTGCTGTTTCGCGGCCGCGAACTCCAGCACATTGAAGAAGGACGGCGCATCATCGACTCGATTCTGGAGAAGCTCGCCGACGCCTCCAAAGTCGAGAAAGCGCCGTCGATGGAGGGCAAGCGCATGACGGCGCTGCTCGCCCCCAAGGCGGCAAAAGCGTGAGGGGCGCGCGTTTCCCCCTACACGATGGACCGTACTCCTCCTACAATTAGTCTTCCCCCCCCGGATAATCCGGAGGAGCGGATAGAGTGAAAGGGTGAAAAACATGCCCAAGATGAAGACGCACAAAGCCTCGAAGAAGCGCTTTCGCGTGACCGCTACCGGAAAACTCAAACGCCGTCAGGCCGGCAAAAAGCACTTGCTCAGTCACAAGACCGGCAAGCGCAAACGTCACCTGCGCGGCGTCGTCGTGGACGGCGGTAAACTGTCGCGCAAATACATCGAGGCCATGGGCGGCAAGGCATAACTGCTCTCGGCTTTCGGCTTTCGGCTATCGGCCCATAGGGTTTGGCCGATCGACGGGGGCCGAAGCCCGAGAGCCGACAGCGGAGTGAGAGTACATGACACGAGCACGCAGCGGCAAGACGGTTCTCCGACGCCGCAAACGTCTGCGCCGTTTGACGAAAGGGTTCCGCCTGAGTCGGCACCACTTGCACCGCCAGGCGGTAGTGACGCTGATTCGAGCGCGGGTTTATGCGTTCCGCGATCGGCGCGTCCGCAAGCGCGAGTTTCGGCGCTTGTGGATCGTTCGCATCAACGCCGCCTGCCGGATGCGCGGCCTGCGTTACGGCCAGTTCATTGCCGGCCTCATCGCCGCGCAGGTCGAACTGAACCGCAAGACACTGGCCAACTTGGCCGTCCACGATCCCGATACGTTCACCAAACTCGTTGAGTTGGCAAAAGCGAATTTGCCGGCGGCGTAAAATCGGAGCCGTAAGCGTAAGCGACGGTTGCTTTGCCGTCGCTTACGCTTACGGCTCGGATGGATTTTGGTAGCACCATGTCCGAACTCGAAGCTTTGGAACAACGCGCCCTCGCGGAGTTGCAAGTCTGCGCCGATGAAGCTGCTCTGCGCGCCTGGAACACGCACTACCTCAAGGGCGAGTTGGATCGCGCCGTCAAAATGGTCGGCTCGCTGCCGCCTGCCGAGCGTCCAATCTACGGCAAAAGAGCCAACGAAGTCAAAAAGAAACTCAACGAGGCGTATGAGACCGCGGCGGCGGCGGAGAAAGAACGCGCCCTTGAGCGCAGTCTGACTTCCGATGCCTTGGATGTCACGCTGCCCGGAAGACCGGCGCGGCGAGGACGACTGCACGTCTCCACGCAAACGCTCCGCTCCATCTACGCCATCTTCGCCGACCTCGGCTTTCAGATCTATCGCAGTTCCGAAGTCGAGGACGACGAAACGAACTTCGGCCTGCTCAACATGCCGGAGCATCATCCCGCCCGCGATATGTGGGACACCTTCCACACGACGAAACCTGGCGTTCTGCTGCGCACGCATACCTCGCCGGGACAGATTCACGTCATGCGCGAGTTGTGTCCCCAGCCGATCCGCGTCATTCTGCCGGGCATGTGCTATCGCTACGAGGCGATCACCATGCGCAGCGAGATCATGTTCCATCAGGTCGAAGGCTTGGCCATCGGCGAGCGCGTGACCATGGCCGACTTAAAAGGCACGCTCATCGCCTTCGCCCGCCGTCTGTTCGGCGACCAACGCAAGGTGCGCATCCGCTCCAGCTATTTCCCGTTCACCGAGCCGTCGATCGAAGTGGACATGGATTGCATCGTCTGCTCCGGCGAGGGATGCGGTCTGTGCAAGCGCAGCGGCTGGCTGGAGATCCTCGGCGCGGGCATGGTGCATCCGGTGGTGCTGCGCAACGGCGGCTACGATCCGGAGCGTTTCAGCGGGTTCGCCTTCGGCATGGGACCGGAGCGCATCGCCATGCTGACATATGCCATCGACGATATCCGTCAATTTTGGTCCAACGACCTGCGCTTCTTGCAACAGTTCGGTGCTTGACGCAGGCATCGGAGGTTCGGCCCATGATCTGTCAAAACTGCGGGATCGAAGCGCCGACGAAGTATGTCGCCTTCTATCAGAACATCGGCGCGCTGGTCGTGCGTTTCAGCAGGTCGATTGAAGGCGAACTGTGTAAATCGTGCATTCACCGCTACTTTTGGTCGTACACCGGCGTCAATTGCACGCTCGGCTGGTGGGGCTACATTTCGCTCGTCGTCACGCCGTTCTTTATTCTCAACAACACCTTCCGCTATGCCATGTGTCTTACCATGCCCCCGGTTCCGCAGGACGCGACCGCGCCGGAGTTGACCGACGAGGCCATCGACAAGATACAGCCCTACGCCAACGAATTGATTGGCCGAGTCAACGAGGGCGGCAAGCTCAAGGAAGTGGCCGAGGACATCGCACTCCTCGCCAACGTCACGCCCGGCCAAGTCGTTCGCTTTCTCCAAGCCGTGATCGCCGCTCAAGAGCGGAGAAACTCCTAATTCGGCGACGACGGCTCTTCCTCAATCCAAAGCAACCAATCGGTCGATCTTGATGGGTAGCCGGGTTTTCGGCTATGGTTCCACCGTCTCGGACTCCGCCTGGGCGGATTGGGGAACGGTGGTAAGCAGGATAACGGAGAGGATGGTTGCCATGTCAACGTTTCGCAAATGGGCCTTGGCGACGGCGATCGCATTGGGTGTGCCGTGGAGCGCGAGCCAGGCCGGTGTTTACATGGGCGTCGGCTTCGGCGGTCCCTGTTATCATCGCGGGTGGGGCGGCTGCGGCTGGGGCGGCGGCTACGGATGGGGCGGCGGCTATGGCTTCTATCGTCCCTATGGTTTCGGCGTGGTGGTTGCTCCCCCCGTCGTTGTGGGGGCGGCTCCGGTGGTGGTCCAGCAGCCCGCCGTGGTGCAACAGCCGGTCGTCGTGCAGCCGGCTTATACTCCTTCGCTCTCTCAACCTCCCGCTCCGTTGCCGCCGCCCACGCCGACGCCTTCCAGCTCTGCCGATTTCGTCAACGATGTGAGGCCCGCCTCCACCGTGGCCGGCCAGGGCGACGCGGAAGCCGTCTTCCAACAGTTGCGCGACGGCGACGAACGCACGCGCGCCGATGCCGCCGTTCGCTTGGGGCGATCCCGCATCGAGCGCGCCGTCGGCCCCCTGGTCAAGGCGCTGAACGGAGACGGCAGCCCGATGGTCCGCGAGGCCGCCGCGCGCGGGTTGGGTCTCATCGGCTCGGTCTCATCGCTCAGCGCCTTGCAGTATGCCGCCCAGGCCGACGACGACCGCGAAGTGCGCCACAGTGCCGCTTTCGCCGCCGAGACGATCCGCGGCAATCTCCCCCGACGCTAAGCACGACCGCGACACCAGCGCTTTTCAGGTCGCATCCAACGAACGGTCTCGGTTAGCCGCGACGCGAAGCGGAGCGCGGAACAATACGCAGCGCGCGCTGTTCGTTCGCACCGACGCGATACAGATGGCGATGCGCAGCGGAGCGCGGAACAACGCGCTCCGCTGCGCGTCGCGGCTAACCAGTCGGCGCGCGAAGCGGGGTAGGGAAAAGGGTTCACGTCGAGGGGGTCGGTTAGACGAAAGAGTTTCCGCAGAGGCGCATCTCGACATCTCTGACCTCGACTCGATACGGAGTTCGCTATGCTGGTTCCCTGGTTCTCGGCATGGAAACAGACCCTCCGCAACCGCAATCAGGCATCGCCGTCTCGTTCGCGCCGCTCGTGTGTCTTAAGGCTTGAAGAGTTGGAGAGCCGACTGACACCGAATGCGTACACGGTGAACATCCTCGGCGATGCGTCGGGTTCTGTTGGCGGGCAGGGTTCCGGCTTGAGCGGCGACCTGCGATATTGCTTGAGCCAGGCCATTCAAGACCATCAGGCGGACACCATCACCTTCGCTCCGAGCGTATTCAGCGGCGCGGCGCAGAAAACCATCGACCTCAGCGCGGCCCTGGTTACGGGACCCACGGGCTTTGTGAACCCCTACGGCCAGACGGCCTTCCTTGTCGGTGCCTCGGACAACATTACCATCGACGGCTCGCTCGGCGCGAATGTGCCTGGGATCACCCTCAACGGCGGGGGGCTTACTCGGCTCTTCGCGGTCGAGGGGGGCGGCACGCTGCAACTGAAGAACCTCACGCTCACCGGCGGCCACGCCACGGGCGGAGCGGGAGGCTTCGACGTAGGCGGCGCTGCGGGTGGCGGCGGCGCGGGCCTGGGAGGCGGCGTGTTGGTCGATGGCAGCACCTCCAGTTTCACGGCCAGCGGCTGCACTTTCGTGAACAACCAAGCCACAGGCGGAGCGGGAGGCGTGGCGGTGAGTGGATCACTTCAAGGGGGTTCCGGCGGCGGCGGATTGGGCGGTGCGGGATCTCCAGCCGTCGGTTCGACCGGTGGAGCGGGCGGCGGCGTCAACGGTGGAGCAGGCGGCACAACGAATGGCTACAATGGTGGCTACGGAGGAGGTGGCGGTGGTGCGGGGGGCTTCTTTGACTTCGGCGGCGTCGGTGGACTTGGTGGCGGCGGCGGTGGTGGTGGCGACTTCGGCTACGGCGGTCAGGGCGGCTTCGGTGGTGGTGCCGGCGGCAGTGCTGGCGGTGGCCATGGGGGCGGTGGCGGCTTCGGCGGAGGAGGAGGAGGCAGTGGCACTGCCGGCTACGGCGGCGGCGGTGGCGGCGGGGCTGGACTGGGCGGAGCCCTATTCAGTAACGCAAGCTCCGTGACTCTCACCAATGACACCTTCACACAGAATGCCGCTACCGGCGGAGAGGGGGGCACGGGGCTAGGGACCGGAGGCGCGGGCCAGGGAGAGGGCGGTGCCGTCTTCGTTCGCAACGGCACGCTCGTTGCCACCTTCGACACCTTCAGCTCCAACACGGCCATTCAAGGCGGCACCGATGTCGCCGTCCTCAGCGATGGCTCCGGCAATCGGGCCACCGCCACGCTGATTAACAGCATTCTCGGCCAGAACGGCGTTACGACCACATCCGACTTCTACACCACCACCAACGGCGGCATGGCGGCCAACCTCGCGGCCAGCACCAACAACCTCGTCAGCTACAACGGCCTGGGAATCAACGGCTTGCCGGCCACAGCGCTCGTCGATGGCACCAACCCGAACTTCGCCGCGGCGGGACTGGCGAACAACGGCGGTCCCACACAGACCATCGCGTTGACGGCGGCGAGTACCTCAGCGATCGGCATGGGAGCGACGGGTACCGGCATCACGACCGACCAGCGGGGATATGGTCGCGTCGCCTCGCCGGACCTCGGTGCCTTCGAGTACAATGCGGTGCCGCCCACGAATGTCACCCCGCCTCCTCCCATCGCCCTGACGCCGGACCAGAAGTTCGTGCAAGCGCTCTACCAAGACTTCCTGGGTCGGAGCGGCTCATCCTCCGAGGTGCAATTCTGGGTCAACCTGCTGCCCAACTTGGGCCAATCCAAGGTTGCCTACGACATCATTCACTCGCACGAGGCTCTGACCCGCATCGTAAACGAACTGTACCTGAAGCTCTTGGATCGGTCGGCCGTCGGCGACCCCGCCTCGACTAACTGGGTGAACGCACTGGAACACGGCGCGACGGTGGGGCAGGTTATCGAAGGCATCCTCGCCAGCACGGAGTTTTCCAATCGAGCCAACGTCCTGATCGGCGGCAAGAACACCGAAGCGAACTACGTTAAGGCGCTGTACCAATTCTTGCTGGGCCGCGACGGCAGCCCCAGCGAAGTCTCCTACTGGTTGAGCGTGCTGCCCTCTCTGGGCGCGACCGGCGTGGCCAACCGGTTCCTGTCTTCATCCGAGTTCCGAGGCGACCTGGTGCGTCAACTCTACGGTCCAAGCGAGGCACCGTCCGTTTCGATCGTCGCCTTGTTTTCCGATCTGATGAATCGGAACGCGGAGCCGACGCCGGCAGAGGTCGATCGCTGGATCAACTCGGGGCTGAACATCTTCCAGATCGAACGCGACTTCGCGGCCAGCCCGGAGTTCTTCGCCAATGGTTGAGAGACGATGCGAAAACTCGGTTAGCCGCGACGCGCAGCGGAGCGAGTTGTCTCGCGCTCGCTGCGCGGCTGGTACGTTTAAGTAGCCACTCTAACCGAGACCGCTCGTTGGATGCAAAGCGTTGAGTCCGCGCAAACGGAAATCGGACACACCCCAGGCCACTCTTGCCATCTTCTCATCGCCGGTGTCCTTCCGATAGAATAGTTCGCTGAGGGTTCTTCCCTCGTTGGCCGCAAGTCAATCGCATCGAAGACGCGGAGATCATGCCATGACGCGAACCTTGATACTGATTCCAGCGTTGGCGAGCGTGTTCGCTCTCCTTCTCGAAGCACCCGCCGACGAGAAGAACGACAAAACGGACGCCTCCGCTCTCTTGCGGATGGCGGTCGATCTGGCGAAGCAAAAGAAATACGACGAGGCGCTCGAAATCGCACACAAGGTCATCGACAAGGAGCCGAACAACGATCGCGCGCTGCTGATAACCAGCGACATCGAACGCCGGGCCGGGCGATTCGCCGACGGATTGCGCCACGCTCGGTCGGCTTTGAAATTAAACGACAAAGTTCCCCTCTATTATGCCATGATCGCCGCCAATGCCTACGGCAATGAGGAGCCGGAATTGGCGCTCGAATACTGCCGCAAGGTCATTGCGATGGGACCGAGCAAGGCCGGGGCCAGCGTCTACAGCGACGCCAAGGCTTACGAGGACGTACTGCTCCCCAAGACCTACACCATCACTTGGAAGTGCGATCCGTCGAACGAAAAACATCGACAGTTCGTCCGCGATTATCTGCCCGTGGCCGCGCCCAAGGACGGGCTGCCTTATCAGAGCGTCAAGGTGGAGGTCAAGAACGCCGCGCGCTCTCGCCTGGTCAAAGGCGAGGCCAACGACGTGCTGCAAGTCGTGCCCAAGGGAAAAGAGACGTTCGAGGTCATCCACACGGTGACGCTGACGCCGGTAAGCTACAAGGCGAAGCTGGCCAAGGCGGCACGGAGCAAGAACGGCGGCGCGCTGCCGGGCAGCGCGCGCGTCTATCTTGGCCCCTCCGACAGCATCGATCCGACCAGCGAAGAATTGAAAAAGGTTGCCGACAAAGTGAAGGGGAGCAACGCCGTCGAGACGGTGCGCAACATTCTGGCGTGGTCGAAGAAGAACATCACGTACAAGGATCAAAGTTCGGATGTGACCAAGTTGGACTTCACGTCGGTGGACGAGATCGTTCGGCGCGGCCATGCCGAATGTCGGGGTTACACGCTGCTTTTCGTAGCCTTGTGCCGCGCCGCCGGTATCCCGGCTCGTCCGGTGTGGGGGGTGCTGTTCGTCGACAAGACGTACAAGAGCCACAATTGGGCCGAGGTATATATCGCCGAGGTCGGTTGGGTTCCGGTCGATCCGCAGACGCCGGAGACGTTCGGCTGGCTGCCGATCAACCGCGTGCGCACGTTCATGGACCAGCGCAAGACGGCCACTTCGCCGGAGAATCTACCACTATTGAACCTCTTGTTTATGAACGGCGAGAAATTACAGTACGAGCAGTCGCGCGCTGGCGAGAGTAGTGGAGGCAGTAGCAACGGCGAAAAATAATCCGCTTGGAGAAACCTGGCCGTGAGAAGCGGTAACTCCAACGGGGCGGGGCGGGGGCATGAGGCAGACGCGCGGATTTTCCATTTTGACTCACGTTCGTTTGCTGCGATAAGGTTCCTGGCGCATGATTGGTTCGCGGACAGCAGCATCCGCCGTTGTCCGATCGAACCCGTCTTTTGCTCCGTTTCGGAGAGGATTGCGACAAGGGGACCGCATATGAATCGGCTTCGTTTGGCGACTTCGGCGATGCTGGCCGGCGTCGTGTTGTCGGCAGGGTGCGCAAGCCCTTGCGGCGGCTGCGGCGGCATCTTTCATCGTATGAGCATGTTTCGGGCGCGCGCGGCGGCTCCGTGCGAATGCTGTAGTAACTGTAGCGGAGGTCCGCCGATGGCCGGCAGCGCCTCCTTTGTGGGCGAAGGTCCGCTTTTGGAATCGCCCGGCACACCCACAATGGGAGCGCCTCCGCTTCCAGGAACCGAAGTACCCGCTCCGTTTCCCACGCCGTTGGGTCCGCCCTCCGTGCCGAGCGAACCGGGTCGCCTCAATCCGACGCCGCTTCCCAACGCGGCCCAGCCTTTTCCCTCTCAACCCTCTTCGCGCGTTCGCCGCTGATCGAATCGCACCTTCGGAGCCTGTGGCGCAATCGAGGATGAGAAGAGCCCTCGCTTGCGCCACGGGCTTCGATCTCCACGCACCAAGTCTTGAAAGCAATTGGCCCGAATATGTCACCACGGAGATCGCAGAGAAAATACAAAAGATTGACTCTCAAGAGTTTTGGCTCCTTGAGGGTAGAACGAGTGTGCCCCGGCGACCTGCGCGGCCGGTGACTTAACTCATTGCTCTTTCTTCCTCTGCGCTCTCTGTGGCGCGACAATCCGGGCTAGGCGCTGCGCGCGGTGGAGGGGGAAAGGGAGGGTGGATTGACCAGACGCAGCAAGCGGTCGAGTTCCTTTTGCGGCGCGGTGGTCGGCGTCGTCAAGCGCGCGGCGCGGCGGACGTGAATGCGAGGCGTCTCGCCTTCGCTCAGCACTTGCAAAACATTGCCGTGCAGCCAATCTCCGGCGGCGTCGCATACCAAGCTGTTGACGGCATCGTTCTGCGTCATGGCCGCCAACAGACCCAGCGACGAACGGTCGAGATCGCGGTACGCTTCCGGGCGGGTGGCATCGGCGCGGTGGACGCTGAAGCCGCGCTGCTCGGCATCGTGACACTTGGCGGCGTTGTTGTCGAGCAAAAGGACAAAGCGGCCGCGCCGGCGCAGTTCCTCGGCCAATCCCAGCGAAGCGGCGTTGATGCCGACCAAGACCACGCCGCTCGGCGACTCGGCGCGGACGCGAAGCAGTCGCGCCAAGAGTCCCGCTCCGCCTCCTTGCAGACATACCGTCGCGCAAATGGTCAAAAATACCAGCCCTTCGACGCGCGTGCCGCCTTCGACGCCGTGGCCGCGTAGATTGGCGGCGAAATAGCTGGCCATCGCGGCGGCGAGGATGCCGCGCGGAGCCATCAAGCTCAGATACGCTCTCTCGCGCCACGTCAGCCCGACGCCGTGAGTGGATGCCAACGCGGCGGCGGGCCGGACCAACAGCATCAGCCCGCCGAGCAAGCCGATCTCGCGCCAACCGAGATGATGCAGCCATTTGAGATCGAGATTGGCGGCTAAAAGGATGAACAGAACCGACACGCCCAACGTGGTGAGATGTTCCTTGAACTTCTCGACTTCCTCGCGGAAGGGTAGAGGGGAGGCGGCCAACACCAACCCGGCGACGACCACGGCCATGACGCCGGAATCGTGCTGGCAATGCTCGGCCCCGGCATAAACGCCCAGAGCCAGACCCAAGGCGGCCAGCAGTACGAGATGCTCGTTATCGTGTTCGTGAAACAAACGCAAACGAACCAGGGCGGCGACGGCGAGGCCGACCGCTCCGCCGACCAACGCGCCGACGCCGGCGCGAACGGCGAAACCCGAAAGCGCCACGCGCCAGTTGGCCTCTTCGGTGTGCAGCCCGACCGTGTATTGGCGAATCACCACCGCGACCAGCACGCCGACGGCGTCGATGAGAATGCTCTCGGCCTTGAGGATGGCTGCCAACTGGGGGCGCAGACGGACGCGGCGGAGGATCGGCGCGATCACCGTCGGCCCCGTGACCATCACCAGGGCGGCGAACAGCACGGCCAACGACCAAGGCAATTCGGTGAGATAATGGGCCAAGAGCGTCGCGCCCACCAGGGTGATCGCCGCTCCCCAAGTGATGAGACGCCGAACCGGGACCATCCCTTGTCGCAACACATCGGGACGCAGGGTCAGACCGCCCTCGAAGAGAATGATGGCCACGAACGCCGACACGATGACCGGCAAGCCGTCGCCCAGATCGGCGGGGCGGATGAAGTCCAGGCCGTGCGGCCCGGCGCTGATGCCCAGAGCCAGCAGGAACACGATGGCCGGCAAGCGCAGCAGGCTGCCGAGCATCTGTCCCGCGACACCGAGCAGGATCGCCAAGGCAATCGTCAGCAACGGAGGAGATTGCATCGCCGACACCTCGCGGAGCCAAGGGGACAACCGTGCCGCGCGGCGCGCGGACGAAAGGGGGATCGGTGCGTGGCGAAGAGGCGGTTATGGAAAAGTTGCTCGCAGGATGGGCGGCGTGACGATCGGCGAGCTATAACCGTGCGAGACGTTGTTTTTTCTCAAGAACGAAACCTCCGTCGCAACGACGGCTATAGCGTGTGCCTCATCGACGCACAAGAGCAACCGGCGCGCGCTCGGAGCCGGAAGCGTCAGCGACGGATCAAGAGAGAGCGCCGTCGCTTACGCTTCCGGCTCCGAGGGGTTACTTGGGAGTCTCGATGGCGAACAGCGTTTTGAAGCCGCGCAGGTAAATGCGGCCTCCGGAGACGGCGGGCGAAGCGGTGATGTCGTCGTCCATGCGATTGGTCGCCAATAACTCGTACTTCGGTCCCGCCTTGACGACGCTGACCACGCCGTCGCGGGCCGTCAGATAGATCTTGCCGTCGGCGTACATCGGCGAAGCGCGATAGCGCTGTTTGTGCAGGCTCTCCGCGTACATCTGCTCGCCGCTATTGGCTTTCAGGCACAGCAGCAGACCGTTCTCGCGGCACAGATAAACCAAACCGTCGTGGACCAAGGGCGACGGCACGTCCGGAGTGTTTTTCGTCATGCGCCATCGCTCGTCCGAACTGCCGGTGCGCACCAAGCCGGAGGCCGAGGGCTTGACCCCAACCACCGGGCCGTTTTTGGCCGACGGCACGACGATCAGATCGTCGGAGGCCACCGGCGAGGCGACGAAGCGAAGCGTGCGGTTGTAGTGGTTCTTGGGATTGAGGTCGCCGACGCGCCAAATCTCCTTGCCGTCGTCGAGGCGATGGGCGATGGCATAATCGTTGCCGTGCGTTATAAGATACGCTTTATCTCCTTTGTGCCAGACGATCGGCGAGGCGTAGGAGTGTTCGCATTCGTCGCGGCCGTCGCTCTCGCGCTGGACTTTCCAGACCGTCTCGCCGGTTTTGGTATCGAGGGCGATGACCCAGGCCGCCCCGGTGGACAGCAGCTGCATGTACAGCCTCTCTTTGTAGAGTACCGGGGTACTGTGCATGCCGAACTGGATATTGAACTTTCCGTAGCGCTTCTGGGCGTTGAATTTCCACACTTCCTTGCCGTCGAGGGTATAGCAAACCGTGTCGCCGGAACCGACGAACGCATAGACGTTCTTGCCGTCGGTGCTGGGCGTGGCCGAGGCGAGATTGCCTTCGTCGCTGCGCGCCCGATAGCGTCCCGAACCGATCTTGCGCTTCCACAACTGTTCGCCCTTGGTAGTGACGCACAGCAAAACGAGGTCGTCGCCGTCCTCGCTGGTAAGGAAGATGCGCTCGCCCCAAACGATGGGCGTCGAACTACCCATGCCCGGCATGGCCAGCTTCCAGGCCACGTTCTCTTTCGCGCTCCAACGAGTCGGCAGGTTCGTCTCCTTGCTGATGCCGTCGCCGTCGGGTCCGCGCCACTGCGGCCAATTGTCGGCTCGAAGGGGGCCTGTCAGCGCTAAAAGCATCAGAACGATGCGAACGGAAGCGGGTAGGAATCGAGAAGGCATCACGGTGGGAATACCTCATGGGAAGGAGGGATGGTGGACAATCCGGCGAGAATCAACCTCGTATGTTGTAGCAGATCCAATCCGAGAATGCGACGGGGAGAGGGGCTCGCTTCTGAGACAGCCTCTCATCGCTTTCTCATCGCGTCTGATCTTTTTCTTAAAAAAGTGACACTTTCGAGGCGCGCTTCGGTACTATCCACATATGTGATTTGTGTGAAGAACGAGCGTAGTATGGTTGCGCGACCCCCTGTTGCCGATCGATGAACTTTTCGACGAGGTGAAGCCAATGCGAGTCGGATTTGTGGCGGCGACACTTGCTTTGATGTATTGCCCAAGTCTCAGTCCGGGGGCGGACCCCAAGCCGAAAGACGATCCTTCGTCCCGCGTCTTCGGGCTGGACAAGGTGTTGTCGATCCATCTGACGATCGCGGCGGACGAATGGAAGAAGCTGGAGCCGGCGCGCGGCCGCGGCTTCGGCTTCATGGGCGGACCTCCCGGTCAGCCGCCTCGCCCCGGGCAACCGCCACAGCCCGGTCAGCCACCCCAAGCGGGACCGCAACCGCCCCAAGCTCCGCAACCGGGACGACCGCCTCAAGCGGGTGGAGACGGCAAGCCGCGCAATATGTTCGGCATGTCGTTCACTTACGTCAAGGGAGACGTGGAGATCGACGGCCAGAAATTCAAAAACGTGGGTGTTCGCTACAAAGGCAACGCCCGCTATGCCTCGTCTCAAGGCAAATTAAAGCGCCCCTTCAAGATCGATATAGGGCGATATATCCCCGGCCAAAACTATTTCGGCCAGAAGAAGCTGACGCTGAACACCGACGTGATGGACCCCTCCTCGGCGCGCGAGGCGCTGTCCTACGCCGTCTATCGCAGTCTCGGCGTGCCCGCTTCGCGCACCTCGTTCGTCCGGTTGACCGTTACCGTGCCCGGAAAGTACGATAAGGAGTTTGCCGGGCTGTATACCCTCGTCGAGTCCATCGACAAGACGTTCTTGAAAGAGCATTTCGGATCGGCCAAGGGGTTACTCCTGAAGCCAGAGCGCGTTGGGCCGCTCGACGATCTCGGCGACGAATGGAACGATTACGAGAGCCGCTATCAACCCAAAACACCGGCCGATGCCAAATCCAAGCGCCGACTCATGGAGTTCGTCAAGCTCGTGCAGAAGGCCGACGATATGACCTTTCAACGCGACATCGACAAGTATCTCAATGTCGATGAGTTTCTCCGCTTCCTCGCCGGTACGGTGGCACTGTCGAGCATGGACAGCTTCATCGGTTTGACGCACAACTATTTCCTCTACCTGGACCCGAAAACGAATCGGTTCAACTTTCTGCCTTGGGACTTCGATCACTCGTTCGGCGGATTCCAGATGATGGGTTCGATGGACGATCTCGCCGATCTGAGCATTCGCCAGCCGTACACCAACAACAATCGTCTCGTTCAGCGCTTGTTGGCCGACGAAAAGGTGTTCGCCGTCTACAAGGGGCATCTGCGGAAGCTCTTGGAGAAAGGGTTCACGGCGGAAGGCGTTCGCCGCGATTATGTCGCCATCAAAAAGGCCATCGAGCCGATCAAGAAGCAAGAAAAAGAGGCGGTGGCGGCCCGGCATGAAGACGGTGGGCGCGGCGGGTTCGGCGGGTTCGGCGGGATGTTCGCTGGAACCCCCGATCCGACCGTCTTCGCCGACAAGCGCGTCGTGTCCCTCAAGGCTCAACTCGATGGCAAGAGCAAGGGCAAGGTGCTGTCCGGACGCTTCGGCAGGCCGGGCGGGTTCGGCCCCGGTCAATTCCTCGCCCGCCCCGCTCTCGATGCGATCGACAAGGATAAGGACGGCAAAGTCTCCAAAGACGAGATGACGAAGGCCGTGACCGCGCTGTTCGCCCAGATCGACAAGGATCACAAGGGCGAGTTGAGCCAAGAGACTCTGACGGAGGGAATCAACAAGCTGATGCCGCAACCCCCTGGCTTCGGCAGGCCGGGTGGTCCCTTCGGAAGACCGGGCGCTGGCCCCGGTGGTCCTCCTCCAGGTCCGGGTGGCCCCGGTGGTCCTCCTCCAGGTCCGGGTGGCCCCGGTGGTCCTCCTCCAGGTCCGGGTGGTCGTCCGGGCATGGGACCGGGTGGTCGTCCGATGTTCGGCCCTCCGGGCGGGCTGGGTGGAATGTTCGCGCAAACGCTTGTGAAGGAGGCCGGCAAGGATGGAAAAGTCAATCGAGAGCGTCTACTCGCCCTCGCCACCAAACGATTTAACGAAGCGGACAAGAACAAAGACGGCAAGCTCGACGATAAGGAATTGACCGAGGCGTTGAACGCCCTCATGCCGCCGTTCGGTCCTCCGGGTGGTCCGGGCGGTCCCGGCGGTCGTCCGGGCGGTCCCGGCGGTCGTCCCGGTGGTCCGGGTGGTCCTCCGGCCGGTGGCCCGGGCGCTCCTCCCGCCCCTCCGACTCCACCCAAGGAACCGAAGCGGGAGGACAAATGAGCGTGGAAACCACACCTACCGCCGCCGCCCTCCGGGCGGCGGCATCGCCGTCGCTGCTTTCCGAACCGGGTGGCGGCGACGCTTACGAACTCAAGTTTCGTCTCACCACCGAGGAGGCGCGCTGGGCCGAGAGTTGGGCGCGGCAGCATCTATTGTCCGATCCCCACGGCGACAATGGGATGTATCGCACGACATCGCTGTATCTCGACACGCCGTTCTTGGACATCTTCCACAAGACGCCGGGCTATCGCCGCAGTAAATATCGGCTGCGCCGCTACGGCCATGCCGAGTGGGTCCATCTCGAACGCAAGATCCGTCGCGGCGACCGCGTCCGCAAGCGCCGCGAGACGATCCCGTTGACCGAGGTGTCGCAATTGATCGACCCGCCCGTCGGCGGCTGGTTCGGCGACCGCGTCCGCCAGCGCTTGTTCCGTCCCGTGTGCTGGATCGGCTACACGCGCACGGCCTTCCATGCGTCGGCTGCGGATGCCCCGCTCCGACTGACGCTCGACCGCCACGTCTTGGGAAGCCCGGCGACGGCATGGTCGGTCCCATCGCGCGTCGAGGGGAGAGCCCTTCTGCCAGAAGAGGTTATTTTAGAGTTGAAATATCGTAATAACTTGCCGGTCCTCTTCCACGAACTTTTGGCCGTGCTGCCGTCGCGCTTGGCCGGCGTCTCGAAGTACGGCCGCTGCGTCGAGGCGTGGAATCTGGCGCGGAGATAAGCGGATGCCGGAGTGGCTGCTCGACTCGTTTCACGAAAGCGTCCGACTGCCCACGACGGAGTTGCTGCTGCGTTTGATGGCGGCGTTCGTGCTGGGCTGCCTCGCCGCCGGCGTCCATCGACTGACCGCGCGCCACGACCGCACCCCGGGTTTACTCGGAACGCTCGTTCTGCTCAGCGTGCTGATGGCCGTGCTGACGATCGTGGTGGGCAACAGCCTGGCACGGGCGTTCAGTCTCGTCGGGTCGATGGCCATTATTCGATTCCGCAGCGTGGTCGAAGATACACGCGATACGGCGTTCGTGATGTTGGCGGTGGTCTCTGGCATGGCCTGCGGCTCCGGCTACGTCTTGGCCGCCGCCGCCGCCCTGCCGTTCGTCCTACTCGGTTCGTGGTGGTTTCGCTCGCGCCTCGATCCGTCTTCGGAGGGCACGACCAGTTTGACGCTGCGCTTGGGCACGGCCACCGCCGCCGAGCAGAAGGTGCAAGCGCTCCTGAAAGAGCGCGGCTTAAGCTATCGCCTGGTGTCGCTGGATACCGTCCGCGGCGGAGCGGCTCTGGACGCACGCTTCCGTTTCGCCGTCCTCGATGCCAACGCGGCGCTCCAATTGGTGGCCGAGCTGAACCGCATCGACGGAGTGCAGGGAGTGGAGTTGAAGAACGACATTTGATAGAAAAGAAGGCATCCATCGTAGCCGCACTCTAGCTCCGGGAGTGATGCCATGTCCGAGTTGTATCGAGACAGCGCGCCCGATCATCGCAAACCGCATTTCGTCGAACCATCTCCAATGCTGCCGGGTTGGCTGGCGGATCGCTTGTTGCGGCCGGATGAGAAAGTCGAGTGGGTGCGCGGGCCGCGCTTGACTCCATCGTGGGAGCGCTACATCACGCATCCGGGGCTGTTTTTCGCGGCGGCGGGGCTGGGAGCCAGTTGCGTCGGCGCGGCCTCGTGGCTCACCGAGGGACAGAGCGAGATCGTCGTGCCCGCCTTCGTCTCGGCGGGCGCAATCGTCCTATTCAGCATCTTCGTTCTCGCTTATTCTTGCGGCTACTTCACGCGGCTGGTGGCCACCAACGCGCGCTTGCTCATCGTGCAAGGCTACGAGTTGTGCCGCACTTGGGATATGAACGATCTTCCTCCGTCGTTAATCCGCCATCGAATGGGCGGCGGCGGTTCCATGCCGAGCATCGACCTGAACGCCGTGCAAACGCTGTTGGGCGGATCGTCGACGCACTTCACCGGGGCCAAGGACATCCTGTCGTTCGCCAAGCAGTTGGACCGCATCACGAAAGATCGCGGTTGACCGGAGCCAAAGCGCGAGAAATTCGATTCGCCCCTTGACAGTCGTTGGGGAGGCCACTACTGTAACACTCTTCAACTATGAAGGCGACGAGAAGGAACGACGGCGTAAAGAGGCGAGGAGTAAGCGGTGGCGGGTCAAAACTTACCGAGCGAACGCATCCGCATTCGGATGGAAGCCTACGATCACGAGGTGCTGGATCGGACGGCGGGGGAGATCGTGGAGACGGCGGAGAAGACCGGTGCCATCGTGCATGGCCCGATTCCGTTGCCGACGCGCATCGAACGCTACACCGTGTTGCGCAGCCCTCACATCGACCGAAAATCGCGCGAACAGTTCGAGATTCGGACGCACAAACGCTTGATCGACATCTTGCAACCGACCGGCAAGACCATCGAAGCGCTGAACAAGGGGTTGAGCTTGCCTCCCGGCGTGGATATTAAAATCCGCGTCTTGGCGGGAGCGCCTGCCTGATGTATAACTAAGCATTGTCTTGTCGGCGCGAACCGCAAGCAAGCAAACAAAACGTCAACGTGTCTCGAAACGATCCCTCGTAGGGGGATGCGTCGAGCCGACTAATCCCGGCGACACGAAAGCAAACGAGGAACTCTTCCGAGAGGATCGGAGGAGAGTGGAATCATGCTTACTTTGAACGTCTACAATCGGCAAGGCGACGCGGTGGGGACGGTGCAAGTCGATCCGGAGGAGTTCGGCGGCACGGTCAACAAGCAGCTGCTGCACGATGTCGTGTTGATGCACTTGGCCAATCAACGCGCCGGCACGCACTCGACCCTGCGGCGCGGCGAAGTGGCGGGCAGCACCAAAAAGCTCTTTCGCCAAAAGGGTACCGGCAACGCTCGCGCCGGCACGCGCCGCACCAACAAACGTCGAGGTGGCGGCACGGCCAAGGGACCGAAACCGCGCGACTACGAATATCATCTGCCGAAAAAGGCCGTTCGCGCCGCCACGCGCATGGCCATCCTCAGTAAGTTTCAAGACAACGAGGCCATTGTCCTCGACGACTTGACGCTGAACGAGACGAAGACCAAACAGATCACCGCATTGCTCAAGGCGTTGAAGCTGAGCGGCAAGACCCTCCTCGTCGGAACGAAGGAATACGATAAAAACGTGTATTTGTCGTCGCGCAACCTTCCGGAAGTGGAAGTCATGCCGGCGTCGCAGTTCAACGCCTACACGGTGTTGCGGCAAAAACACTTGCTGTTGACCCGATCGGCTCTCGACGAACTGCGGAAAAAATAGGGCTGAGCGTTGAGACTCAGAACTCAGGACTCAGAACGGGAATAGGACATGGCCAACAATACCGAGCGAACGCGCGGGCCAAAATTAGAAGCGCACCAGGTAATTCTGCGCCCCTTGATTACCGAAAAAGGCACGCACCAGTCGCAGCACAAGAGCGAAAAGCGCGAACACTGGGCTCCCGCCTATTCGTTTGAAGTCAACCCGTGGGCGACGAAGATCGAAATCAAGGCGGCGGTCGAAGAGTTGTTCAACGTGCGCGTGGCCAAAGTGCGAACGCAAAATCGCCTGGGCAAACAGCGGCGCTATCGCTTCAAGATGGGGCGATTGTCGAACTGGAAGAAGGCCATTGTCACGCTGCAACCGGAAAGCCCGGTAATCGAGTTCTTCTAACGGCAGACGGCTATCGGCCCCAGCGGATAGCCGAACGTGGATAGCCGAGAGGTGTAAGATGGGTATTCGACAGTATAAACCGACGACGCCGGGACGACGGCAGGGGTCCGTCAGCGACTTCGCGGATATTACCGATCGAAGTAAGAAGCCGGAGAAATCGCTGCTCGTGCCCATCCCCAAGAAGGGCGGGCGCAACAATCAAGGCGTCATTTGCACGCGCTTTCGGGGGGGTGGCCACAAGCGGCGCTATCGCGTCATCGACTTCAAGCGCCGCAAAGACGGCGTGTGGGCGACGGTGGTATCCATCGAATACGATCCCAATCGCTCGGCGCGGATTGCGCTTCTGCAATACGAAGACGGCGAGAAGGCGTACATCTTGGCTCCCGAAGGTCTCAAGGCCGACGACCGCGTGATGAGCGGCGAAGAAGTGGAGCCGCGCGTCGGCAACTGCATGCCGCTGCGGAAAGTGCCGTTGGGCATGACGGTGCATAACCTGGAGATGCAGCCCGGCCACGGCGGCCAGCTATGCCGCAGCGCCGGTACCGCCGCCACTCTGACCGCCCGCGAAGGCAAATGGGCGCAGATAACCCTGCCGTCCGGCGAAGTGCGCCGCATCAGTTCCGAATGCCGCGCCACCATCGGCATGATCGGCAACGCCGAGCATATGAACGTCAGCCTCGGCAAGGCGGGGCGCACCCGTTGGAAGGGACGCAAGCCGCACAATCGCGGCACGTCGATGAACCCGGTCAACCATCCGATGGGTGGCGGCGAAGGCCGAACCGCCGGAGGTCGTCATCCGTGCAGCCCCACCGGCGTTCTCGCCAAGGGCGGCAAGACGCGCAACAAACGGAAGCCGTCGAACGCTTCCATTATCCGTCGCCGTCGTCGTGGGCCTCACTAATCGTAATGTGTGGACGTGGATACTGGACGCCTGAGAGAATCGCCCTATAATTTGGATTTCCCGCTCGGAGTGAATGATGAGCCGGTCCCTGAAAAAAGGCCCTTACGTCGACGAACGGCTGATAGCCAAAGTCGAGCGCAATCAGCGAACGGGCAATCGCGAACCGATACGAACCTGGTCGCGCGATTGCACCATCGTCCCCGAATTTGTGGGGGCGACGTTCCTGGTTCACAACGGCAAGAACCATCTTCGCCTGTATGTCACCGAAGATATGGTCGGCCACAAACTCGGCGAGTTTTCTCCGACACGCATCTTCAAGGGCCACAGCGGCGGCAAAGGAAAGAAGTAGCCCGCGACGAGTATCCGACGGCGTCGTTGGCCGACCGATATATCCCGGGGTGGAGCAGTGGTAGCTCGCCAGGCTCATAACCTGGAGGTCGCCGGTTCAAATCCGGCCCCCGGAATTTGATTTTTGCGGAGGAGATGGTTGTGGAATACAAGGCAAGCTATCGACATGCCGATATGTCGCCGCGAAAGATTCGGCCGTTCGCCACTCTGATTCGAGGGCGATCCGCCGAAGAGGCTCTGGAGTTGTTGCGCTATCTGCCCAACAAAAGCGCCCGCCTGATGGAACAGGTGCTGAAGAGCGCCTTGGGCAACGCCGAAGATCGCGGAGCGCAGGACATTGAGGACTTGGTCGTCACCGAATCGTGCGTCGATGGCGCATCGATCGTGAAACGAATCATGCCGCGAGCGCGCGGCACGGCGTATCCGATTAAACGGCGCTATTCGCACATTCGCGTTACGCTGTCGGATCTGGAATAACGCGCGGGAGCAGAAAGAAACGGGGGGATCGCATGGGACAGAAGGTTCGACCGACTAGCTTTCGCACCGGCATCATGGTCGATTGGCTGAGCCATTGGTACGCCAACAAAAAGGACTTCTCGGACCTTCTCGTCGAGGACGTGAAGATTCGCAAGTTCGTTAAGAAGCGCTACGGCGGCTCCGGCATCTCGAAGATTCGCATTCAGCGAACGCGCGAGAAAGTGACCGTGTTCATTCACTCGGCCCGCGTGGGCATGATTATCGGCAAAAAAGGGCAAGAAGTCGATAAACTGACGAAGGATCTCGAAAATTTGACCGGACGGCACATTGAGGTCAAGACGATGGAGGTCAATCGTCCCGAACGCGATCCGCAATTGGTAGCCGAGGACATTGCCGAGCAGCTCAAGAAGCGCTCCAGCTTTCGGCGGACCATGAAGCGTGCCATGGACACGACGATGGAGGCGGGAGCGAAGGGCGTTCGCATTCAAATGGCGGGTCGCCTCGGCGGCGCGGAAATGGCCCGCACGGAAAGCAGCATGGCCGGGAGCATCCCCTTGTCCACGCTTCGAGCCAAGGTGGAGTATGGCTTCGCCGAAGCGCACACGGCGCAGGGCAACATCGGCATCAAAGTATGGATTAACAACGGCGATTATCTCAATCCCGAAGAGGCCAGCGAGACGCCGCCACCCCCGTCGGGACGCGGTCGCGGTCGCGGACAACGGCGCGGATAGCCGATCAACCACAAGCCCGGAGCGCGAGCGACGGGCCTGAGCGCCCGTCGCTCGCTCCGGGCTTGTATGAGTATCGAGATAGGGAAGGAGAAAGACCATGCCCCTTATGCCGAAGCGGGTTAAATTCCGCAAAACACAGCGCGGCAAAGTGCGCGGCAACGCTTTGCGCGGAAACACGGTGAGCCACGGCGATTTCGGGCTGCAATCGCTCGAAGGCGGCTGGCTGAGTGCCGAAGCCATCGAGGCGGGGCGCATCACGGCCACGCATTCCGTGCGCGGCGAGGGACGCCTGTATATCCGCGTGTTTCCGCATAAATCGGTTACGTCCATCCCCGCCGAGACCCGCATGGGCAAGGGCAAGGGCGAGCCGGAGTTCTGGGCCGCCGTCATCAAGCCGGGCATGATTTTGTACGAAATCGGCGGGTTGCCCGAAGCGGCGGCGCGCGACGCCTTGGCTCGCGTCGCCTACAAAATGCCGTTTCGTTGCCGGTTCGTCGCACGGCGTCCAACGGTGGGGTAGTCTCAACCCCAAGCGAAAGCGAGGGGTAGTGGAGAGGAATGAACGATGAAACCGGCCGAATACCGAGCGATGAGTCCAGAGCAACTGGATTTAACACTCAAGGACACCGTCAAGAATCTGTTTCACCTGCGCTTCCAATCCGCCACCGAGCGGCTGGAAACGCCGAGCGAGATTCGCAAGGCCCGGCGCGAAGTCGCGCGCATCAAGACGATTCAACGCGAACGCGAACGGATCGAGCAATCCAAGACCGCCGAGGGGGCGAAGAGCAATGGCTGAGGCTAAGGAACGAGGCGACCGCCGCGTCGAAACGGGCGTCGTCATCAGCGACAAAATGAACAAGACGCGCCGCGTCGAAATCGCGCGCCTCGTCAAGCATCCCCGCTACGGCAAGTACATCCGTCGGCGAACGGTGTGCTACGTTCACGACGAGGCCAACGCCTCGCGCCGCGGCGACACCATCGAAATCATGGAAACGCGGCCCTTGTCCAAGACGAAGTGTTGGCGCATGGTTCGCATCGTCGTCAAAGCGCCGGAATTGCCGACGCATCACGGACAAACGCCGGAGGCGACGACCGCCGGTTCGTAGGTCGGGCGCTTCGTCCCAACCTGTGAGAAGTTAAGGTTCCAGCAATCGGAATGTGATATGATACAGATGTATACTTACTTGGACGTAGCCGACAATACCGGTGCCAAGGAGTGTATGTGCATCAAGGTGTTGGGCGGCACGCGCCGTCGCTACGCCGGTCTGGGCGATGTAATTATCGCCTCGGTCAAGAAGGCGAATCCCGGCGGCGAAGTGAAACCCGGCGAGGTGGTTCGCGGGGTGATCGTGCGGACCAAGAAGGCCACGCGCCGCGACGATGGCAGCTACGTTCGCTTCGACAGCAACGCCATGGTCATCATCGACGCCGAGGAAAACCCGCGCGGAACCCGCATCTTCGGGGCGGTGGCGCGCGAGTTGCGCGAGAGCGGCTTCGTCCGCATCGTCAATCTGGCTGCCGAAGTCGTATAAACGGGTTCCGCTCGATGCGTTCATCGCACGCGGCACTCAGAACTGAGAACATCGAACTCGGGTTTGAAAATGCACGTTCGTAAAGACGACATGGTCGAAGTGATCGCCGGCGACGACGCCGAGAAGGGACGCGCGCACAAGGTTCTGCGCGTTGTCACCGAGAAAAACCAGGTCGTGGTCGAAGGCATCAATCGGGTGTACAAGCACGTTCGGCCCAATCGGCGGAATCCACAAGGCGGTCGCCTCTCGCGCGAGATGCCGATCGACGCCTCCAACGTGCTGTTGTATTGCTCGAACTGCCGTCGCGGCGTCCGCATCGGTCGCCGCTATGCCGACGACGGTCACAAAGAGCGCTTCTGCAAGAAGTGCGGCACGGGCCTCGGCGCGATCGGCAAGCGCAACCCGAAGTACGCGAAAAAGTCGTAAAGCGTCGAGATTCAGGGTTCGAGAAGTCCTGTTGTTAGGCGAGAAGTGTCATGGCTCGGTTGCAGGAACGCTATCGGAATGAAATTGTACCGCAGCTCAAGCAAAAGCTGGGGCGCGAGAACGTCATTAGTTTGCCGCGATTGCAAAAGATCGTCGTCAACATGGGCGTCGGCAAGGCGTTACAAGATAAGAACCGCATGGAGCAAGCCGCCGATCAATTGACGCAGATCGCCGGGCAGAAGGCCCAGATTCGCAAAGCGAAGAAGGCGGTCAGCGGCTTTCGACTCCGCGAGAACAACGAGATCGGTTGCCGGGTGACGTTGCGCGGGCGACGCATGTACGAATTCCTCGATCGACTCATCAGCATCGCCTTGCCGCGTATCCGCGACTTTCGGGGAATCAATCCGCGCAGCTTCGACGGGCAGGGCAACTACAGCCTCGGCCTCGCCGAGCAGCAGGTGTTTCCCGAAATCGATCCGGATAAGGTGTCGTTCGTGCAGGGCATGGACGTGACTTTCGTAACCAGCACGCGAAGCGACGACGAAGCGCGCGAGTTATTGCGGTCCTTTGGCATGCCGTTCCGTGAGACGTAAGGAATGGTTTCGAGTCGAGAGGTTTCAGAGCGTCCCTGGAGATCGGCACTCAGAACTCGGAACTCAGAACTTAAAACTGAGATAGGTTATGGCCACCGAAGCGAACTACGTCAAATTCAAGAAGCAGATGGCGAAGCTGGATGCCAGCCGGAAGCCGGATGCCAAAGTCAAAATGCCGCCGCGCGAGCGCATTCGTATCCGTCTGCGCTGCAAGCTGTGCGGTAGGCCGCGTGCCGTTTACCGTAAGTTCGGCATCTGCCGCATTTGTTTTCGCAACATGGCCAGCGATGGTCTGATTCCAGGCGTCAAGAAAGCTAGTTGGTGAGGGTGCATTCAACATGATGACCGATTCGTTAGCGGACATGCTGACCCGCATCCGCAATGCCAACCGTATCGAACGGCCTGCCGTGGACATACCGGCCACGAAGCTCAAGGTCGCCGTCGCCCAGGTTCTCAAGGACGAAGGTTTCATCCTCGATTACCACGTTGGACGGATGCAGGCCGACGATCGCGGCCAGAATGCGTTTCAGCACGACCAAGACTTGAGCAAGCCGCACGCGCTGTTGCGCGTCTACTTAAACTATGGGCCGGAGGGCGAGCGCGTCATTCGGCACATCCAGCGCGCCAGTCGTCCCGGTCGGCGATTGTATCGCCGGGCCGAACAACTCCGGCCCGTTCTGGATGGTTTGGGCATCAGTGTTATCAGCACCAGCAAAGGCGTGATGAGCGACCGCAAAGCCCGCGCCCAGCGGCTCGGCGGCGAACTGCTCTGCACCGTTTGGTAGCGGCAGTCGCCACCAGCTACCCAACGAACGCCGATAGCCGATAGCCGTGAGGATGATTTATGTCGCGTATTGGAAAGCAGCCCGTTGTGATCCCCGCCGGGGTAAAGGTCAAGTTCACCGACGGCAAGTTGCTTGTCGAAGGAGCTAAGGGGCAGAAACTGGAGTTCGTTCCCCATCGACTCATGCAAGTCGAGGTGGACGAAGCCGGTAAGGTCGTGAAGGTGGTTCGCCCCGACGACGAGCGACTTTCACGCGCCCTGCACGGTTTGACGCGCAGCTTGATCGCCAACATGATCGAAGGCGTGACCAAGGGCTACGAGAAGCGCCTGAAGATCGAGGGCATTGGCTATCAGGCCGCGGCCAAGAATAAAGGCGTCGAGTTGACCGTGGGCTATGCCAACCGCGTGTTGATGGTTCCTCCGGCCGGCGTCACGGTCGATGTGCCGGATCAAACGACGATTGTGATTAAGGGCGCGGACAAGCAGAAGGTAGGCCAATTCGCCGCCGAAGTGCGCCACGTCCGTCCGCCGGAACCGTATAAGGGCAAGGGCATCCGCTACGAGAACGAACAGGTCCGCCGCAAGGAAGGCAAGTCGTTTGCCAGCGGCGGTTGAGCGAGGCAGATATGAACGCGCATAAACTGAAACAAGTACAGCGTCTGCGACGACGGCATCACGTTCGCCGCAAGATTGTCGGCACCGTCGAACGACCGCGCTTGACCGTCTTCCGCAGCTCGAAGCACATTTACGCCCAGTTGATCGACGATCTAACGGGGCAGACATTGGCGTCCGCCAACACTGCCGCTCCCGACATCAAGAAGGATGTGCCCTACGGTGGGAACATCAAGGCGGCGCAGGCCGTGGGGAAGCGCTTGGCCGAGATGGCCAAAGAGCGCGGCATTCACAAGGCGGCGTTCGATCGCGGACACTATCGGTATCACGGACGAATCAAGGCGCTGGCCGATGCGGCCCGCGAGGGTGGACTGCAATTTTAGTGCCGAGTTTTGAGTGCTAATTAAAGACGGCATCGGGAACTCAGAACTCAGAACTCAGAACTGAGAGTGACCTATGGGCAGAGATCGTGGCGAAGGTCGGCAGGACGGAATGGAAGATCGCGTGGTGAAGATCCGGCGTTGTGCCGCCGTGGTCAAGGGCGGTCGTCGCTTCAGCTTCAACGCGCTGGTCGTGGTCGGCGACAAGCGAGGGCGCGTCGCCGTCGGTTACGGCAAGGCCAACGAAGTCCCTCCCGCCGTCGAGAAGGCCACCAAGGACGCTCAAGAAACCCTCAAGCGAAGTAAGCGCGTGGCGATGCGCGGCGACACCATCCCGCACCGCGTCATCGGTAAGTTTGGCGGTAGCCGAGTCATCCTCGTCCCCGCCGGTCCCGGTACGGGCGTGAAGGCCGGCCCCGGCGTCCGCGACGTATTGGAAGTGTGCGGCATTCACAACATTCTTACCAAGGTTCACGGCAGCGCGAATCCTTTGAATCTCGTCAAGGCGACGATCGAAGGCTTGATGCAGCTGAGGACGCGGGAAGACGTGGCCCGCTTGCGAGGAGTCACACTCTAATGGATCTCAGTCAAGTACACGTCGGCGTGCATAAGCTGCGGCAGAAAAAGCGCGTCGGTCGCGGGGTCGGCAGCGGCCACGGCAAGACCGCCTCTCGCGGTCACAAGGGCCAATGGGCCAGCGCCGGCGCGAAGAAGCCCGCCGTCATGTTTGAAGGTGGGCAGATGCAGCTGTTCCGCCGCATCCCCAAGCGCGGCTTCAGCCACGCCACTTGGGACAAATACTACCACGTCGTCAATGTCGGCGATCTCAACTGCTTCAACGATGGCGACACCGTCGATGCCGAGGCCTTGCGCCGACTTGGCCTAGCCAAGGGACCGGCGGATGGAGTACGAATCTTGGGTACTGGCGAGTTGACGAAGAAGTTGACGGTGCGCGCACATCACTTTTCCAAGTCGGCTGGGGAAAAGATCGCGGCGCGCGGTGGTGTCGCCGAGGTTATCCCACCTCCCAAGAAGCCGAAACGAAACAAGATGAAAACCAAGACGCCGCCAGCGTAAGGCGTCAGGGAGACGAAAGGCGGAAGGAATCGGACGGCCATCGCCTCTCCGCCGCGTTCGTTCATGGGCAGACGAGGACCGTTCGTCGATCGGGCTTTATATGCCTTGAGCCACGGACGGCTCTCGGGCACCTGCGAGGAGTTGCGATATGCGGAAGCAAAATCCCTATCTGATTGGTGCCGGCGTTCTCGTCGCACTCTTTCTCGTTCTGCTGCTGATGATGAGTTGGCCCTACGCGGCCATCGTCACCGTTTCGTCGGCTGTCCTCGCGTTTCTCCTCTATCGCGGCAAGATCAAGGCGATCTTTACCATCCCCGAGTTGCGGCAGAAAATCCTGCTGACGCTGCTGTTTCTGGCCATCTATCGCATCGGCTTCGCCATCCCCCTGCCGTTCGTCGATCAGTCGAAGATGACCGCGTCCTTGGGCGCGGGCGGAGCGCTGGGCAACGTCCTGAACTTCGTCTCCATGTTCTCCGGAGGCAACCTCAGCCACGCCACCGTCTTCGGACTAGGCATCATGCCCTATATCTCCGCCTCGATTATCTTCCAACTTCTCGCCGCCGTTTATCCCCCGCTCGAAAAACTTCAGAAAGAGGGCGAGAGCGGCCGCAAGAAGATCAACGAGTACACGCGCTACGCCACCGTGGCCATCTGCCTGTTCCAAGCGTTCATGTACGTCCAACTCATCATGGACCCGACCCAACAAGGATGGGGTTTGGATGGCTACCGCGATAGCACCCTCTGTTGGATTTCCATGGTCGTCACGCTGTCGTGCGGCACCATCTTCCTCATGTGGCTGGGCGAACAGATCGACGAATACGGCATCGGCAACGGTATTAGTCTGATTATTATGGCCGGTATCGTGGCTCGCATCCCGGCGGCCACGCAAAGCCTCTTCTTCGAGAACAACCACTTCAAAGATTCCGTCTTCACACTCGGCGGCGGAAGCGGCGGGCGCGACATGAGCTTCGAGAAACTGGTAGTCCTCATCGTCCTGTTCGTCACGGTCGTGGTTGCCGTCATCGCCATCACCAAGGCGCAGCGGCGCATCAAAACGCAGTCGGCCAAGCACGTTCGCGGTCGCCGCGTATTCGGCGGCACCAGTCAATGGCTGCCTCTGCGCGTCAATCAAGCCGGAGTCATGCCCGTCATCTTCGCCAGCAGCTTGCTCGTCGTCCCCTACTTTGTGTTCGGCGCGTTGGCCAACGCCACCGATTGGCGCTGGGCGCTGTTCCTCAAAGAGACTTTTGTGCGCCAGGGCTATTGGTACACGATCATGTTCATCGCCCTGATCTACGTCTTCTGCTACTTCTGGACGGCGATGATGTTCAACCCCAAGGACATGGCCACCAATTTGAAAGACAACGGCAGTTTCATCCCCGGTTATCGCCCCGGCAAGCGAACGGCGGAATATCTCGAACGAGTGATGATCCGCATTACCTACGTCGGAGCGGCCTTCTTGGCCATCATCGCCGTGATTCCGACCATTATCACCAACACCATGAACGTCGATCCCAACGTGGCCAGCTTCTACGGCGGCACGGGCCTGTTGATCGTCATCAGTGTCGCGCTCGATTTGGTCCAGAAGATTAACAGTCATTTGGTCATGCGCAACTATCCGGGACTGACCGACGATTGAGTGAGCCTGCTCTCCCCCCTTGCTTACGGAATTGTAATTCTGGAGAATGATCCGTGAAGATCTTGGACCGAGGTTTGTCGCCTCGGTCGTCGCCTTTTGCAATGCGTGTGCTGCCCCGTCCGTCCGAGGTCGGCTGGGTGGCGAAACGGGGCCACCCATGCGTCTGATTCTTCTCGGTCCTCCAGGCTGCGGCAAAGGAACCCAGGCTCAGCTGTTGTGTGCGCGCAACGGGCTGGAACACATCGGTACCGGCGACATTCTCCGCCAAGCCATCCAACAGCAGACACCCGCCGGCGTGCGCGCCCATCCGTTCGTCGAAAAGGGATTGCTGGTACCGGATTCCCTGGTGAACGATGTGATTGCCGAACGCTTCAACCTCGGCGATCCCCCGGAACGCTTCGTGATGGACGGCTATCCGCGCACGCTAGCGCAAGCCGCCGCCTTCGACCAGGTGCTGCGGCAAAACTTCCTCGACCTCACGGCGGTAATTTTGCTGCATGTGAGCGACGAAGAGATCATCGCGCGAGTCAGCGAGCGTTGGAGTTGTCCCAAGCCCGGCTGCAAGGCGACCTACCACACCACGAGCAAGCCCACGAAGGCGACGGGCATCTGCGATTCGTGTGGCACGAGGCTCATTCAGCGCGAAGACGACCGGCCCGAGACGGTTCGCGCGCGTCTGGTTGTGTATCATGGCAACACGGAGGCGCTCGTGGGGCACTACCGCGCTCAGAAGCTGCTGCACGAAGTGGCGGGACAGGGGCCGATTGAGGAGGTGTATGCCAGCGTCATGAAAATCTTGAATGGTCAGGCGGGACGCAAGTGTTAAGGACGTTTTTTCCTCAAAAGCCGGAACTCAAATCGCCTCGTGAAATCGCTCTGATGCGCGAGGCCGGCAAAGTTGTCGCCGAGGCATTGCGGCTCTGCCGGAGCATGGCCAATCCCGGCGTCAAAACCATCGAGATCGACCGGGCCGTTGAGGAATTGTACGCTGCGCGCGGAGCCATGCCTCTGTTCAAGGGCTATGCCGGCCGCGTGCCGTTTCCGGCGGTAACGTGCCTCTCGATCAACGAGCAAATCGTTCATGGCATTCCCGGTCAACGTGCCGTGCGCGAGGGCGATTTATTGAAAATCGACACGGCATGCAAACTCAACGGCTGGTGTGCCGACGCGGCCATTACGGTGGAGGTCGGCCAGGTCAGCGCGGAGAAGCGACGCCTCGTCGAGATCGGCGAACGGGTACTGAAAACGGCGATGATCGAGATGTCGCGCCGTCGCTGGTGGTCGGAGGTGGCCGGACACATGCAGCGCGTGGCGGAGTCGGCCGGTTATAGCGTGGTAACGCAGTACGTCGGCCACGGCATCGGCCGCGTCATGCACGAAAACCCGCAGGTTCCGAACTTCGTCAACCGCGAGTTGCGCAAGCACGATTTTCGTCTCGAAGAAGGGCTGGTGCTGGCCGTCGAGCCGATGGTCAACATGGGCCGAGGCGATACGGAGATCCAGCGCGATCATTGGACCGTCGTTACCCGCGACGGCTTGCCCAGCGTCCACGTCGAACACACTTTGGCCATCATGCGCGAAGGCATCTACGTCGTCACCGCCGACGAGGAAACGCTCATCCCGCGCGCGTGAACCAGGCTCCTCACCCGCTCCCTATCCAGACGGCTCACGCTTTCTCGGAGTGACCGTTGGTCTTGAGGCATCGCCGCAACGCTTCCAGCGTCTCCGAAGAGAGTCCGTGGAGAACATCCTCCGCCGATAGCCCCTTGAGACGCTCTTCGACCGGCAGACGCTTGCGAAGCTCTTCCGCCGGTAGTCCTTTGAGTCGTTCTTCCGCCGGTAGTCCTTTCAGGCGTTCTTCGGCCGGCAGAGTGTCCAGAAGATCCTTGATGCTCTGGCGAACGAATTCTTGCAGCTTATCGGGCATGTCCGGTTCCTCTCGATACGCTTTGAACCGTTCCGATCGTAACCTGCTGATATCCCACCCATATCCGTTCGACGATTCTCGCCATGGGCTATCCGTTGCCTTCTTCCGAGCCAGTTGTTTTTGTCGAATGACCGTTGGTCTTGAGGCATCGCCGTAATGCCTCCAGCGTCTCCGGAGAGAGTCCGTGGAGTACATCCTCCGCCGATAGCCCCTTGAGGCGCTCTTCGACCGGCAGAGTGTCCAAAAGATCCTTGATGCTCTGGCGAACGAATTCTTGCAGCTTATCGGGCATGTCCGGTTCCTCCCTATACGCTTTGAACAATTCGTATAATAGCGTGCTGGTCTCGCGCGCGTGAGGGCGATAGCGATCGCGCCCGAACCGAAGTAACTCTTCGCGGGCACTGAACAAGTGTAGCATGGCATTGTGGTCCTGCAACGGCAACTGATTCACCACAATAATGCGAATCCGCAGCGCCAATCCTCGCACCTCGTAGACACCGTCGCGCACGGGTTCCAACTCGACTTGCTGTGCCAGGTTGTGTGGGAATCGAGCGCAGACAGCGAACAGGCGAAAATCTTCGAGTGGAAGCAACGCTTGCAACGACGGGCCAATCTGCTTTCGATAGTTGACGAAGTGTCCAATCAACTCCCACAGCGACCAGGCGTCGAGCGCTTCTTGGTGCGACTTAAAGGTTATCAGATTGTGAGCGACCAATACCTCGAACCCATCGGGCAGCAATCGGGGCAAGGGCTCGGTCCCCTTGCGGATGAGGACGAGATCGAGAAACTGCATCTTCATCGACAAGTCCAATTCCGTCTCGACCTCAATGGACGTACCTTGGAAGAAGTCGATCCAAGACAAACCGAACAGACGATGGAGCGGCCGGATCTCGCTCACGTTCGCTCCAAGGCATTGTACTCGGATCGTTCGTCCCGATGCAACCGCTCGACCGCCGTTCGCACCAAATCGGCCAAGCCTTGCCCCGTAGCCGCCGACAGCGCCAGGACGGGACGCCCCAACTCTTCTTCCAGCCGTCGCCGTACTTCCGCGCTGCCGGTGAGTTCGGCCTTGCTGACGGCCACGATCTCCGACTTTTCGGCGAGCGCGTGGCCGTGCAGTTCGAGTTCGCGGCGAATGGTTCGATAATTGCGCAGAGGATCGCCGCCATCCACCGGCATCGGTTCGACCAAATGCACGAGAACGCGCGTCCGTTCGACGTGGCGCAAAAACTCGTGTCCCAAGCCGATGCCGCTGTGCGCGCCTTCGATCAGTCCGGGCAGATCGGCGAGAACGAAGGCGCGTTCGCCGCCGATCGTTACCAGGCCGAGATTGGGAAACTTGGTGGTGAACGGATAGTCGGCAATTTCCGGATGAGCCTGGGAGAGACGACTGAGCAGGGTGGATTTGCCGGCGTTGGGCAAGCCGATGAGTCCCACGTCGGCGATAACCTTGAGTTCGAGAACGATCCAGCGTTCCTCTCCCGGCGTGCCCGGCTGTGTCTCGCGCGGGGCGCGATTGGTGGCCGAGGCGAACGCCTTATTGCCGCGTCCACCGCGTCCGCCGCGCGCCGCGATCACCTGCTCGTCGGCTTCCTTGAGATCGCGGAGCAGGTTGCCTCGGTCGCGGTCGTAGACGAGCGTTCCCGGCGGCACGGAGAGGACCAACTCGGAGGCGCGTCGTCCGTGGCAGTTATCCGGCCCGCCGCGTCCGCCCGCCGGCGCGCGCCAATGTTTGCGATTGACGATCTCGGCCAAGCTGTCGGTTCCGGCCACGGCGCGGATCACGACATCGCCGCCGTCGCCGCCATCGCCGCCGTCCGGCCCACCTTTGGGCACATACTTTTCGCGCCGAAAGCTACAGCAGCCCGCGCCGCCGTCGCCGCCCTTCACAAACACTGTCACCCGATCGACAAACATGGTTCTCCGCCGTTAGAGTCGTGGTCCGTCCTCGTCTCCCTGTTTTTATGATACGGAGACGGCGAGCGGGATGGTGTTTTGGTAGGATAGCAAGACTCGACGTTCGGTTTCTCCGCGTCATTTTTTGCCCGGCGGGGAATAAATCGCCTCGACGCGGGTTCTAATGATTAGAGGGACGTGCATCATGGGTAAACCCGGCAGTCCACAAGCGATGCAGCGGCTAGTTGAGGACTATTACGTCCCGCTGTATCGCTACGCCTATCGCCTGTCCGGCTCGACCGCCGACGCCGAGGATCTCACGCAAGAAGCGTTCTGCAAGGCGCAGTTTAACTACGGCCAACTCCGCGATGCGTCGCGCGCCCGTCCGTGGTTGTTCAGCATCTTGCGCAACGCCTATCTGCATCGCGTTCGCGCCGAACGCCAGCAGGCTTGCGTTTCCTTGGACAATCTCGACGATGTGCCCGAGCGATTGCCCGACGCCCTGCCGGACATCGATCCGGAACGGTTGCAGCGCGCGCTCAATGAATTGCCGGAAGTATTTCGGACGCCCATTATTCTGTACTATTTCGAGGATTTTGGTTATCGAGACATCGCCGAGCAGATGGATCTGCCGATCGGAACCGTCATGTCTCGTTTGGCGCGGGCCAAGGTTCATTTACGCGCCCGGCTAGTGGAGCCGAGCGTGTCCTCTCCCTCTATCCTCTCTCCCTCAAGGGGAGCGGAAGATCGGATGAGAGAAGTAACCGCCAATGGCCGTGCCCCCCGGAGGGCGACCGATGGATTGTAAAACCGCCCGACTGTTGCTCGATTTCGCGCGTCCGCAAGCGCGCGAACTGGAAGCGGAAGAGGTCGAGGCGCTCGACGATCATCTCGACCGTTGTTCCGATTGCCACAGTCTGGCATGCGACGAACGCCAACTCGACGAGTGCATCGGCAGGGCCATGCGCCAGGTCGAGATTCCCGTCGGTTTGTACGAGCAAGTGGCGGCGCGGCTCGAGTCGGAGCGGGGCGAATGGCAGCGACAGCGCTTCGCCCGCGCCGCGCGCTGGACCGCCGCCGCCGCCGTCGTTTTGGTCCTCGGCTGGGGCGCGAGTTATTGGCTGATAGAGCGCCTCCCCTCCCCCATCGATCCGCAGCGCGTGGTCGAGTCGATCACCAACGACGCCGCCGAAGATCCGCGCGTCGTGGCCGAAAATGCGCTGCGGCGTATGGGCGTGAACGCGCCGTTGTCGATGCAGCTCAATTACAACTTGTTGATCGCACCGCCGATGGAGGGGGAGTTGCCCGGCTATCCCGGCCGTAAAGTGCCCGTGCTTCTCTTCGAGCGCGGCGGTCGGCGTGCCGCGGTCTACCTCGTCAAGGAAAGAACCATTCCCGCCGATGCCGCCGAACTAACCGGCAGTGCCACCTACAAAGCCGAACTATTGCCTCGTTCGCAAGGCGAAAACTATCGCTTCCTCGTCATCCACAACGGCGACAATCTCGAATGGCTCGGCCCGCCCGAACCCCCCACATCGTGAGAGCGGCTTTCCCGCGGAGCGCGCACACATAGGTTAGCCGCGACGCGAAGCGGAGCGCGCGTCCGTCCCGCGCTCCGCTCCGCGTCGCGGCTAAACGAGGAATCATACGTTCAATAATCGCCTCGCTTCGGCATAACCCGGCGCGGTTTGGCCGTACTCGCTGGCGGTGACGCGGGCCAGAGCGACGAGATGACGCCAACGGAAGGTCGGTCGCGCGGCGGCGAACTCCTCCGTCACCGTCCGATAGTATTTCTCGGCGTGCAATGCCCCATCTTCGCTGACGGCATAGCGCAGCAGCAGATCGAACGCGGGACGCGCGGAGTGGCCTTGTTCGCCGTAGCGCTGCACCAGCGCCGCCGCGCCCGCCTGATTCTTTTCCTTGATGGCCGACTCCGCCATTTGCAGCAGACGATCCGCGTCCTTCGTCTCGATCTTGTCGAGCTGCTCGGCGGTCGGATACGGCTCCTTGTTTTGTCCGCCATTTTGCCCGGCAGTATGGAACGCTCCACAAATGAGACTGGCAAACGTGGTTCGGGCGTTGCCGACTCCGGCGATGTTGCGCCAGGCGTTGGCGGAATCCGAAGCGTGGACGCCGACCGATGCGCCGTGAACGCTGCCGACCGGCTTGCCCGGCTCCGCCGTTTTGCGGCCGGGATCGCACAACACCAGACGATTCGCGGCCAACGAGATCGCCTCGCCGATGGACGCCGGCGACATGCCCTCGGCCAGCGCCGCCGCCACGGCCTCGGCGGCGCGCTCGCGGCGTTCGCCGTAGATCGTGTTGGCCAGACTCTCGATCCACTTGTCCTCCGCCTTGCGATCTCCCGGTTTGCGACCGGCCAGACGATACTGGTCGAGCAGCTTCGGTAGAACTTTGCGAATGGCCGGCTCGCGCTTCTGCTCGAACAATCGCTTCTCGGCATCCACGCAGTAAAGGACCGATTGGCGGAGCAGCGTATGAGCATATTCGCTACCCGTAATGTCCCGTAAAACCCACGAGCGCCAGGACAAGACGACGCGATGCACGTCTACCTCGTCCTCGATCTCGAATTGCAGATGGTTGAACGCCTCGCCGATGGGTCCGCGTGCCAGGGCGGCGAAGGTCTGCTCGGCGGCGCGCTCGTCGCGCTGCCGCACCGCGTCGCGCAGGCGATCGCCGTTGCCGCCTTCCTTGGATTCCTCGGCCGGGGCGACGGGATGCAACGCCTCGTGCTTGCGTCCTCCCTGTTCTTGAATGCGGCTGGTGTTGCGATAGAGAACTTTCAAGACCGGCAAAGGGCGTTTTTCTTCGGGCAATTCCGCAGCCATTTGGTAGGCGGGCGCGAGGGCCATCAACGCATGATAGCCCGTGTAATCGTGGCCGCCGAAGGTGCGGGCGTTGGCCAAAGCCGCCGCCGCCGTCAGCGTGCGTAGATCGGCTCCCCCTTTCATTTTCTCGACGACGAGGGGCAGCAGTTTATCCGCAGGCGTCTCTTGCATCAGGGCGACCAACGGCTCCATTTTGCCGAACGTCAGCCGTTCGACGGCCTCACCCGCCCAGGCGGGCGCAAGCTCCAAATCGGCGGCCACGGCCGCGCCAACGCTGGCAACCAACATGCCGCGCCCCACGTCGGCCAGAAACTCACGACGATTGTTCTTCCTCATGGCACGAATCCTCCAAGCCAGACTCAGGAGAGTTATCCCATTCCAAGAATACGCAAGTGGATAAAACGGTCGAACCATTATTAGTGAAAATTAATTCACCAACATCTAATCGTATACTCACACTTCGATAGATAACATTTCTGTAAGTTTGGGCAATGAAGCCGAGGTTACTATACCACGTTCGATCGAGTAGCGATATGAAAAAGTTCTTCCTCGTCGGTTGTCCGCGTTCGGGAACGACGATGGTGCAACAGGCACTGAATCGTCACTCCGCCATTGCCATTCCGCCGGAAACCAAGATGTTCTTCTCGTTCTTCGGCCATTCGCGCAAGCAACAGGTCCGCCATCTCCAACGTCTCAATGCGGATCTCAACGTCGAATTATCCGCGCCGGAGCGGCGCATCGTCTCCGTGGAAGAGGGTCGGTCGTTCTACGAACGCATGGCCGAATCCTACCTCGAGCGCTTGCCGAAGCGCGACGTGGCCTACTTCGGCGAGAAGACGCCGGAACACACGGGGCATTTGCCGCGCATCCGCGCCATGTTTCCCGAAGCGAAAATCATCGTGCTGTACCGCGACGGTCGAGACGTGGCCTCCAGTTTGTCGCGCATGCCGTGGATGACGACGAGCCTGTATGCGAACTTCGTGATCTGGCTCTACTATCACGGCATCGTGCAACGGCTCCAAGAAAGCGACAATAACAATCTCTTTTTCGCGCGCTACGAAGACATCGTTGCCGATCCTCAGCGCGAACTGGGGCGGATGCTGCGCTTCCTCGATCTACCGGACGAGTCCGTCGTGGCCGAGGGGTGCGGCAACGACGAAGGCATTCCCGCCCGCGAAATCGCTTGGAAAGAGCGCGCCCTGGAGAAGATCAACCGCGAACGAGTCGGCGTGTTCCGCGACGAACTGAACGTCGAGCAAATCGAGATCCTCGAACGACTCGGCAAACAAGCGCTCTCCTCGTTGGGATACCCGTTGCTCACCGACGGCGAGAGACCGTTGCCCCCGACGTTCTTCGTGAAATTGGCATACGACCTTTCGCGCTTCGCTCTCCGCGTGCCGTGGCGCACGCTGGCGCGCGAAGCGCTCGCCAATCTCGCGCCTCGACGCAGGCCCGTCGCTGCTCTGCCGGCCTTCGATTTCCATCTGTGTAAGCCGGGGCTTCCGGCTTGATCCACGAATCGGTTTGCGACATTTCTCCCGAGTTCGCCTTATGCGCACCCTTCTATTATTCGGCGTGTTGTCGGCGCTCACCGTCGTCGCTTATGCGCCGCTCTGGGACAACGATTTCGTCGATTTCGACGACGAAAACTATCTGACTCGAAATCCGCATGTGAAAGAGGGATTCACCGCGTCCGGTTTCGCTTGGGTTTGGACGGTTGACGTGGCTCCGTACTGGATGCCTCTGACTTGGCTCTCGTTTCAATGGGACGCACACTATTTTGCCGAGCGATCACCGGACGGGGAGGTGAGACTCTCTCCCGCCGCCGCGCACGGTCAAAATCTCTTTTGGCACACCGCCAACGTTTGTCTGTTGTTTTGTATCTTGCGCCGGATGACGGGGAGGGTGGAGCGGAGTTTTCTCGTCGCCGCCTTGTTCGCGGTACACCCCATGCACGTCGAATCGGTGGCGTGGGCCGCGGAACGCAAGGATGTGTTGAGCGTCTTTTTCGGCCTGTTGACGCTGGCTGCCTATTTCTACTATCTTCAAAATCCGAATTGGCGTCGTTATGTCCCGATGGTGGGAGCGTATGTGCTGAGCCTCGCCGCCAAGCCCATGCTGTTGACGCTACCGTTCGTCTTGTTGCTGCTCGACGTTTGGCCGATGGAACGAATCAACCTCAAGGACGGTCCTTCGATTCGTCAACACCTCGGACAATTACTACTCGAAAAGATACCCTTGTTTCTCGTGGCGGCCCTCTTCGCGGGCTTGACGCTGGATTCGCGCTCCCATCGCGGCTCGATCGTGTCGCTGGATACGATCTCGCTTAGCGCTCGGTTGGCCAACGCGCTGGCCGGCTACGGTTGGTATCTTGGTACCACGTTTTGTCCGCGCCGGTTGTGCGCGCTCTATCCTCATCCGCGATCGAACTGGTCGTTGCCAGCAGTCGTCGCCGGAGCGACCGTCTTGGCCTTGCTGAGCGTTGTGGCTTGGCGGAGCGCGCGACAAAGGCCGTGGCTTTTCGTCGGCTGGTTTTGGTTCGTCGGAACTCTCTTGCCGGTCGTGGGCCTGGCTCAGGGCGGCAAGCAGGCCTGGGCGGATCGCTTCAGCTATTGGCCCCACATCGGGTTATTCGTCGCCGTCGTGTGGACTGCCTCGGAACGATGCCAAAAGTACCGAGGACTTTTATTGGCATCTCGATTGTCTTCCATTATCGGCGTCTTGTCGCTTTCGCTGTTGACGTATCGACAAGTCGGTGTCTGGCGCGATACGCCCACGCTCTGGCAACACGCCCTGGATTCGGGTTGGGAGAGCGATCAGGCTCACGAAAGATTGGCACGTCACTATTCCCTGCTCGGGCGAACAGAGGAAACGAACTATCATCTCCAACACGCCGTCCGCCTTCAATTTCAACGTCCGTATCCCTCCTCTTCTCCCCAGTAGACGAAAAGAACGGCCCCGGAAGCGCATTTGGCGCGCGCCGCGCGCGGCAATCGCGTCTGTATAGTTAGAACCATGACTGCGGATTCCGACGAACTCCTGGTTGGCAAGGCTCAACGCGGCGACTGCTCCGCCTTCGAGGAGTTGATTCGCCGCACGTCGCGCTTGGTCTACGCCCGCCTCTATTTGGAGACCGGCGACGTTCATCGCAGCGAAGATTTATTGCAAGAAACCTTGCTGACGGCGTTTCGTTCGCTGCACAAACTCTCCGAGCCGAAGGCGTTTCGCGGTTGGCTGCTCACCATCGCCCACAACGCGCTGACCGACGCCATCCGCCGCGAGCGGTCGCTCAAGCGCACCGCCCCGGCTTCGTCCGCTCCTGGCTCGCTGGCCGATGTCGCGGACAAGTCGTCCTCTCCCGACGAACAAATGTCTCGCCAGGAAGCGCGCACCCAAGTGCTGGCCGCGTTGCGGTCGCTGCCGGAAGAGTATCGACTGCCGTTGTCGCTGCGCTATCTGACGGGAGCCGATTACGAAACGATTCAAATGCAAATGGGTGTCAGCAACGGCGCGCTGCGCGGATTGTTGCATCGCGGTTTGAAACTGATGCGCGAACGCCTACCGCCGGACCTCGGTTAGCCGCGACCCGAAGGGGAGCGCGTCTCCCCGCGCTCCCCTTCGGGTCGCGGCTAACCGGAAGGAGGAGTATTGATGTCCGATCACACCTGGATTCTGGAAAACCTCGCCGCCTATCTCGCCAACGGTCTGGAACCCACCGAGCGCGAGCGCCTCGAACGGCACACGGCCGAGTGCGCCGAATGCGCCGCCGCCCTCGCCCATGTGCGTGCGGTCGATACCGATTTGACCAACTTATTTGCCGAGACTCGCCCCAATCCCACCTTGGAGGACCGCGTCGTGCAAACTCTGCGCGCTCAACCACCGCAAACCTTCCGCCTGCCGGTCCCAGCCTGGTTCGCCGTCGCCGCCGCCGCCCTGGTGTCGATCGGCTTCACCGGCGCGGTGGCGAGTCAGGTTCTCGACGGCGGCATCTTCAGGGTGACGCGCGAAATGGATCGGGAAAGCCTCGCTCAGGCGGAATCCGAACCAGTCGGTCGCAATCTTGACGAAATGATGAATCGAAGCGTCGAGCAACTGGCCGAAGAAACGCACCGTCAAACGATGTCCGAATTAAAACATCGTGAGGTCGCGGATGGCACTTCCAATACGACATATTCCTGGGAAAAGAACAAACCCAAGAGTGAAACCGCGAAAGAGACGCCTCCTTCGCCGGTCCCGGCGGGCGGCGAAGTCAAAAAGCAACTCGATGACGTATTCCAAGACAGGCACAGCAAGGACATGCCGGGCAATAGCCGTACCTTCCCGTTATTTGGATTCGGGCACGGCACTGAAGGCAGAGGTTCGCTCGATAAGGAGGTTCTCGCTCGGACGAATCCCCTTCCCACACAGGCTTTTCAACCCGGCAAAGTGTTCGTTACCCCACCCGCGACGGTAGATAAACTCCCTTCCGACGCGGAATTCAAGGATGTCAAAGGCCCACCCCCGGTCCCTGATGGCAAACCTCCAACCTCGGAAGCGCCTCCCATCGAAAAGTCGAAATTGGAGAAGCAACCCGCTAATCCCCCCGAGCAACCCAGCTCGCGCAAATTCGTCATCCGCACCGGCGACATCGAATATGAAGTGCAATCGTTCGATGCCGCCGTGGCCACGATCGCGCGCCTAGTGAAGCCGATTAAGGGCGGCTTCATCGCCACCGTCAACAGCGACAAGCTGGCCAACGGCAAGGTGCGCGGCAGCGTCGTCGTCCGCGTGCCGCCGGAGAGTCTCGACGGCTTGCTCCTGGAACTACGCACCGAACTCGGCAAAAGCGGCGAGCTGAAGAATCAACGCATCGGCAGCCAAGACATCACCAAGCAGTACACCGATTCGGAGAGCGAGCTGCGCGCCGCCCGCGCCATGGAAGAACGCCTGTTGCAGATTATCAAGAGTGGCAAAGGCGAGATTAAAGATCTGCTTGCGGTGGAAAAAGAGTTGGGAACGTGGCGCACGCGCATCGAAAAGATCGAGGGCGAGTTGCGTTTCTTCGCCAACCAAGTCGCCCTCAGCACGCTGACCGTGACGCTGTTCGAGAAGGAAATCGCGGCGGCCTACGGTGTGATCGAACGCGAACAGGTGCAGATGGGCATTGAAGTCGAGGACGTGGATCAGGCGTATCAGGCGGCGCAGAAGGCGGTGCGCGAAGCGAAAGGGCGCATCACGCGGGCCGAGCTGAAGCAACCGTCGCAAGGACAGTTCAGCGCGCAGCTCGATTTCGAGGTATCGCCGGAGGCGGCGGGGCAGTTGCGCGATCGGTTGAAGCAACTCGGCACGGTGGCGCGCTTCGACATCTCTCGACAAGAGGAGACCGAGGGCGGAGCGGGCAAGCCCAGCGACGGCAAAGTGAAACGCAGCGACACGCGGTTTCGCGTTCATTTGTACAACCTTACCGACGTGCCGCCGCGCGAGACGGTCCTCGTCGGTCTGGCCTGCGTCGACGTCGAGGCGGCGATGAAGACGCTCTTGGGGCGCATCGAAAAGGAAGGCGGTCGGGTCGTCTCGTCGAATCTCATCCGCGCCCACGCCGAACAGACGCAGAGCGAGTTGCAATTTCAGGTGAAGACGGAAAAGGCCGACGCCTTGCTGGAAGAAGTGAAGAAGGCCGGCGAGGTGATGGCGTTGCAAGTCCGCGAGACCACCAACGCCGAGACGACGCGGAAGAAACGCGGCTTTCAGATCAAGCTGTTGTCGCTGGAAGCGGCGGCAGCGCGCGAGACCGAGGAGATTCAACTCGCCTGCGTCGAGGTAGCCGACAGCTTTCGCCGTCTGCAAGATGCTGCGGTCAAACTCAAGGGCCGCGTCCGTACCGCGCAGCTCGACGAACAGGATCGCCGCAAGGTGACGGCGACATTGGACGTGGAAATTCGCCGCGCCGACGAGGAAGCATTCGGCGAGGCGCTGGCGAAAGCCGGCGAGGTGTACACGCGCAAGACCAGCCGAGCCGCCGACGCCGAGAATGTCATCGATAGCAAAGTGCGTCGGACGGTGACGTTGCTCAATCGCGCCAACATTCCGCCGCGCGAGACGTTGGTGTTCGGCGTCGAAGTGGCCGACGTGGATCAGACGGCGGCCATGCTCTCCGGGTTGGCCGGCAAGCGCGAGGGACGCACCATCGAGGCGAACGTGGCCCGCGAACGTAGCGGGCGCATCACCGGCAAGCTCATCTACGACGTGCCGATGGTCGAGGTTCAACCGTTGATCGATGCGTTGAAGGCGGCGGGAATGGTGCGCGTGCAACAGACGGCCAAACACCCGGAGGTTCTCGACAGTCCTTTGGCCATCGCGCGGCTGGAGATTACGCTGTCGAACAAGGATCTCCTCGTCCCCAGCGACGGCGGATTCGGCTCCAACGTGCATCGCGGATTGTCCGACAGCTTCACGATTCTATCGTGGAGTTTGCGGTTCCTGATTCTCGGTTTATGTGTCTTGTTGCCGTGGGCGCTGGTGATTTGGGCCATTTATCGACTCGTGCAGCGAATGCGTCGGCGCTCCACGGCGACGACCTGAGTTTGCCGACGCAGTAGACCACCGCCCTGCGAACTGCGTCGGTTAGCCGCGACGCGCAGCACAGCGCGGGCCAATGCGCTCCGCTGCGACGCACAGCGCGGGCCAATGCGCTCCGCTGCGACGCACAGCGCGGGCCAACGCGCTCCGCTGCGACGCACAGCGCGGGCCAACGCGCTCCGCTGCGACGCACAGCGCGGGCCAACGCGCTCCGCTGCGACGCACAGCGCGGGCCAACGCGCTCCGCTGCGCGTCGCGGCTAACCATCCATCCATTTCGAAGGCAGGCTACGGGAGATCCACACTGTACGGCTAACGGAGTCCGAAGGTACCGCGCAGTTCTTCCAACGAAGCCGCAGCGAGAGTGCGATGGAACCACTGACGAAGCAGCGCCGGATCGGTCTGATTTTGCACGGCCGTGAGAAACTCAACCGGCAACTCCGCTTGAAACCTTGTTCTCATCAACTCCATAAGGTTCTCCCGGAGGAGAGGGAGCATCTCGGCTCGTCCTTGCGCTAAGCCGCGTTCCAACGCTTGCGCCTGCCACTCCAAGACTACTTGCGATACTTCCACGTTCCAGCCCTCCAATGCCTTCGTCCATAACTGGCCGCGTCCGCATAGTTCGGCGAACACACGCGCCAAACCGCCGTAATCGCCACGTTTGTGCGGATCGACTTCCGCCGACGCCAAGCGCTTCCAGTATTCCACCACCGCCGGATCGTCGCCGCCACGCATCAACGCCACCCACGGCAACACGCAACGCGCCACCCGGCCTTGCTCGATGTTCGTCAACAGTTGCAAACCGTCTTCTTCGCGCAAGGTACGCACCTTCACGCGGATGTGCAAGCCGAGATCGACGAAGTCCGGCGGTGCCATCTCCCACTCGTCCGCTTGCTCTGGTCCCGTCAAATTCACGACGACCGCCGTCACCGTGTAAGACACGCGCGGATCGGTTTGTTGCGACTTCTCTCGACGCACGCGCAGAGCGTATTCGGCCAGACGCTCCAGGATGGGACCGAGCGGACGCGATTGGAACTCGACCACCAACGCAGCAGGCGGAGCATCGCCGGCTAGACGCTCGAAGGCGGCCACCGTATCGCTGCGACGTTCCGGTTCGCCAGGAAAAGCGATCGATTGCGTATCCAGCCAGCCGCGCCAACGCCAAGCCACGAAAATATCGGGCATCAGCCAGCGAAGAAAGCCCTCGGCATCGAGTTGCTTGGCGGCGTAACGAGCCGCTTGATCGAACGGGTTCATCGGTCTATCCTCGGAGTTCCGCTCATTGTGACGCGAACCCCGAACGACAGCAAGACGCGAACGGCGGAATAGTGCCCTTTTCGTTGACGATGCCGTGCGAAGCGACCCGGTGGGACGCGCCGCGCTTCGACCCAACGTATAAATCTTTAAGTTACTTTTACACTCTCTATTGTCGTTTTTATGCTCAAGTAGGAAGGCTGGACTATTCGCATTGTTCCAGGCGGCGGTGGGATTCGTCGGCGACGACCAGGCGCGTCGCGCCGGCGACGCCCATCGGCAGAATCACCAGCTGCATACCCGGCACCACCAATAAGAGCGCCCACAGGACGCCGAAGACGGTGAACGCGCCGAAATTGCGGCCCACCCAGTCGAACCGTTCGCCCAGGCCGACGCCGCGCATGGCCAAGGGATAGTCGATGAAGTCCCACGCCAGCATCCAGCCGCACACCAGCACCTTCAGCGGCACGGTCACGACCAACGCCGGAGGAAAGAAGAAGCCGACGACGAAGAGAATCGCCAATGTCGTTCCGCCGAGGCAGACGGCGATCGCCACCGATTTGGCCGTGCTGACGAGCGCCGTCAGAAACGAGGTTCTCGGCACGGCGCTGCCCTTCAAGGCCATCTCTTGGGCATGGGCCACCGCCTCCAGGGCGAAGCCGGACAACGGCTGAGCCAGGCTCAACGCCACCAGCATCGCCACAATCAAGCCAATCAGGGCGGCAACCACGATCAGCATCCAGCGGCCGACTTCGCCCCAAAAGCCAACGTCGGGGGCAATCGCCCAATGGCCGAACGAATGCGAATACGATAACGCCAAGCCGCTCAGCCCGCAGAACAACATCAGCAGCATCGCCACCGGAACCAGGGCATAGCCCCAGACGCGCGGCGTGATAACGATAAAGCCGATGCCGCCGGTAAACGCATCGAAGCCGCTCGGCGATGGCGGACGCGGAACCCAGTCGTCTTCCTCATCGTAGCGCATGAACCGTCCTCACCAACCGAAGAGAGCGCGGCCAAATTCCAGCATTTGATGGACGATGACCCCTTCAGCCAGAAGCCCCAACGTCAACATCAATCCGCTGGGAATACAGCGCGGATAAAACGGAAACGAATAGACGCCGTTGACGAACGGATGCGGCGGCAGCACCGGCCGCACATGGGTGCGCTCGGCGAGCCGCTGGGCCACTTGCTGCGCGAATAGCTCCGATTGCGTCTCCGTTGGCGCTCCCGGAATCGAGGGAGATTCTTGCAGTTCGATGGGTTCGTATTCGTGCGGCAACATGGCCAGGCGCGAGCGTGGCGGCGGATCGTCGGGCGGCTCCGGCACGCGCTCTCGCTCGGAGGCAATCCCGTAGCTTTCCATATCTTCAGCACTAGGGATATTAGAACTCTTTTCTGTCTTTTTATCCTCGGCCCACGGGAAGCGCTTGTTCGTTCGGTGCGCGCGTTCCTCGTCTTCGGGAATAGCCCACGGGTCTTGCACCTCGGCGCGCGGCTTGCGTTTCTTCTTGCCGCGCGGCGGGGGGCGCTTCTCCTCCTTGACCTTTGCCGGAGACCGCTCCGCCGTCGGCAATTGCGACACGATCCAAGCCAATCGTCCCAAGAGACGCGCGTACAGGAACAGCACCACGGAGGACACTCCCGCCGCCGGCAGCAACAGGTAGCCGTGCCCGCCGAAGAGCGCGTAATACCACGGCACGACGGCAGCGCAGAGCAGAAGGGCCGTGAGGAAGTAGAACACGACGGCGGAAGGGGCGGCGCGAAGGAAGCGCAGGCAAATCGCCCAGCGGAACGGAACCCAGCGCGATTCGGCACTCAGCGACGACAACAAGCCGATGGGAAAGAACAGCCACAATCCCGGAGCCGCGATCAGCACCACGCGCAACGCGCCGTCATCGGGCAGCCACACGTCGCGCAGCAGCCGCGCGAGCAAAGCCGATGGGGCGAGCCAAATGCCCACCAACTCGATGAATTGCACGGCATGACCCAGCCAATCTTGATATGGCTCGCTCGGCCAGATAATCTCATCCTGCCCCGCCGCCGTCTCGTTCACCACCACAAGAACGCATCGCGCGGCAAACGCCAACACGCAAACGCCGACCATCACCGACGCGGCCATCAGAATCACAAACAAAATAGCGGGACCGGCCGCACCCATGTCAGGCTCTCGCTTGTCCAAAAGGATTCATCGTCTTCCTCCCATTCGGTTCCCGTATCATTATGGCCGCACAAGGGGCGACTCGACAAGCAAGATATTCTCGCGGCACGGTTCGGATCGAAGCGAGACGCATCGGATCGCTCCTTCCTCGGCTCAAAGAGGTGATCCAAGGAACCCCTCTCTCCCTCTACTCGGGAAGCGATTGAAATTCCCTTCCTTTTCCTCCGTGCGGTTCCGACTTGCATCCCGGTGACTACCCCGCTAATGTAAACGGTAGATGGTTTGCGAGGAGAAATATCATGTCGGCGACTGTCCCCTACAAATATCTCCACCGAAAGACGAACTCCAACTATCGCCAGCTGTTCTTCGGTCGAATCCGAGCCGAGGTGCTTTACCGCGAGACCGTCGGCCGTGAGCCGCTCACCCCGGACCAGGTTGCCTACGAATACAACGTGCCGGTCGAGGCCGTCTTGGAGGCGATCGATTACTGCACCAAGAACGAAGAACTTCTAAACGAAGAACGCGCCCGCGAAGAGGCGTGGATACGCGCCACCGGACACGACCGCTGGCCCTACGCCCCGCGCGATTACTCTCCCGACACATGAACCTTTACCTCGACGATGATACGGCCAAGAAACAGCTGATCGCCCGTCTGATCAAGGCGGGTCATCCGGTGGTTCAGCCGGTTGACGCGGGCCTGTCTGGAGTGTCCGATCCGCGCCATTTGCTTTATGCCATCCAGCAAGATTTACTCCTGCTAACAAAAAACCACGACGATTTCCGCGATCTGCACTTGCTTCTCCAAGCCGCCGGCGGTCGCCACCCCGGCATCCTCGCTATTCGAGCCGATAACAATACAAAGCGCGACATGAATGACGGCGACATCGCGCGGGCGTTGCGTAAGCTGGAGCAGTCGGGCATCCCTCTGGCCAACGAATTCCACATCCTGAACCATTGGCGCTAGTGTCCCAGAAACTCTTCGGCCACCTCCAACACCCTACCGGAGCGCGATTCGGAGGCGGACTTGACAGCCTTCGCTTTCGGCTGAGCTTTCTCGACGCACTCAGAGACGATCCGCAAAGTCCCCCTCGCCCCTGTACTCAGGGGGAGAGGGGTCGGGGGTGAGGGGCCAGAATACTCGGAAAAAATTACCCCCTCACCCCAACCCCTCTCCCCCTGAGTACAGGGGGAGAGGGGCTTTTGGGACGGCCTCTTATCGCCGAGGGCCCGAGTGCCGGCGATGGCTTGATCCCCGCGATCTGGGCCGGCTTCATTTCTTGTCGTTGTCCGCCTTCGGCGGCGGGGCCGCGTCGAAGCCGATCGTGGCCTTCGCTTCCTTGTAGGCCAGCCACAGGATCAGGTCGTCGTGGTAGGCATCCCCGGTCAACGGATTCCGCTCGTCTTTCGGAAGGGGCTTCATCTCCGCCACGGCTCCGATTGCGAGTTTGCGGGCCTCCTCCTTCTTCCCTTGTCGGAACAAGCTCATTGCTCGGTAGTGGGACGACATGCCCGGCACATGGAGATTCTTCGGAGCGGCCTCCGCCGCGTCGCGAAGTGCCTCCTCGGCGGCGGCGTAGTTGCCGCCGCGGTACTCCGCCATACCGAGGGCCAGCAAAGCCCACTCGGACCCTTCCCCACACTCCACGAGTTCCACCCCTTTGCGAGCGAGGGCCAATGCCGCTTCGAGTTCCGCCTTGTCGGTGGATGCCAGGATACTGCACGCCTTGGCGGCGCGTTCGGCCGTCGACCACTCTTGGGTATCCTTGGCGAACGCGCGGATGCGCTGGCGCGTGGCGGCGAGTTCCTTGTCCTGTCCGAACCACGCCTGGAGAGCGGCTACTTTTATGGAGAGCATCGTGTCCTTCGGATCGGCGGCGGACGCCTCGACCAGAAATGGGATCGCCTCGCGCGTGCGGCCGGTGGCCACATACAGATCGCCGATGCCGGCAGCCGCTGCCGGGTGATGCTTGAGCAGGCTGTCGAGCGCCTTCTTGTCGCCGAGGAGGTGATACACCGCGGCGAGTTTGACCCAGGGATCGGTGATCTTTGCGGCGAAGAAGGCCACGTCTTCGCTGACTGACAGGCGAAACCGGCCGAGATTTTCTGCCCCTATCCCTCCGAATTGCATTTCAAAAGTCAACGTCGTACCTGCTACGAGGGCGACGGGCTTTGACAGCGACCAGATCGCCGTACAGTTTCGTCCCTCGCCTCCATCCCAGATATTCCACAGTCCATTCGGTTGAAAATCCGGCCCGGCGTCGGCTGAGACATGGTTGAACTCGAGTGAGATGGGGTCTTTTCGCTTCGGTGACGTGGCGGTCACCTTCCAGAGAAGTTGAGCGAAATTGCCCGCGTACAGGCCCCCATTAGCGCGACCGGGATAACGGCCGGGACCATTTCCGGGGAGCGAGGAATGCGTAAGTGCCTCCAGGCGCACCGCGACAAGATCGATGTCGGCCCCAACGGTCGCTACAACACGATAGCGATCGTTCTGGGGATTGGTGCCGCTGGCTAGGATCGAGTGATCCGGCAGGATCGACAAGGTGGCACCGAGAGCTGATTTTGCTTCGACCGGCTTGAAGACCATCCATCGAGCGGCCTTCTCCTGTTGTTGCTGGTCCAGGAGCATTTGAGCCAGTTCCGCAGCCAATGCGGCGTTCTCCGGCTCCTTCGCCAGCTTTGCTTCATACCGCGTGCGCGCTTTGGCAAGCGCTGCCTTCGCCAACGACGCCTCGCCTTGCGCGGCAAACTGTCGGGCCAGCTCGGCCAGAGACCGGCCATCGCCGGGCGCTTGCTCGAGCAGTTTTTCCGCCTCGTCGGCGTGACCTTGTTGGACATGAGCTTTCGCCAGCGCGGCGTACAACTCCGCGACTTCGCTCTCTTGGAGATCTTTGTGAAACTCAAGCGCTTGGATGGGGTCAGGAGCATTCGTCACGGCGAGCCGGAATCGCCCCAGATTGAGCTGCCGCCACGACCACTGCGAGAAAACCATTTCGATTTTGAGGTCGTCCTTCGGAGCGCGCGTCACGCGCATCTCAATCGTGGCCGTATTCGGCTGGCCGACCCTGCGAAAATTACCCCACCCCGGCAAATTATCGTCCTTGCCGTCGATGATGTGTCGATACGGCTGCGGATCGTTCCCTCTCATGATCGGCTGATCGACGACAATGTTCGTCAAGGGGCAGGGCTGGCCCCCAGAAAAAACGCGCAGCTTATTCAGGTGAAAATAGCCGCCCGGGCTTCCGATATCGGCAGGACTTCGTCCCGGGCCATTTTGGGGCAACGACGGATCGGGCAGCGCTTCCAGTCGGAGGGCGGTGATGCGCTCCAGACCTGGGCGGGCGACGACCACGTACTCGTCCCTGTCAGGATTTTTCCCGCTCGCCAGGACCGAGCCATCCTCCAGCAGCGACAGCGTCGCACCGCCCTTGGAGGTCATCTCCGTGGGTTTGAGCACGGTCCACTGCGGCTTCGAGTATTTGGCCAGCAGCCGCGTGAAGATCGCGCGGGCCTTCTCCAACTCGGCCTGGGCCTGCGCGGGCCGCTTCTCGGACAGGTGCTGCTTGCCCCGCGCCGCCAATTGTCGGGCCAGGTCGGCCTGGAGCTGCCAATCGTCGGGCGCTTGCTCGATCAGTTTTTCCGCCACGCCTGCGAGCGGCGCGGCCTCGACAAGGATTCGGGCTTTGCCGCCGCGATCCGTGGTGAGGTGGAGCGCCTCGGTAAACGTGGCAACGGCTTCTTTCGTTCGTCCTTGTTGGGCGTATGCCGTTCCGAGAGCGCTGTTGCAGTCCGCCAACTCGCTCTCTTGCAGATCCGGCCGAAGTTGCAGGACTTGCAATGTTGCCCTATCGTTGGTAAACGACAAGCGGAAGCGGCCTAACTTCGTAGCGACATTCGGATGCTGTTGGATGAGCCGTACGGTCCATCGCGATGCCCCGCCGTCATCAACTTTCTCGGCCAGCTCAAAGATCGCTGTATGATCTTTCTTGAAGTCCGGAGAGATAGCCCAACCCGTCATGGGGTTGCCGTCAATCGCTCCTCGGACGTTCATATTCTCCGACACCTGGCTGAAATCGGCCCACGCGTCTCGCAAGGCGATCGCTCGCGCCTTGTCGGGACTGTCGGCGGGAGCCGCCTGGAGCGTCAGTTCGCTGAGATGGAAGTTCCCATTCCCACTCCAACCTGGTCCCCCTCTGGGCAGGCGCGAGTCGGCCAGGGCTTCCAGACGAAGCCCAATGATGTCCTTCCATTCGGTCTGGAACACGAGCGTGTAGATGTCGCGTTTGGGAGGTTGGCCCGGGTGAACGAAGATGGAGCCGTCGTTCTGCAATTCCATCTTGGCGCCGGTTTCGGCCTTCATCTCGATTGGAGACAGGATCTTCAAATTGTTGCTTGTAGAGTGCAGCCGCGCGAAGATCGCGCGGGATTTCTCCAACTCGGCCTGAGCCTGCGCCGGCTGCTTCTCGGCCAGGCGCTGTTTGCCTCGCTCCGCAAGGTTCCGGGCCAAAGCCAACTGCAATTGTGGATCGTCCGGCTGTCGTTTAATCAGGGCGGCAAGGACATCGTCAAAACGCCCGGCGACTTCAACGATCGGCTTCCTGGCCTCGTAACCGTCGGTTCGCTGGAGGGCACTGCTAAAGTATTGCAACGCCTTATCATGGAGGCCGTTCACCGCGTAAGCCGCCGCGAGGTGGGTTATGCCATCGGCGTTTTTCAGTAGGAGCGCCTTTGCGGGCGCGCCTTCTGCACCCGGAACGCTAACGATTTCGGTTGAAGGTCTCGGAGCCTGTTCGATAACCTGCTCCAAGACAAGCTTTCGGGAGTGATCCAGCACCCGGATGCGAGAATGGTTCATGCGCCCGTCGTATTCGTTGTCATCTCTTCCGAGACGTCGATTCCAGATGACGATGCGGTCGATGGCCTGCTCGCTGCCCAGGTCAACCTCCCACCAGGGGTCGTTCTCGAATCCGGTATGAGCGTAGGGATTGCCCTGATCATTACCGCGGGTATTGCCATCCACGGCGCGTTCCGCCACGAGTACATTGTTATAGTTGCTGGACTGGCTGGCCTTTTTCCGCAGGGCAATGTTCTGGCTGCCTTGAAACACCTGTAGCTCGGCCAGGTTGATACACTTCTTGTCGTCATCGGGTGGGCACCGTGGAAACTGACGGCTGCTTCCGGGCAGATCGAGCCGCACGAACTGGCCCTGCACTGCACCGGCCTGGGAAGTCGTCATCCGCGCCGCCACGATCTTGTCCAAGAGCACTTGAGCCAGTTCGGCGGCCAATGCGGCGTTCTCAGGATCCTTCGCCAGCTTTGCTTCCAACCACGCGCGGGCCTTGGCGCGGGCCGCGTTCGCCAAGGCCGCTTGGCCTCGTGCGACATAATGTCGTACCAGTTCGGCCTGAAACCGAGCATCGCCCGCCGCGCGCTCGGCCAGTTTTTCCAGCACGCCTTTCCGCGGCGCGGCCTCGGCTATGATCTTGGCTTTACCGGCGCGGTTCGCGGCCAGCGGGAGCGCCTGGGCGAAAGAGGCAATGGCCTCGTTCGCTCGATCTTGTTGGGCATAGGCTTTGCCGAGGGCGATGTCGCAGTCCATTACTTCGCTGTCTCGCAGATCCCGTCGAATTTGCGGGGCTTGTACGGCTTGCCAGGGGTTGGCACCGTTGGTAATAGACAAGCGGAATCGGCCCAGTTGCTTCTGGATGAGCCGTACCGTCAATCGCACTGTCCCGCCATCCCCAACTTTCTCCGCCAACTCAAAGACCGCCGTGTGATCTGTGTTGAACGCTGGCTGGACATGCCAAAGCGTCTCTGGGTTACCGTCGAACGCTCGTTGGATCTCTCCTTGGTGGATATCGGCCCATGCGTCCTTTAAGGCGATCGGCTTCGCCTCGTCGGGACTGGCGTTAGGAGCCGCCTGGAGCGACAACTCGTTGAGATTGAAGTTCCCATCGGGCATCCACCCCGGCCCGCCGCCAGACAGCCGCGAATCGGCCAGGGTTTCCAGACGTAGGCCCGTGATGCCCTTCAATTTGGTCTGGAACACGAGGGTGTAGGTGTCGTTTTTGGCAGGTTGCTGTTGGTCGACGAATACGGAGCCATCATTTTGCAACTCCATCTTGGCATCGTTTTCGCTCTTCATCTCAATCGGAGTCAGTACCTTCCAATCGTTGCCTGCGGCGAGCAGCCGCGTGAAAATCGCACTGGATTTCTCCAACTCGTCTTGTGCCTTCGTCGGCTGGTTCATGGCCAGATGCTTCTGGCCGCGCTCCGCCAGTCTACGGGCCAGGGTCAATTGCAATTGCTGATCCCGGGGGTGCTTCTCGACGAAGGAGTTGAGGACCATGTCAAACCGGGCCAGGAGCGTGAAGATCGACTTCCTGGTCTCATAGTTGTCGGCCTGCTTGACGGCGGCGTCGAAATACTCCAGCGAGCCGGACAGGCTGTCCTCCACTTCGGTCTTCTGGGCGGCCACCGTGGCGAGAGCGGCGGCCGTGTCCTGTTCCGATTGCTCGGCGCGCTGCGCGTTCTGCTTGGCCTGCTCTTCGTTTCGCAGGGCCTGTTCTTCATTGTGACTGGCTCTGTCCGCCAGCGCGGACATGCGGCCGGCCACGAGGAGCGAGGCCAATGAAGCCAGAACCAGCACCGCCGTCAAGACTCCACCCAGCACCGCGATCCCCGGATTGTGCCGCGCCCAGCGCCAATAGCGCTCCAGCTGCGTCTGTCGCCGCGCCTGGATCGGTTCGTCGTCGAGAAAGCGCTGCAAATCGGCGGCGAACTCGCCGGATGTGGCATAGCGCCGCCCCGGCTCGCGGTCGATGGCCTTGTGAACGATGGTCACCAGATCGCGCGGAATGGCCCGATTGACTTTTTCTAGCCGCGCCGGTTCTTCCGTCGTCACACGCTTGATGAGCCGATGCCGATCCCTCTCGTCGAACGCCGGGCGCGTCGCCAGCATCTCGTACAACGTCAGACCCAACGCATAAATGTCGCCGCGCTTGTCCACTCGACCCTCGAACGCCTCCGGCGGCATGTAGCGCAGCGTGCCGACAATGTCGCCCGTTTGCGTCAGATGGTCTTCGTCCTCCGCGCGCGCCAGGCCGAAGTCGGCCACCCAGACCGTGCCCGCCGCGTCCAAAAGCAGATTCGACGGTTTGATGTCGCGGTGCAGGATGCCTTGTTTGTGGGCGTAATCCAACGCACCGGCCACCTGCGTACCGAGGTGGGCCACGCTCTGCCAGTACGTCGCTTGCCTGCCCTTGGCTCCCGAACGGGGTAAGGAGATCGAGGACGACGACAACGCGAAGGAACCGGACAGCCTGCTCGTGGCGCTTTCGTCCGAGCGGTGAGCGTCGGCCCCCTGAGATTCGCTCCGCGAGCCGGAGTCCCCCGCTCGGTACTCTAAAGTCCCCGTCATCAACGAATGGGCGAGGTCCGCCGCCGACACGTCTGGGCGCGCGGCACGCATTTTCACATTGACGGATGGCAAATTGCTTTTATCTTGCAGACGCCTCAGTTCGTCGAGTACATCGTCTAGGCCCAAGCCCTGGATGAACTGCATGACGTAGTAGGGCGAGCCCTCGTGTTCGCCGACGCCGAACACCGGCACGATGTTGGTATGATGCAGCTTGGCCGCCGCCTTGGCCTCGCGCTCGAATCGCCGTTTCTGCGTGGCGTCGAGTAACACCTTGCGCGGTAGCAATTTCAGAGCGACGTGCCGCCCCAGCGAGACTTGTTCCGCTTCGTAGACAATGCCCATGCCGCCGCGACCGATCTCGCGCAGCACGCGATAATCGCCCAGTTGTTCCGGCGGCGCAGACTCCGAAGGTTTGTCTCTCCGGTTCTCTGCGCCCTCGTCGGCCAGCGATTCGTCGGCCACGGCGTTGTTTTCCATCAGGGCCATGGCCGGGAACACTTCCTTGATCTCCGCCGCCAATTCGGGATGGCGTTCGATGTACTCTTTCAAAGATGGCCTTTGTCCCCGACGATAGCGCTCCAGAAACTCCTCGGCCAATTCCAGAACGATGCCAGAGTGCGATCCGGATGCGGACATAAGCATTCTCCTCTGAATGGGGCGGAGATCTGGAAGAAAGCCGATCGTCCTCTCGCTTGCCCGGATGAGTTACAATTCGCGGAAGCCGGGGATTTCTTCGAGGATCTCGCGCATCCGTTTGATGGCTCTCAGATAGCGGCTGCCGGCTCCGGCTTTGGATAATCCCAACACTTCGGCAATCTCGCTGGTGCTGAGCCGCTCGAAATGTTTCAGGGCCAACACTTCGCGGTCGATCGGGTCCATACTGTTGAGCGCTTCTTGCACGAAAATGCGCTGCTCGGCCTTGATGGCGGCCTGCGAGGGGGTCGTCCATTTGCCGAGGAGCTGGGCGGCCAGCGAGACGGAATCGGCCAGCGGTAGTCCGCCGCGATGCAGCGTCACTTCGCGCTCGGCATCGCGGGATTGCGTGCCGAGATGACGGCGATGCACTTCGGTCAGTTTCAGGCCGGTGATGTGCCGCAGCCACAGAAACAGCGGCAATTTCGGATCGGCGGCATACTCCGGCAACTTCTGGCTGACGTCCAGAAACGCTTCCTGAATCACGTCGGAATCGTCGATACGCCCTTGCAAACGCCGATTCAAACGCAGATGCACCATGCGTTTAAGTCGATCCCGATAGCGCGAGAACAATTCGCGCAGAGCCTCTTCATCCCCCGCGGCAGCCCGCGCAAGCAAGTCGGAATCCCTATCGGAATCGTTCGGCATGACAATACTCCTATTCGATAAAGTGCGAACGCGAACGAATCGTCTTCATGGAGCGAAAAAAAATCGCCAAGAGCATGTCCGCTAAGCCCCCTGTCTCCCTGTACCCAGAGGAGAGAGGGGTTGGGGTGAGGGGGCTTCGCGGATCGTCTCTCGTTCGCTCCTGCGTGGGGACGAGAAGTTCCCACCCAAGTAGCAGACGCACACCCGGGCCTACCGATTCTCAAACTTTATCGTGGTTGACACTGCCTCGCCATGTTACATTGGATGGACCATGAAGACTACGGAGGCCACCGCTCGTCGAGGATCTCTTGTCCTCCGATTTCTGGCGGTAGATATAATTCCTCGGATAGAAGTTATCCGCGATCGCATCCTCGACGCGCTCGGCGTCGTCTCACAAGGAGTCCACGATTGACCGCCACCATTGATGCCTCACCCTCTACCCATGCGGCTCTCGCCGATTTGGTCCTGGTTCGGATGATGCTGCCGAGCCGCAGGCCGCCCGCTCCTTCCGCGGTGCGAAAAGATGTCGGAAAGCTGCACGGCTCCGAATTGTCCGCCGCCGCGTTCGACGAATTGCGAGAAGCGTTGTCCTCCTCCGGCCTCCTACACAAAGGCCGTCGGAATACCTATGTGCTCACGGATGTCGGCCGTCAACGCGCGCTGGATTTTCTGGAGATCTCCGAACTGCCGCCGCGAACGAACTGGACGACGGTAATCGACAAGTATCTTTTTCCGAGGGCCGCCGCACTGTCGGCGAGCGAAGCGGCGAAGTTGAAGAGCGCGGATCACTTGGCCGCCTTTCTTCTCAGACGGAAGCACCATCTCGGCGTCGGGTCGGGTTCGACGGTGAAGCAGGTGCTTCAGGCCATCGTCTGCAAGAAACTCGGCTATCCCGAAGAGACGACGCTCGACGGCTTATTGTGTGCGGAGTTGAGCAAGCTCCTGGGAAGCGAACGTCTGACGAAAGAGACGCTGACCAAACAGTTGCCGCTGTTCAAGACCGGACTTACCGAAGTCAAAGCCGACGCCGTGCGGAAGAAGGTGGTGCGGGAATGGCTCGACCGCTCTTCCTCTCCGCCGTCGAAGCGCGAGGACGGGGAGCCGTTCGATCTCACGACCTTTGCCGCTACCGTACTCGCCTTGGCCGCCAAGAGTCCGCCCCACGATCGATTTCACCACAATAAGGTCTTTATTTCCGCCCTCTGGGAAGCCTCTCAGCGAGAGCCGAGCTTCCCGCGCCTCGGCCTCGATGCGTTCAAACAGCGCTTGCTTGAGGCGAACGCGCAAAACTTCCTCCATCTTAGCCGCGCCGATTTGGTTCAGGCGATGGATCCGAAGATGGTGGATAAATCCGAGACGAAATATCTGAATGCCACGTTTCACTTTGTCCTTTTGGAAGGAGATCGCCCGTGACGATCGCTCTCGCTCCCCGCGACACCGCCGCCGCTCTCGATCCGCGCCTGGCCGTGTTTTTAGACCCGAAATGTCCCGAAGTGTTCCACTCGGTCGCCACCTCGAACTCGATTTGGCAAGCCGATCCCTACGATATTGAGACGATTCACGCCGAGGCGCGGGCCTCCTTCGAGCGGCTCTTGTTGCGCGGCAGCCGTACTCCCGCCCCTCCGTCGGGAGCGATTCAGGTTCTACTCGGCGAGGCCGGCAGCGGGAAGACGCATCTGATGCGGGCATTCCGCACCCGCGCGCATTCGCAGGGATGGGGTTACTGCGTTTACCTGCAAATGACGACCGAAGCGACCAACTACGCTCGCTACATGCTGACCAATCTGATCGACGGCCTGGAGCAGCCCTACGCGCCGGACAGACCCTCGCGTTCGGGATTGGCCCGTTTATCGACCGCCCTGCTCGAGCTGGTGCCTGGCCTGGACGACGGCGACCGCGAAAGGTTCCGCGAAGGGAACGGCGACGCGACCAAATGGGTCGACGATTACGCCGATCTTTTGAAAGCGACCCCGCAAATGGGGAGTTGCGATCTGGAGTTGCTGCGCGTCGTATTGCATCTGCAACGCAACGATTCTCGCGTGCATAGCCGGGCCTTGATGTGGCTGCGCTGCCAGAAAATGCGGCCTCAAGATTGCGAATGGATCGGCGGAGCGATTCCGCGCGACGACGACTCCGATCCCATGAGGACGTTGCAACAGCTGGCTCGACTGGTCGATGCCATCCACGGTGTCCCGCTGGTACTCCTCATCGACCAGTTAGAGGATATGGCAAGCCAGTCGGCTCCCGTGGAGCGATTTCTCAGAGTAGTGGATGCCGTCACCGCGTTTACCGATGCGACGCCGAACTCCGTGGTCGTGTTTACTTGCCTCGAAGATTACTTCAACGAAAACGCCGGAAAGCTCACCAAGTCCAAGGAAGATCGACTCCTCCGCGACCCCGAAAAAATGCGGCTGTCAAACGATCGCAGCCTTGAGGAAATTCGCTCGATGACGGCTCGCCGACTCGCTTATTTGTACGACACCGCCGAGGTTGCCGTCGATCCGAACGACGAGTTGTATCCCTTCCGCGAAGAGCACCTTGCGAGGCTCAACAATCTACGCGCGCGGGACGTACTCGATTTTCTGCGGCGGCACCATCAGCGCTGCATCGTCGCCAAGCGTTGGGAAGAGCCGGAAGATGTGCCCCCTCCTCCTCCACCACCGCCCGTCGAAAGCGAACTCGATCCGTTGTGGAACGATTTTCATTCCGGTTTCCAGAAGAACGTACCCGATAGCGAAGAAGAACTAGCTCGCATCCTCGACGAGGCCATCCGCGCCGTGTCGGACGAATTGCCGCAAGGTTATCACTTCGGCTGCGCGTCTTCCGACGGACGCTACCTTGAGATCGAAGCCCATAAACCGAACAATACTCTCGAAAAACGGCTCGTGGCCGTCTGTAACGCCAACGCGCGCGGCCCGGCATTCGGCAAACAGATCTCCGAACTCGAAAAGCGCGCCGGCGAAATCCCGGTGGCCATCGTGCGCACCACCGATTTCCCGAAGTCGGGGAAAGCGATTACACAGATCGCACAAATGCTAAAACGACATGGAGAGAAAGTCGTCGTGGCCGATTCGGAATGGCGGCGCATGGCGGCGTTCGACGACTTCCGCGCGCGACACCATCAGCGCCCCGACTTCGGCTCGTGGCAGAAAAAGGCCCGCCCCCTCGGTCAACTCAGCGCTCTGCAAAAAATCCTGAAGATAAGCGAATGCGTCGCAATGCCGCTCGATACGATCAATCGCCCCTCGCCTCAAGACCCGCGGCCGCGGAGCGAGACGTCTCCACCCTCGGACGGTGCTGATTCGACTGCCGAGAACGGCAAGCTCGACAAGTCGCTCGTCTTGGGAACCACCCGCGACCTCTCGCCGCGAGAGGTGACGTTCGAGCCGATCGAATTCGTTCAACATGCGGCATTTGTCGGCGGTTCGGGCAGCGGCAAAACGACGGCCGCTCTGAACCTCCTCGAACAATTGCTGGCTCAAGGCGTGCCCGCCGTACTCCTCGACCGCAAGGGCGACCTGTGCCGCTATGCCGACCCCGACGCTTGGAATCGACCGCTCGACGATCCCAACCGTGAGGCGGCGCGGCAAACGCTGCGGCAAAAGCTGGATGTGGCCTTGTACACGCCGGGCGAGCCAAAGGGACGACCGCTTTCTCTCCCGATTGTCCCGCCCGGATTCGACCAACTCCCGGAGGCCGAACGCGAACGGTTCGCTCAATACGCCGCCGCCGCCCTCGGTAGCATGATCGGGTTCAAATCCTCCGACGCAGACAAGGGGCAACGGGCGATTCTGGCCAAGGCCATCGAGACGTTGGCATCGGTTCCCGCAGCGGCAATCACTCTGCCCCGTTTGCGCGAGGTAATCGAAGGACAAGACGACGCCCTGTTGAATGCCATCGGCGGCGGCTATCCGGAAAAGTATTACGTCAACTTGGGTCAACGGCTGCTTACGCTGGAGTTGAACAATAAGCAGCTATTAAACGGTGAAGAACGTCTGGACCTCGATGCGCTGCTCGGCACCGGCCCGCACGCCACGCCGGGGCGCGTTCGGCTATCGGTCATCAGCACTCGATTTCTGGGCGACGCCGCCAAGGTGGACTTCTGGGTATCGCAACTGCTGGTGGCGGTGTCGCGCTGGTGTGCGAAGTCGCCGAAGCCTTATTTACAAGCGGTATTTCTATTCGACGAGGCGGACATCTACCTACCGGCGGGGAACAAACAACCCGCCGCCAAAGCGCCGATGGAAGATCTGCTCAAACGAGCCAGGTCGGCGGGAGTGGGTCTGTTCCTGGCCACGCAAAGCCCCGGCGATTTCGACTACAAGTGCAAGGAGAACGTGCGGACCTGGCTGATCGGTCGAGTGAAGGAGCCGAGGGCGCTGGAGAAGCTCAAACCGATGCTTGAGGCGGCCAAGGGAAGCCCGTTGAGCAAATTGCCGTCCCAGGCAACGGGAGAGTTTTGTCTCGTCCGCGAGTCGAGCGTGATGCAGGTGCGGTCGAACGAATCGTTCGTACGCACCGAGCAACTGGCCGAGGATCAAATCGCCCAACTCGCCGCACGCCTCGCTCCTCGTCTGAAACGATAGGAGAAATGATGCCAACAATCGCCGGTGCGCCTCATCGTGACGACGGGGCTTCGTGCTCCGAGTCGGCGCGATAGATTTTGAGGGTGCCGTCGTGACAGGCGGTGGCGAGCAGGGCCCCGTCGGGGGAGAAGGCCAACCAACGAACGCGATCTTTCTGTTCGGGCAAGGTCAGCAGCTCGCGGCCCGTCGCCGCCTGCCACAGCTTCACCGTCTTGTCGAAGCTCGCCGTGGCCAGGGTCTTGCCCTCCGGAGAAAACGCCAAACAGTTCACGGCACCGGTATGCTTGCGCACGTGGAGGCGTTCTTCGCCCGTAGCGCAATCAAAAAATCGCATGGTTCCTTCGCGATCTCCGGTGGCCAAAGTCTTGCTGTCGGGGGAGAAGGCTAAGACCGCCCGCTGCACAGGGTGCGGCGGTTGAATTCGACGGATCGTCTTTTCCTCCATGTCCCACAAAAACAGATCCTGGGTTTGACTGGCCAAAGCCAGAGTGCAGCCATCGGGAGAGAAAGCCAACGACTCGATCTCGTGGCCGGAAAGGATCGACTGATCCGAACGAGTCTCAACATCCCACAAGCGCGTAATGCGATCGCGTCCCGCGGTTGCGAGAATCTTGCCGTTGGGCGCGAAAGCGAGCGCGTAGATAGGTTTGGAGTGCCCCGGGAGAGTGGCAACGTACTTACCCGTGGCCGCATTCCACAGCTTGAGATTGGCCCCTTCATCGAAACTCCCGGAGGCGAGCAACGCACCATCCGGAGAGAAAGCGATACAGCTAACCAACGATTGGTGGCCGCGCAGAATGGCTAATTCTCTTCCGTCGACCGGGTTCCAAAGGCGAATGGCGCAATCGTCGCCGGCCGAGGCGAGCCTCTTGCCGTCGGGGGAAAAAGCGACCGCCCATGCTTCGCGCGGCACGGTATAGGCTTTGTGACCTAGCCACGAGTGCGTTTCTGCGGATTGGGGTACATCTGTCATGGACAAATGGCCGTCCGCGGAACGGGATAATTGATGCAGCCACAGTCTGCCGTCGCCGCAACCCAAGGCGAGCGTTTTGCCGTTCGAAGAAAATGCCACGACTCGACCCACCTTGGGAAGGGAGCGCGAAAAATGCTCGCGCCGCTTCTCACAGTCCCATACTTTAAGCAGACCTAGGCTGACGGAGGCCAAGGTTCGATCGTCGGGAGACAACGCCAAGCTCCACACGGGATCCTCATGACGATATTCCCCTTGGTACTCGCCGCCAGAGCTAAGGGAGGAAATCCGTACCTGGCCATTATGTCCACCGGAGGCAAGCACCGCTTCTTTGTGGCCCGACGCCAGGGATAATACGGCGTCTGCATGTCCGAGTCGAGTATCGAGAATCTTCCCCGTCTCCGCATCACACAAGGAGATTGCTCCATCGCCATGACCGACGGCGATCATCTTGCCATCGGAAGAAAACGCTACAGATGCCACGGTTCGAGATGCGGCGAACGGAATGCGGCCTCTCGACTCTCCGGCTGGCATCTCCCATAGTTGGACTTCTTCGCCGCCTCTGGGCAAATGGACAGCGACCGCGAGAATTCGCCCATCGGGAGAGAAAGCCAACGAAGAAACGTCGCCCGGCGGGACGGGAAACTTAGAGATCAATTCGTTTTTTCCCGTGTCCCACAGCAGAAGCTCGCTCCGAGGGCCGGACATTTCTCTTGAGTCGGCCCCCAACGAAGCCAGTATTTTTCCGTTGGGCGAGTACCACAGATGGTAAACCGTGAAGCGATGATCCTTCCGAATCGCGCGCTGCCGTCCGCTGCTGGTATCCCACAAAACAATGGCACCGTCTTGATGGCCGGAGGCGCAGGTCGATCCGTCCGGCGAGAAGGCCACGGCATAAACGCTGGAAGGATAGCGAAGCACGAGCGACCCCCCCATAGGCAAGACGCGACAGAAAGCGCCATTCGAAGCCGCGGAGAGTGTCGGGGCCGTCTCCTCCCGGAGAAGGTCGATATTTATCGAGGAGATTGAGCATGCCCTCCGGCCGCCGAGCTTCCCAAAAATGCCAGGCTTGAGCGATGTCTTCCGCGTAGCGCAGCTGCGCCAAATGGGTTTCTTTTTGACGGATGAGATGCTGCTTTTCCTCGTTTTCCTTGGTGGAAGCCACGCGGAGAGCGTCGTGTTCTCGGTGCAGTCCCGTCAACCAGTGCCAGCCGATCGACAGAACGAAAGCGATCGTCAATGCCGAGGTGTAGAAAATCGCACGAGCGGGGTGATGGTGAACCCATTTGCGCAGCCGTTCCGTCCGCCCCGACGGCCGAGCGAGAATCGGTTGGCGATGGAGAAAGCGGCGCAGATCGCCCGCCAATTCCGCCGCGCTGGCATAGCGCCGGTTTGGGATTTTCTCAAGACATTTCAAACAGATGGTTTCCAGATCCGGCGGCACATCGCGGCGCAGTCGCCGTAACGGCGGCGCATCGGCGATCAACACCTGACGCAGCGTGTCGGCGTCGGTAACGCCTCGAAAAGCCGGTCGGCCCGCCAGCACCTCGTACAACACGGCCCCCAACCCGTACACATCCGTGGCCGGGCCGATGTCGCGCAGCCGGCCCTCGACCTGTTCGGGCGCCATGTACGAAGCCGTGCCCAGAGGGGTGCCGCTGCGCGTGGCTTCGCTCTGCGCGTCGTGCAGCTTGGCGAGACCGAAATCGGTCAGCCGCAGTACAAACGCTTGTTCGTCGCTCGGAGGATTGAAGCGGGGATCGAGGAGGATATTGCCGGGCTTGATGTCGCGGTGATAGATGCCACGTTCGTGGACGTACTGCACGGCATCGGCCAACTCGGCCAAAAACTCCGCAGCTTGGCCAACGGGAACCGGAGCGGTTCGTTGCTTGAGCCACTCGGCCAGACTGCCCCCGGTGCAATACGACGAAACCAGATAGCACATACCGTTGGTCTCGCCCACTTCGTGGACGGGAACCAGATTGGGATGATTCAAGCGCGCCGCTGCCCGCGCCTCGCGCAAAAATCGCCGCCGCATCTCCGGCTTCAAGAGGATCGTCAGATGGGGAATCTTGAGAGCCACCTGCCGCTGGAGATCGGGATCGAAGGCGAGGAAGACCACCCCGCCGCCGCCCTGGCCGAGCGTGCGAACGATCTGGAATCGCCCCACTTGTCCGCCGACGAGGCCGTCGCGTAGGGTGATCCCCTCGTTCGATACCAGCGTCGCGGTATCGCCCTCGAGCAGACTAGGCCGATAGTGCTTGAGCCGGCGCAGGCAGTCGAGGGAACGCTCCAACCGCCGACGCAATTCAAGTGGCAGGGCGGGATCGAGCGGTACGTTGAAGTCGCATTTCTCACTCAAGACCTCGTTGTATTGAGCGAGCAAGCGCGTGAATTGGTCGTCGTCGCTAAGAAGCTGTCCGTGAAGCCCCTCTCCCGCTGTACTCAGGGGGAGAGGGGTTGGGGTGAGGGGGGTGAGTTTTTCCGAGTATTCTCGCCCCTCACCCCCGACCCCTCTCCCCTGAGTACAAGGGCGAGGGGGGCTTTGCGGATCGTCGCTAAGATGGTCCAGTGGAGTCATGGGGCACTTCCAGAAGTTTCGCCAATGCTTCGACGGCTCTTCCCCACAGTTTGCGAACGGCGTCGGCGGTGCTGCCCAGTCGCTCGGCGATCTGCACGAACGTCAACCCATCGGTGGAATGCCACACAACCACCTGCCGATAATGTTCCGGCAACATCGACAGGGCACGTTCCAGCCTCTCGTCGCGTTCGCGCGCGGCCGCCTGGGTGCTGGGCGTCTCGGCCGGATCGAGAATGGGCGTTTGCAACTCCTCCAGCGGCAATTCGCGGTCTACTTGGCGCTTCTCCGCGCCGTAATGACGGCGGAGATTGGCCAGATTGTTGCGCAAAATGGCGCGCAGCCACCCCAACAGCTCTTCCTCGCCGCACCCGTGGAAGCCGGGAAAGTCGCGTCCCGCTTCCAACAAACTCTCTTGCACGATGTCCGACGGAGCGATCTTCGCCCAAAGAGCCGGCGTCAGTTCCTGATTCGCCACCAAGAGCAAATAGTTGCGGCACACGTCCAAGAGCCGACCCAGCGCCTCTCGGTCGCCCGCACGCGCGCGGACAATCCATTGCTCGACCCCTCCAACCTCGCGTTGCCTCTCCGACTCCGGCGACACAATCCCCATCTCCCTAAGCACGAAATCTCTGAAAACCGGACGCATGGAATGATCCATGAAGCATACCCAGCCGCCGCCGGGATAGCAAACAGAAAAATGAGAGGGGCCCACTCTGATGCGATGAAGGAATCGCAGAGGACGAAGATTTGGCCGCAAGAGCGAGAAGGACCGAGCTAGAGACCGATTTTTCCTTATTTTCAGAAAAAGCGCGTCCGGTTTTCCGAGACAGCGTGCTTAGGGGTTATAGAGGGGAATGAGAACGCCCAAATGTGACCGTAAACGCCCAGCAGTTCCAGATGCTTCTCCCTGCGCGGCAACGGGTCCTGGTCTTCCCTTCGCCCACTCGTGGCACAAGACGTTCTCGCGATGAACAGAGACTGTAACCGAGGCGAATGCCGCCTTGCCGGAGACGGTGCGCTCCGCTGGCCCATTCGCTGTGAGCAAGACATCCTCCAAAGACGAAGGGAAATGGACTGATGAAGCGTGCAACGCTGGTGCTGGCGGCTTTGGCTGTTCTGTTCGGCGGCGTGCGGCAGGCGAGGGCAGACTTATTCTCTGCAACCGCACAGGTCGGCGGCACTGTGAACGCCGATGTATCAATTGACATCCCCGTCTCCGACGGCCCAAACTCTGGCGTACCTACACTGTCAACTCCCGTGTCGGCCTCTGCCTCGGGCACATCAACAAGTAGCTTTGGATACGTAAGCGGGTCCGGCCAGGCAAATGCACGATTCGCAGGGTGCATTCCCAATCCGTGGTCATGCAGCTGCGTGCCCAGCTGCATGGCTGGATTGAGGTTGTGGCTTTGGCGGAGTGATTGGCACACCTGCCTTCAACTCGCCGGGCATATCCGGGGATTGCCAC
>JAJXWW010000095.1 GCA_021781415.1 Planctomycetota bacterium
AAGGATATGATTTGACCTGCCGCCTCACGCGGCAGGCAGCCAAGCATGTTTTCATTCTCGCTAGGGCCAACACACCAACTTGACAAACGATACCCCGCCGAGTCGAAAGACTCGGCGGGGTCTTTTTTTGCGCCCGACGGCTTGACGAACGGAACCTCGGCGCGTTCAACAAAAGGGGTGCGGGCGATTCCTCAATCGAGAACTTTCATCGAGGTCCAATCCGTGGCCGCTCCATCCGTCGATCAACTCGAAACCTTTCCCAATCCCCAACCCGGACGCGAATACAGCATCGAAATCGTCTGTCCCGAGTTCACCAGTCTTTGTCCCAAGACCGGACAGCCCGATTTCGGCACCATCACGTTCACCTACACGCCGGGACCGTTGTGCGTCGAATTGAAATCGTTGAAGTTATATCTGCAGAACTATCGCAATGAGGGGGCGTTTTACGAAACGGTCGTCAATCGTCTCCTCGACGATTTTGTGACGGCGTGCCGGCCGGTGCGCTGTTGCGTCGTCGGTGCCTTCACGCCGCGCGGCGGCATCACCACCACGGTGACGTGCCGACACGAGGCCCAATCGTAATTCGCTCCCCTTCTCGGACGGCCCTTCGCTTGCGCTCCAGGCTTGTTGAGGAATGACGGCAAATGTGCGCGGTTGCCCAGTCTATTTGACGAGCAGTGCCGCATCTTGTTGGGCCAGTACCTCGCCGATGATGCACGAGTAGGTTGCTCCGCGCTTGCGTAGATTTTCGACCAAGGCATCGGCATTCGCGGAAGGCACGCTGATGAGCAATCCGCCGGAGGTCTGGGCATCGTAAAAGAATTCCAGACGGAGCGGATCGACTTTGCCTTCCAGGCGCAGAAACGGTTGCACATAGGCCGCGTTGGTGGCACTGGCGCGCGTCAAGTACGGCTTGTGGGCCAGCTTTTCCGCGCCCGGCAGCAGCGGCAGTCGAGCCAGTTCGATCGACAGCGTTACGCGACTTCCCTGTGCCATCTCATAGCTGTGTCCGGCCAAGCCGAAGCCGGTGATGTCGGTGGCGGAGTGCGCCTCGGCCTCGAACATCGCTTCTTTGCCGATGTCGTTGAGTTGAATCATGCTGGCGCAGGCCGTCTTCAATACTTCGTCCGGACAATCGCCGGCCTTATGAGCGGTCGTGATGAAGCCGGTTCCGAGTGCCTTGGTCAGCACCAACTTATCGCCGGGACGCGCCGAGGCATTGGAGAGAAATCGCTTCGGGTGGACGATGCCCGTGACGGCGTAGCCGAACTTGATTTCGCTGTCGCGGACGGTATGGCCGCCGAGAATGACGGCCCCGGCGGTTCGACAACGCTCCTCGCCACCGCGAATGATGTCGAACAACCAGGTCATCTCCGGATCTTTGTCGTCCGGATAGCCGACGAGATTGAGGGCCGTCTTCGGCGTGCCGCCCATGGCATAAATGTCGCTCAGCGCGTTGGCGGCGGCGATTTGGCCGTAGAGGAAGGCGTCGTTGACCACCGGCGGAAAAAAGTCGATGGTCTGGACGATGGCCAAGTCCTCGGTCAGTTTGTAAACACCGGCGTCGTCGTGGGTGTCGGTTCCAACGAGGAGGTTGGGATCGCTGCTGGGGGGAAGGTTGCGCAGAACCTGCGCGATGCCCTGGGGGGGCAGTTTACCCGCTCAGCCGGCGCATGAGGCGTAGTCGATCAGACGTTTTTTGCGTCCGAAGAACAACATCGCGCTCCCTCCTTTGGTCGTCGGCGGAACGGATTCGGCACGCCGAGTCACGCCTTCTTTTTCAGAAGCTCGGCAAGCGTGTCGAGAACCCATTGCTCGTCGGGAAACTGTTTCGTTTTTAGCTTCGAGTACAGCACTTCGCCGTTCGTGGTCAACTCGAAGCAACCTCCATTGGAGGGAATCAGTTTCAGGTCTTGGATCTTCTGCTTGAACGCGGTTAGTAGTTTGCCCGCCAAACTGAGGGCATGGGGTTCGTAACTTCACATGGCGCAGTAGCGCAACTCAACCTGCATGTCGATCTCCTTTCCCACGTCCGAAGGCGTCTCGCCTCGTGGCACATTCGTATCTCTTGATATAGTAGATGCGGCTGCCCGACTCGTCGAGTTGACGTGCGCGGGGCGGCCCGAGGAAACCAGCCGCATGGGGCGATTGATTCCACCGACGATCATCGTGCGACATCCGCGCGAAAATCCACGGAAATGTTCCGTGATGCCGCTGCGCGGCCGGGACGATGTGCGGTTTTTGAGCTATCCCGTGAAGGAACGTCCGCCGATGGACGCCTACGTTCGCCTAGCCGCCGATGGACCGCAACTGTCGGTTGCCGACGCGGAAATGGGGATTCTGCTACTGGACGGCAGCTGGCGCTGGGCGGCGGCGATGACGCGCGATTTTCAGGATGTGCCGCCTCGCTCTCTGCACGGCTGGCGCACCGCCTATCCGCGCGTGTCGAAACTCGGCACCGATCCCGATAACGGACTCGCTTCCATCGAGGCGTTGTTCGTGGCCTATCACCTGTTGGGCCGACCGACGGCGGGGCTGCTCGATTCGTATCGTTGGGCGGAGGAGTTCTTGCGGACCAACGGATTATCCGTCGAGCCGGTTCGCTTCGCTCCACACAGGGGCCTGCCCCCCTATACGTTCGTGCCGGGGCGGACGCCGCATCCGCTCCGCGATCCGGCGGGGCATCTCTTCGGCCAAGTGCTGGAACTGCCGCCGCCTCTGAATCCCTCGCATTGGCGCGACAGCGAAGCGTATCTGCATGGGATCGACCTGTTCAATCGAGGCTACTACTGGGAAGCTCACGAAGCGTGGGAGGGGCTGTGGCGCGCGGCGGGTCGAACCGGCCTCGTCGCCGATTTCCTCAAGGCGCTCATCAAACTTGCCGCTGCCGGCGTGAAAGTGCGTCAAGGCCAGCCGCGCGGGGTTGCCAGCCACGCCGCCGGAGCGTCGGAATTGTTCCTTGCCATCGCCGGACAACTCGGCGACGCGCCCGTCTATCTGGGTCTGCGCTTGCGCGATCTGCTCGCCTTCGCGGAGCGGATTGAGAAGCAAGCCGAGAATGTCGCTACCGATGAAGACCGAGGGGTGAAGGTCGTTTTCGCGCACTTTCTCAATCCCACGGATCGCGCTTGAATAGAGAAGCTAAGATATCCATAAGATGCCCGTCACGGGACGATTCTCCGCGTTATCAAGTGGGAGTGCTATTCGCATGAACAAGATCGCTCTTCTCTTCACCCTCTTCGGTTTGGCCGGCTTCTCGACGGCGGGCCGCGCCGAAGACGTCAAACCCGCCAAGCCGATCGACTTGCCGTTCAATACCAAAGCGGACGAAGACGATCCGTTTTTGTCCAGCGGCGGTCTCACCCTCTGGTACTCGTGCAACGAAAGCGGAAAGTTCGACATTATGGCGTCCCACCGGCGAACGCTTCGGGCCGCGTGGGGCAAGGGGGAGATCCCCGATAGCTATATCCAGTCGAAAGTGGACGATCGGGGCGCGTGTCTGACGCGAGATGGCGTGTATCCTCAATATCTCTTTTTCTCGACGCTGAAGGACAAGGACACGAAGAATTTCGACCTCTATGTGGCGGTGAAGCAAGGGCGCGACAAGGTATTTACCGAGCCGACGCCGGTACAGGCCGCATCGTCCGACGCCGACGAGAGGAATCCCCATCTCGCGGCGGGAGGCAAACACTTGTACTTCAGCCGCAAGACCAAGAACGGTTGGCGCGTCTTCCTGTGCAAACGAACGCAGACCAAGGGCGCGACCGGCTTCGATGATCCGCGGTTGGTCGAGGAGTTGCCGCCGAACTACCACCACGTCGCGCTGACGCCGGACGGCAAAACCATGTACCTTCAAGGTCCGCTCGAAAAGAATCGCACGGGGCTTTTCGTGGCGACGAGTACCGCCAAGGGGTGGAGCAAGCCGGAACCGTTGACGATGTTGAATCATCCGGAGGGGGCCAAGGGCGATCGGTCGCCTTCCTTGAGCGCCAACGGCAGCTTTCTGTATTTCTCGTCGGATCGCCCCGGCGGCAAGGGAGGTCTCGATATTTGGGTCGTACCCGTGGAACAATTGAAACTAAAAAGGTGAGTGTGCGAGCAAAAATGACTGATGCTCGCCGCTTCGGGGCGCGAGCGAAAACATCGTGGTCGTCGGTCGCATGGTAAAAGATGCAGCCTATGCGGAACGGGCTTAGCACGGTCGGACGGTTGCATTCGGGAAGCGTTACTCGGACTGTTTGAAGGGGTGTGCGGCATCCGATTGGAGGAAATGGGAGACTGGAATATAACCGGCAGGAAGCAAGGGCATTTGCACCAACTTCTCCCCTAACGTCCGCGCGGGTTCGACCGCAGCCAGTCACCGGGGAGTTTGCAGCTGAGTCAGGGAGGACCACTGGGATGAGACATCGATGGATTCGCAGTCTGGCCCTGTCGTTAGGCGTATGGGCGATGGGCCACGCGGGCAATTGGGCGCTCGTTCGGGGCGCGGAGACCGGGCCGAACATTCAACCGTATCCAACGCCGTCACCCGTCGTCGAAGCGGCGCGGGTCGAGGAACCGGCCCCGGCAGCCTTTTTGAGTCCGCCCATCGCTCCCCCGGAAGAACCCACGAAGGAAGACCGTGCCATTCAGCCGGCCGGTCTATTCTCCGGTCGCTTCGGCCGGACCATGCCAAGTGGATTCGACGATGGCACGGTGACAACATCGTCTTCGGCGTTGCCGATGCCCAATCCAGCACCGCAACCGGACGTTCCCTACGCCTGGCGGCAGCAGGGTTCCTCCTCCCTCATGGCTTCCAATCCTCCCGCGTCGAACTTCGCGCCCATGCCCAGTCTTGCCGCGTCGCCATCGCCGCAGGCAACCGGCCCGATAGCCAGTCCGGGGAGCGCGGCCGGACCTGGAGTTGTCAACGGCCCAGTCCACTCGACTCTGCTGGACGGCGTGGGTTGTCTGAACGACGGCAGCTGTGCGCCCGGCAGTTGCGGCATGGACGGCTGCTGCGGTTGGGGCGATGGATGCGGCAACGGTTGCAACTTCGGCAATCGCTGGTTTGGCTCCGCCGAGTACCTGCTGTGGTTCGTCCAAGGGCAAAGCCTGCCGCCGCTCCTCACGAGCGGCTCGCTCGCCGGCAATCCGCCCGGAGCCATCGGACAGCCGGGAACCAGTGTGCTGTTCGGAGGAGATAACTACTCCAATAATCCCTATTCCGGCGCGCGGCTGCGCGGCGGCTATTGGTTCAACGACAATCACGGCCTGGGGCTTGAGCTTGGCGGTTTCTTCCTCGGCGCGGGGGCCAACACCTACACGAACTCTTCGCTCGGCGTGCCGTTCTTGGCTCGTCCGTTCGTCAATGCTCTGACCGGCGCGCAAGACATTGAAGCCGTGGCCACGCCCAATGGATTGACCGGCACCTTCACCGCCGTCAACACGTTCGTCCTCTATGGAGCCGAGGCCAATCTGCGGCGCAATCTGCTCTGCGGCTGCAATTGGTTCATCGACGGTTTCGCCGGTTGGCGCATGCTCGGCATGAATGAGTCGATGGGTTTGCGCGAGAACTTGGCGGTCGTTAGTTCGTCCAATCCGAATCTGCCCGCCGGGACGACGTTCGTGGTCAACGACCGCTTCGCCACCACCAATATGTTCAATGGTGCCCAAATCGGCGGCATCGGCGAATATCGCTTCGGTCGCTGGAGCGTGGACGTGCGCGGCAGCGTGGCCCTGGGCGGCACCGAACAGTTCGTGGCCATCTCCGGTTCGACGTTCGCCGCCGCTCCCGGTATCGCCGGTTCGACCGCGCAAGGCGGTTTGTTGGCGCAGTCGTCGAACATCGGCCGCTACACGCGCGGCATGGTGAGCATGGTGGACGAGATCGGCCTCAATCTCGGCTATCAGTTCACCAACCACATTCGCGGCTTCGTCGGTTACAACTTCTTGTACTGGTCGAGCGTGGTTCGCCCCGGCAATCAGATCGATCCGGTCGTCAATCCCAACTTGATCCCGCCCTCGTCGGGCGGCGGCCCCGCGCGTCCCGCCTTCAATTTCAACGGCACCGATTTCTGGGCGCAAGGCTTGACGTTCGGACTCGACATTCGTTGGTAATTCACAACGAATCGTCCGTCCCCCCCGGCATCTCGAAGCGTTCTCTCTCGTCTCTCGTTCCCACGCTCCGCGTGGGGACGAGGAGACGCGGAGAAAATCACCCGGCAGCTAACGCTGCCGGTTCGCCGTGCTGCGCGGGAGCGAGGAGATAAAGACGATTTACCTCTTGGGTTCCCCCGTCCGAGTCGTCAACACCTCCAGTTTCAGTTCTTTGAAGCGCACCTCCATCGGCCCGCCGGCGTGGATTTGTAGACCGAAGATGCCGCGGCGCGCGAGCTTGGCATCGTTTACATCGGCGCACAAATGGCCGTTGAGATACGTCTTCACGCGACCGCCCTCGGCCTCGATCCGGTACTCGTTCCAATCGTCCGCTTTGACGTGCTTCTCGCCGGACTTGTCCCACAGTAGCCCGCGTCCGCTCTCCTCGTAGAGCTTGCCCCACCAGCCCGCGCCGATGTCCGCCTGAGGGCCGCGCATCTCGCCGTCCGGCAACGCGATGCTGCGGAACTGAATGCCGCTGTTCTCCTTATTCGGCGTCAGCTTCACCTTCACCGTCAGTCGAAAATCGTCGGCGACCATATGGCTCGTAAGAAAGTTGTTCCGCTTCAATCCAGAAGTCTTGCCGACGATCTCGCCGTTTTCCACCGACCACAACTTGCGGTCGCCGTCCCAGCCGGTCAGGTCTTTGCCGTTAAAAAAGTCCTTGGCGTTGTCCAGCATGGTAAGGAGCGGTTTCCCGTCGGATTCTTGTAAGTGCGCATGGCTGGTTGTCCAGAGACCGAGTAGAATGACCGATGAGCCCCGCGTCGAAGCAACGGTGCTGCGAAACAACGTCAGGCGAGGGATCTTCCTGGAGAACCGCCATGCCAGCCTCCCTTGTTCCACACACGGCAATTCCCGATTTAGCCGCGCGGGTCACAGCGGACATGCTCAAGATCCTACGGCGCATCCAAAAAGCTGACTTCATCATGAACGGCAAGGACGTCGATCGGGAAACCTCTCACATCTTGCGCCAACTTGCCGAGTTGGGTCTAGTCGATCCTGGCTACGAAGTAGATACCAGCGGATCGCCGTACATGTGGGTCAGCAACGGCAACGGTTCGCGCGTACTCGGATATTTGACGGGCATTCGGGGTGGACCATATTACGAACTTCCCGCTCTCGAGCTTGCCGAGTGGCTAGAAGACCAGGGAAAGAATCGCTGGTGGAATGTCGATGGCGACCCGCTTTTGAACGGCCGAATGAGTTTCCCATGTCCCGCGGCGGATCTGGCTTACGAACTGCGGAGCATCAACCGTCCGCTGCTGATTCAGGCCAAAAAGGACGATAAGGGGGCCACGGCCCAGCCCATCGGCAAAGAGAAGCTGAACGAGTTGGTGAGCCACTTTGCCGACAATCTGCATGTGTCCGGCGAGGAGCAAATGCCGCCGTGGAGCGAGGATCGCCTTTTCTACCTATGCTGGAAGGGAACGACCCCCGAATGGCTGCTGACCGAAGATAGCGAAATGACGGAGCAGGCAGAGGCCGATGAGGCCGCCAAAGCGAAGTAGGAGTAACGATGTCTCCGTCGTCCAACGACTTTGACCAACGAATTAAGGGAATCCTACAGAGTGTACAACTCCTGCCCGACGAAGCGAAGGCTCCGATCCTTCACTATCGGCGAACCGTTGATGACATCTGGGGAGCGCTCGATTACGTCAAGCGACTAATCGCAGAACGCGAACGCTATCAAGTCGTGGTGGATCGGCATTTGGGTCGCCTGCATGGGATGGCCCTTGTGAATCTGATTGAGACGTTCGAGCGATTCCTGAAAGAGATGGCCGCCGAATGCGTGGATCGCTTGGCCGATCTCGTGGTGGACGACCGCTTCAACGCCTTCCCGGTGCAAGGTGCGGCTCTGGCATCGCACTTCGGTTCCGGCAGCGCGGGGAAGGCACTTTGCGAATCGTCAATCTGGCTCGACTGCAAGGAAGTCAACGACCGATTCAGAAAGCTGCTGGCCGATCCCTTCAAGACTGGGGAATTCTATCTTTTCCCCAAGGAAGGGAACCAGCAACCTGTTCCGGGGCATTGGCGGCATGAGTTGATGAGTATTATCTGGCAGCTTCGACACACCGCAGTTCACAACGTAGGAATCATCACTAAATCCGACGCCGTGAAACTACGGGTGCTGGCAAAGAGAAAAGTAGATGCCCCCAGGATGCTGGTGCCGAGCAGAAACAATCTCCGCTGGTTGAAAATGTTTCTCGATGAGACGGCGGAAGACTGCAATCAAAGAGTCGGCCAACGACTCGCCGCATTGTTGACCACGATACATAACTCGACTCCCGCCCTGATCGAACCGCAGCCGATGGCAGACCAGATCGCTTCCGTCTTCCGTACGCCACTACAGATAGCTGGAGCAACGGGGTTAGTGCCGGCCGATTGATCTCACTTTCCCGCAAACAGTTTTCGAAGCAATTGCCGCGGTAGAATCAACGGCTTCAGGCGAAAAAGGCGGCAGCCCAGACGCTCTTTGCATCTGGGACCGCGACCTACATTCATCACGGATGTCGCTCGCTCCTTCGTACTCTCACCACCTCCAGTTTCAGATCCTTGAATCGCACCTCCATCGGCCCGCCGGCGTGGATTTGTAGACCGAAGATGCCGCGGCGCGCGAGCTTGGCATCGTTTACGTTAGCGCACAAATGGCCGTTGAGATACGTCTTCACGCGACCGCCCTCGGCCTCGATCCGGTACTCGTTCCAATCGTCCGCTTTGACGTGCTTCTCGCCGGACTTGTCCCACAGCAACCCGCGTCCGCTCTCTTCGTAAAGCTTGCCCCACCAGCCCGCGCCGATGTCCGCCTGAGGGCCGCGCATCTCGCCGTCCGGCAACGCGACGCTGCGGAACTGAATGCCGCTGTTCTCCTTATTCGGCGTCAGCTTCACCTTCACCGTCAGTCGAAAATCGTCGGCGACCATATGGCTCGTAAGAAAGTTGTTCCGCTTCAATCCAGAACTCTTGCCGACGATCTCGCCGTTTTCCACCGACCACAACTTGCGGTCGCCGTCCCAGCCGGTCAGGTCTTTGCCGTTAAAAAAGTCCTTGGCGTTGTCCGTTGCGGCCAATATCGGCACCTGCGCGGGATGACGCAAGTACGCAACCAAGGCGCGGACATCCTCCTCGCGCAATTGTTTGAGCAAGTCGTCGGGCATCATCGACGTGGCGCTAGGGGAACGCTCGTCGATCTCGTTGGAGGGCACGGTCAATGTCTCGTTGGCGGTGACGACGGTGAGGGCGGCGGGCGTCTCGGCACGGACGATGCCGGTGACGACGCGGCCACTCTTCAGAGTCAGCACGGTCATTTTGTAATCGTTGGGGATGACGGCACTCGGATCGAGGACGTTTTCCAGCAGATAATCGAGATTGGCCCGATTCGAGCCGGTGATGTCGGGGCCGACCTTGCCGCCGATGCCGTACAGCGTGTGGCACTGTTGGCACGTTTTGGAGAATACAGATCGTCCAAGCGACAAATCGACTTCCGGAGCGGGGGCGTTCAGCTTCTTTTTCCATGCCGAGATGAGTTGCAGGCGCTCCGCGGGCGTGGTGCGGACGATGCCCCACACCTCGGCGATGCGTTCGTCCAGCGCCTTGTTGCGAAGATTGCGCAGCTGGCGAACGATCTCGGCGGGTACGTCGGACGCCGGTATTTTTTTGGCGGCGACGGCGTCCATCAGCTCCTTGCCGTAGGCCGCGCGTGAGGCCAATGTGCTGAGCGCGTCGCGCTTCTCTTGAGGATTGAGGGATGCGAACGCCTGTAAAATCACTTGCGGCGTCTTCGTGTCTTCATAGAAAGCCAAGCCGCGCAGAGCGGAGGCTCGCAGCGCTCGGTCATCCACGAGACGTTGCAAGACGGAGGCCAATTCCTTGTCGTGGGCGTCGAGAAGAGCGGCCAGAGCGCTCTGCCTTGCCGTCGTCTCCGCGGCGCGATCCTCGGCCACGCGGCGCAGCTCGGACAGAGCGGACGGATCGCCGAACGACACCGCCAAGGCCATCGAGCGGCGGCGGACCTCCGCATCGGAGCTGCGCGACAACTTCACGAAGACGGCAGGCCATCCTTTGGGCATGTCCACGCGACGACGGCCTTTCAACGCCTCTTGCACGCTGCTCAGGAGCGCTTGCCGTCGTCCGGTTTCGATTTCGCTGGACAGTGATTTCACCACCAGTTCGAGCGATTCCGGAGTCGCCGAGGATGCGATGCGTCGAACCACGAACGGCAGCAGCGACGGCGACGCCTTCGCTTCGGATGCCAACTTGAGAGTACGTTCTGGCGACGACTCGGCTAACGGCTCCAAAGCGTACCAATATAAAAGGGGCAAATTGGCGTCGGCGGCATCCTCTGAATGCGCAAACAGCCCTTGCAGAATGTCCCACCGTTGAGCGAGGGGCAATCGTTGCAGTCCCGAGGCCAGATACAGACGCACCATCGGCGAGGGGTCGGCGGAAGCAAGCTCGGCAAAGCGCTTCATTAGCGTCTCGGAGGGATTGCCGTTCTCCGAGGCCAATTGCACCGCCCAAGCGCGGACGGAAGCGGAAGTGTCCGAAAGAGCTTTGAGGAATCGTTCCTCGGTCAGTCCGCCAATGACGTGCAGCGCCCACATACCGCGCAAACGGAGCGTCTCATCTTTGTTCGTGAAAGCAATCTTCGCCAAGCTGTCCGCGACGTTCGACGGCGGAGAAGCACCCGGCAGCTTACGCTGCCGGTTCGCCCGTTCTTGCAACAAACGGCGCGATTGGCGCACATACCATTCGTTTTTGTGCAGCAATAGCTCGACCAGTTCCTTATCGCTTTTCTCGCTGAGATCGACGCCCTTCACCGGCTTGGTTCCGCGATACTCGATCTTGTAGATGCGTCCGTTCTCGCGGTCCCAGATTTTGGGATCGCCGTGATGGCACGCCTGCTTGTCGTACCAATCGAGAAGATAGACGTTGCCGTCGGGTCCATAGCGCAGGTTGATGAAGCGCGACCAGGCGTCGTTGGCGTGGAGGAAATCGGGACCGTGGGACGCAACGAATCCGGAGCCTTTGGGACGCAATATATCCACATTCAGGCGATGGCCGTGGACGTTGCCCATGAACATGCGTCCGCGATATTCGTCCGGCCACGTTCCGCCTTGGTAGAGCATCAAGCCGCAATGGGCATGCCCGCCGCCGGCGCTGTCGGAACTGTTATTGCCCGCCCACGGATTGGCCCCTTGCCAATGAAGGTGATCGGCGATGGTTTGAATGTCGGCGTAGGTGTGCGGATTAAAGTGCGCTCCCGCTTGTCGCTGATAGCGGCCTCCTTGAACGATGTGATAGGCGTGCGGAATGACGCAGGCCGACACGAACGCTTGGCCGCGTTCGTCGAAGTCCAATCCCCACGGATTGCTGGTTCCGTGCGCGAATACCTCGAAGATATGTCTCGTCGGATGGTAGCGCCAGACGCCTGCGTTGATGGGAGTTCGGTCCTTGTCGGGCGTGCCGGGTTTGCCGACCCGCGAATGGGTGAAGACACCGTGGCAGCCGTACAGCCAGCCGTCCGGCCCCCAACAGAAAGCGTTCAGTGTCTCGTGCGTGTCCTCGTAGTGCCAGCCGTCGAGAAGGATTTGCGGTTTACCTGCCGGCTTGTCCTTGCCGGGTTCGATGGGCACGAACATCAGAGAGGGAGCCGCGCCGATCCACACGCCGCCGAAGCCGATCTCCAAACCGCTGACGAGGTTCAACCCTTCCATGAAGACCGTGCGTTTATCGAACTTTCCGTCGCCGTCGCTGTCTTCGAAGATGAGAATGCGATCTTTCGCATCCTTATCGGATCGTCGAATGGGGTAACTGTACGCCTCGGCGACCCACAGTCGGCCGCGCTCGTCGAGGCAGAACGCGATGGGTTGCCTAACGTCCGGTTCGCCGGCGAACAGCTTCACATCGAATCCTTCGGGGACGGTCATGGCCGCCGCCGCCTTCTCCGGAGTTAATCCAGCGTTCTTGTAGGCATCCGGCGTCGGCGGCCCTTTGCGCTGAGGAAACGTGGGCTTATCGGCGTGAAAGCGAAAATCGTCGAAATTCACATGCCCCCAATGGCCGGTGTGCTTATCGACGAGACGAATGAAAATCTCTTTGCCGCGATGCGCGCTCAGATCGACGGCCACGCGCTGAAGGTTCTCTTGCTCGATCCCGGAGGTGCGAGAGATCACATCCCCTTTGTCGGCCCGGACCAGTTCGACGCAAGTTTCCGGCCACGGTCCCCCGCCGATGAGGAAGGAAGCCCACGGATGCGTCACCTTGAACGGCACGGAGCGCAGCGTGCCTTGCGGTTTGTCGCCGTGCAACTCGTAGCTGCCGATCCAGTAATCGCCTTGGTGTTGACTCTTCATGTCGCCGCGCCGCTTGGCTACCGTGTCGCCCTTGATGGGTTGACCGCGAAAAGCCTCTCCTTCGGCCGTCCAATCCTTGAGCGTTCCGGTCTCGAAGTCGAGGTTGAGCGGCTTGCCGTCCGCTCCGACCGGACGCACTCCCTCGTCGGCAGAGGCGGAGCCAACGGCGAAGACGAGAATGGCGAACGCAACGATAGGTCGCATGACGGCTCTCCGAGGCGGGAAGGATGGTGCAACGATTTGGATATTGTCTACCGATACGCACCGATGTCAACCGTGTGGGAGACATCGGTACGCCCAATCGTCCCGAATAGGCCGAGCGATGCGGTCTCGACGATCGGACGAACGGCGCGCGTCGATCTTTTTCGGCGTGAAACGACAATCGAGCGAGTCGTGCTTTGTACGCGGAGGATGGCGCGGTCGAGACGCGCCGAGGCGAGTGCGGCGAGGATTCCACATTTGGTAACAAAGGCTAAAGAACCGAAGAGGAGAGAGGCGGCGAGAGACTGCTCGCTCGCCAGCGCGCCCGTTTCCCGGTGCGCGCCATCCCTGCCGCTTTACCGTACTCAACAGGAGACTTTGCACTATGCGCGTCCCCCTCCCCCTTCAGGGAGTAGCCGTACTGTTTCTGACCGCGACGCTGGCGGTCGGACAGACTCCCGATTTTACCGACGAGTCGCCGTTCGATGCGGATATTTTCGATTCCACGGATGTACTCCGACAAGTTGCCTACGAAAGTGGTCAACCCCTTCTCCTTCTCGCGGTGGACGGTCGGTTGACATCGTTGGACGGCGCGACGACCAAAGAACCGTCGCGGTTAACGCCAACTCCACAGACGCCGCCGAGCGACAAGGCAACGGCGACGGAAGAAGAAGTCGTCTCGGAAGGGATCGAGTGTCCCGATTGCTTGCCGTTCGCGGCTCCCGCCAAACATCACAAATGGTTCGGGAAATTCCATGCGCGCAAGGGACAATCCGCGTCTGGAATATCCGACGAGGCATGGCAAGACGGCGGGAGCGGCTGTCTGAGTTGGTACGGCTCGCCGCTCACCGCATACAAATGGAAGCCGCGCGGGCATCTCTTCTGGACGCACAAGCCGCCCCGCTGCGACAACGGCTGCGCTTCCTCCACGTTCGGGAGTCGGTGCGATAGTTGCGGCTGGGGAACTCCCTATCTCGCTCCCGCGCCATCGACGAACTCGCTGTGCAAACGCTGTCTGCGCAAGAATGGTCGCGGCCATTCGGATGGATTCGGCGACGGCGGCTGGGTAAACGAAGACGGCTTTTGCGATGGATGTGCTTTCTCGCAAGAGACTCCGAAGCATCGGCTCTGCCGCAAGTGCCAACGCAAGAGCGGTCGCGGCTATGCGGGATCGGGCTATCCTTGCTGGCCCGCCTACCCCGTGCCCGGAGCGAATGTCGAGGACGAGGGCGGCTTCGGTTTCGGCGGCTGCCCCGACTGCGGCAGACATCCCTCGTTGTGTCGTTCGCTTCTCCAACGCATTCATCGCCACAAAGCTCCGAGGTCGAACGCCTATCCGACGATGGACTACGAATCGTTCTGCGATGGTTGCGTTTCCGAATGAAAATGTCGGGTACTTGGATCGGTACCGAGGAACGTGCGGTCATGGAAGAGCGGCAATGGGGCGTGCGCTTTGCGGACGCCCCTTTTCGTTATCGAGAATGGGCAGTCCGAGGCGGGACTCGGACTGCCGGGATGGGTCGGCCAGGGAACTACCAACTGCCCAGCACTTCCATTGTCAATTGCCCCAAACTTTGCTCCGACACGGACACCGCCTCGCCGCATTCGGTGCAGCGAATGTTGCCGCAGACGAACAGTGTCGAGAAGATCATGTCTTCAAAGGTTTCACCGTCGCCCAGGGCGTACCACGGTCCTTCCTCGGCCATGCGGTCCAGCACTTCGGCGGCCGGGGCGTCGGGGGAAGCCGAGAACGAACACGAGCATTGGGGGCAGAAGAGTTCGACTTGCATGGCGGTACTCCTGTACGACGGGATGACTTGTTTCAACGGAAGGAGTTATTGCAAGTCGAATACCAATTGCACAATTCTGTCAAGACGATTTCCAACAACGGGTGTAACTCACTGTCATGGATACGGTTAAATCGAAAAAAAATGTGGCGCTGGAAAACGAGCCGAACGACGAATCGGCGGTCGCGCCTCTCTTTTACAACATTCCAGGGAGAAAAGTACAAAGCAGTTGCATAAGCGGACCTCCCGGCGAACCGGCTGCGTGAGCTGCCGGGTGAACCTCCCGGCGAACCGGCTGCGTGAGCTGCCGGGTGAACCTCCCGGCGAACCGGCTGCGTGAGCTGCCGGGTGAACCTCCCGGCGAACCGGCTGCGTGAGCTGCCGGGTGATGCAAACCGGCCAGCAACCCGCTATCATGCAGCGTTGGCTCCTTCGATTCGATTTTTGGATGCGCAATCGTGACCTCGCAGTCTCCCTTGCAAATCCCGCTGGATTCGCTTCCCGGTATCTCGGCTCCGAGGCTTGAGATGCTCGAACGGCTCGGACTGCGCACTGTGGGCGATCTGTTCTTTCACCTCCCGCGCGCCTACGAGGATCTCAACGACGTTCGTTCCATCGCGCTGCTGTCGGAAGACAGCATTCAAACGGTGCGCGGCGAAGTCGTGGAAATCGACGGCCGCGAGTTGAACGACGGTCGAACCATCGTCCGCGTCGTTCTCTGCGACGACGGCAAGAATTGTCTGGAAGGCGTGTGGTTCAATCGGCCGTTTGCTTCCAAGCAATTTCGCTACGGCCAACGGCTCGCATTCAGCGGCAAGCCAAAGTGGTACCGCGATCATTGGCAGATGAACAATCCGCGCGTGCAGATCCTCGACGGTAACGCGACGAGCGATCCGGGCGTCGTGCCGGTGTATCCGCTAACCGAAGATTTACGGCCCGAACATTTGCGCGCGTTGCTCCGCGCCTCGCTCGACGCGCATGCTCCGCATCTGATCGAGGTTCTACCCGAAGCGTTGCGGCGGAAGCACGATTGGCCCACCGCCGACCGGGCGCTGCGCGATATTCACTTCCCTTCTACATTGGAGGCGGCCACAAGAGGCAGAAGACGATTTGTCTACGAGGAGTTTCTTATTCTTCAGCTGGCTCTCGCCCTGCGCCGGCGCGAAGTGCGCGAGGAAGGCCGCGCTCCGATTCTGACGACGACTCCGGCCATCGACGCGCGGATTCGCCGATTGTTTCCCTTTCGCCTCACCGCCGACCAAGATCGAGCCGTGGCCGACCTATGCCGCGATCTCTCGTGCGATAAGCCGATGCAGCGCCTCTTACAAGCCGACGTGGGCGCGGGCAAAACTGCCGTCGCCGTCTATGCGCTGTTAACGACTGTGGCCAATAAGCATCAAGCCGCGCTGATGGCCCCAACCGAAGTGCTGGCCCGTCAACACGCGCGCACTCTGGACCGCTATCTCGCCCATAGCCGCGTCCGCCGCCTGCTGCTGACCGGAGCGCTGACGGCGGCTCAGCGGCGCGACGCGCTGAAGGCGTTGGCCGCCGGCGACATCGATCTCGTCGTCGGAACGCAAGCCCTGGTGCAGGACGATGTGCGTTTCGCCAAGCTGGGGCTGGTGGTCATCGACGAGCAGCACAAGTTCGGCGTTCATCAGCGGGCGCGCTTTCGCCGTCTGGGCGTCGATCCGCATTATCTCGTGCTGACGGCCACGCCCATTCCGCGCACCGTGGCCCTCACGGTGTTCGGCGATCTGGACGTGTCCCTCGTGCGTCAATCGCCTCCAGGACGACAGCCCGTGGCCACCCGTTGGGAACCGGAGGGACAGCGCCAGCGCGTCTACGCGCGGCTGTGCGAGGGGATGAAACAAGGCCGACAAGCGTATCTCGTTTGTCCCTTGGTCGAGGAATCGGCCTCACTCGACGTGAAGTCGGCCATTCAGACTCATGCCGAGTTAGCCGAAGGACCGTTCCGCGATTTCCGCGTCGGGCTGCTGCACGGAAGGCAAGACGAGGAGACGAAGGCAAAGGTAATGGACGACTTTCGGAGCAGGAAACTCGATTTGCTGGTCTGCACGTCCGTCATTGAAGTCGGCGTCGATGTGCCCAACGCGACGATGATGGTGATCGAACACGCGGAGCGGTTCGGATTGTCGCAGCTGCATCAGCTGCGCGGCCGCATCGGGAGGGGCGAGACAGCGGGGCAATGTTTCCTATTCGCCAATCCCTCCGGCGACGAAGGACGACAGCGCTTGCGCGTCTTTCTCCGTACCACGGACGGATTCGCGCTTGCCGAGGAGGACATGCGTTTGCGCGGCATAGGCGAGTTTTTCGGCACGCGCCAACATGGAATCGGCGAATTGCGCGTCGGCAACCTGATCGCCGATGCCGACTTACTCCGCGAGGCCCGCAAAGACGCCTTCGCACTCGTCGCCGAGGACGCCGCCCTTCGCCGTCCCGAACACGCCGCGCTCCGCACGTTGGTTCTCGAACGCTACGGCCAGAGTTTGGATCTCGCGGAAATCGGATAGTCTCTCTCCGATAGGCCCCTTTCCCCGCTACTCCGGCGTAGAGGGGTCGCATGGTCGTTGGGTCGGGGAGGGGCGTCCGTCCGCTCTCGACCGATCGGTTGAGAAGGTGTATCGTGATCGCTACGGAATGCGGCGGAAGCGAGACGCCTTCGATCTTGCGAAGGAAACGGAAACCCAACATGAGCGACGTAGCCAACGCACCCCATTCGTTGATCGCGTTGCAACAGGTGAGCATGCAGTTCGGCACGCAGAGCGTATTGCACGGCATCGACCTCGACATCCAGCGCGGCCAGACGTTGGCGGTCATCGGCGAGAGCGGATGCGGCAAGACGGTGTTGCTCAAACTCATCATCGGCCTGTTGCGTCCGACGGTGGGCCGCGTCTTTTTCGACGGCATGAATCTCGAACGTCTGCCCGAGCGCGAGTTGACGCGGCAGCGGTTGCGCTTTGGATTTCTATTTCAGGGCGCGGCTCTGTTCGACAGTCTGTCGGTCTACGATAATGTCGCGTTTGGATTGAGGGCGTTGGGAGGGAAGCCGGAAGTGGAGATCGGCGAGATTGTGCGACAGCGGCTGCAAGAGGTCGGTCTGCCGGCGGGAGTGGTGAGCAAGAAGCCGGCGGAGTTGTCGGGCGGTATGAAAAAACGGGTTGGATTGGCCCGCGCCTTGGCTCTCGATCCCGAAGTCATGCTTTACGACGAACCGACCACGGGACTCGATCCGATTATGACCGATGTGATTAACGAGTTGATCCTGCAAACGCGGCGTCAACATCCGGTGACGAGCATCATCGTCACGCACGAGATGAAGACGGTCAACAAGGTGGCCGACCGCGTCGTCATGTTTTATCCGTTAAGTCGGTTACGACCGGGCGAACATCAGATTCTCTTCGATGGCGCGCCGGAACAACTGCGCGATCACGCCGATGTGCGCGTGCGGCAGTTCATTGAGGGCGAGGCGGGCGAGCGTTTGCGCGAGTTGTCGCGCCAACCGGAGTGAGGCGATGTCCCTCCTATTCCGCCCAAGAGGGACGTTCCCACGAACCCCGTGGACCGGAAGATTGCGCGAGGTGCTACCATGAGCGACCGAAGCATGCGCTGGGGGATTGGCCTTTTCGTGCTGATGGCGCTGGTATTGATGGGAACGCTCATCGTGATGTTTGGAAGTCTGCCGAACTATTTCAAACGCACGAACCTTTATACCCTTCGTTTCGTCGATGCTCCCGGCGTGGGTCCGGGTTCGCCGGTGCGCCGATCCGGGGTGCGCATCGGCGAAGTGCGCGATGTCATCCTCGACGACGAGCGCGGCATCGTGCGGGTGCGCGTGGCCATCGAAGCGCGGTATACGATTCGCCGGAACGAGCAGCCGACTTTGAATGTGGGACTCCTCGGCAGCGATGTCAGCATCGACTTTGTGCCGATTCCAGCGGAGGAAGGACAGCCGGTAGATCGGAGTGTTCTCGAACCCGGCTCGGAAATCGTGGGGCTGAGGCCGGTCAACGTGAATACGCTGCTCAATCGCGCCTCCGAAGTCGCCCCGACGGCGCAGGACACGCTGAACGAGATTCGGCGTTCGCTGCAAAAGCTGGAGCGCATCTCGCCGTTGGCCGAGGAGACGCTGCGCGAATATCGCGATTTGGCCAAGGATGTCCGCCGCGCCATTCCCGATCTGCAAAAGACGAATCAGGAATATCAAGATCTGGCCAAGGACGCTCGGCGACAGCTACCGGCCTTGCAGGCGACGAATCAAGAGGTTCAGGGATTGGCCAAGGATATTCGCAAGGCGCTGCCGGAGGTGCAAAAGGATCTCGACGATTTCGGCTCCGCCGCCCGCAATTGGGGCAAAGTGGGCGAACGGCTCAACGTCTGGGCGCAGACCAACCTCGACGAAGTGACCAAGGCCATCGACAATCTCAACACCATCCTGACGCGCGTTGGGAATGTGTTCAACGAGGAAAATCAGCGTTACGTCACGGCGATTCTCAAGAACTCCTCGCAAGCCAGCCAACGATTCAACAATATCTCGCGCAACATCGACGGCATCCTCGAAGACAGTAAGCCCCTGCCCAAACAGATGAACGAAACGCTCGATCGCGCCAACTCCGCCATGCGCGATCTTCAGAAGACCATCGGCCCCTATGCCGAACACTCCGAAAGCACGGCGCGCAACCTCGACGAGAGCATGGCCAAGGTCAATCGCTTACTCTCGGACCTCGGCCAGCTGACGAGGGTGTTGGATAAAGATGGAACCGTGCAGCGCTTGCTCGGCGATCCGTCGCTGTACAACAATCTCAACGGCGCGGCGTGTTCGATCGTACGAGCGATGCCGCGCATGGAGCGCATCTTGCGGGATTTTGAAACCTTTGCCGACAAGTTGGCTCGCAATCCAGAACTGCTCGGAGTGCGCGGAGCGATTCGGCCTAGCGATGGGTTGAAGGAAGCGCCGCCACCCTTCAATCGACCGATCCTCGTACCGGGTTCTCCTCCTTGACAACGGACTCTTCGCGCCGGTGATTGCCGGGCGCGGAGGGCGAGGTTCCCGATAAATCTTGGCGGAGCGATCGCAGATGGGCGAGCCGTTCGCGGATGTCGTCGGCCCGAGGACCGCGTTCGCGCGCCACGCGGATTTCGTCGCGCAGACGAGTCAACTCGGCTCGCTCCCGCGCGAGGACGGCCCGTTCGCGCGACATCTGGAACTCGGCCTCGCGCGCTATCGATTCGATGTCGCTTTGACGCGCCTGCAATTGGCACATCTGCTCGCTCAACGCTTGCCGATCGCGCTCCAATTCTTGCCGATAAGCATTCAACTCGCTCTCGTATCCGTCGCACTTTTCCAGGTTCGCCATCGCGTCCCGTTGCTCGATTTCTCGTCGCAGCTTTTGAAGCTGCGCGTCGCGCTCCGCGACCTCGCGTTGCAACGAGTCCACGATGGCGTGCGTTTCCCGCTCCGAGACGGTCGACGCCTCGGCCTTGGCGCGAGCGCACCCACATTCGGCCTTGATGGCCGCTAATTCCCGCTGAAATTGCGCTTCGAGTACCGACCAGTTTGCTTGCAGCTGCTCGCATTCGCGCCGCCAATACGCTGCTTCGCTGGGAGAGACGACGTAGACCGCTTTCTCTTCCGCTTGGCGTCTCGTTCGTTGGAGGTAGCGCGCAAAACAGTTCAATTCTCGGCTGCGCCGATCGAGTTCCAAGGCTCGTTCCTCGATTGCGCCCGCAGGCTGGGCGTCGGGGGCCACTTGCGCGACGGGAGCGCGCGTGAGTTCGGCCTGTCGCCGGGCGAGATCGTACTCTTCGCGTTCCAAGCGCACGCGGCGTTCGACGCATTCGCGCTCGAAAGCGGCACGCTCGTCGCATACCTCGCGTTCGGCGCGTTCGACATCGTTCAAGCGTTCTTCGTATTCCCGCATCAATTTCTGATAGTCGCGTTGCAGGCCGCGCAAAGTGTCGGCCTGCCTCTCCAACTCCGCCAGCGTCGGAGGCAGCGCCTTTCCCTTGCGCGCGCGGAGGCGGAGTGCCAAGCGAACGAGATTGCGGCGCGAACGCTGCAATTGTTTGAGGCGAGGAGACAAGGAATCCTGGCCGGAAGACGCGATGGCCAGCGTTCGCGTGGGATGCCCCGCCGGTAGACGCACCTCGAAACTGAACGCGCCGATTTGCAGCACATCCGCATCGTTGAGGGCTTCTTCGGTGATGGCGCGTCCGTTGAGCCGAGTGGCATGTCGGCCTCCGGAGCAATCGCGGATGCGCCAGCCGTCGGCGGTTCGTTGCAGGATGCAGTGTACCGGAGCAGCCTCCGGCGAGACCAACGCGACATCGCACATCGGAGAGCGACCCAGGAGAAACAGATCGCGATCCAGCGGGCGACATTTCCGAGTCGTGTTGCCGTAGGTAACGATGAGTGCGGCTTGACCGGATTGCAAAGTTGTCTCTCCCTCTCCGCGCATGGCGTGCCTCCTAAGAAACCAAATGGGCGAGGCCACGGCTGATGGGGGATCACGGGCGCATGGTGAACCGCGGCGATGCGGTTAAAGCGGTTTTCGTGCCGCTTATGAGAATAATCGTACCAGGGGAGTGTAGATCACTAGAACCTTAGCTCACAAAGAACCGAAAGGCGAGCGGGAAATTAATTTTTTTGAGGGCGAGTCGAACGAGGTCGTTTATCGCGCCAAAAAGCCGCCATCGACGACGAGCGATTGTCCGGTGATATAGCTGCCGGCATCGCTGGATAGCAGCAGCGCGGGACCGACCAATTCCTTCGGATCGCCCCAACGACCGAGGGCCGTGCGATCCGCGAACGCCTTCTGCTCGGCCTCCGAAAGTACCGAGGCGGGAAGGTCGGTGAGGAACGGGCCGGGCGCGATGCAATTGACCGTGATGCCGAACTCGCCGAGATCGAGCGCGCTGGCGCGGGCCAGCCCCAACAGAGCCGATTTCGTCGCCGAATAGATGTTGCGCTTTTCCTTCGACAGATAACCCATGACCGAAGAGATGTGGATGACCCGCCCCCAACGCCTCGCTTTCATCTGCGGAACCAACGCCCGCGTCAGCGCCATGACGGAGCTGAGATTGATTTCCAGCACGTTGTTCCACGCCTCGTCGGTAATCTCGTCGATGGCCTGCGGCTTATTGGTGCCGGCGTTGTTGATGAGAATATCCACGCGCTCCATTTTCTCCAAGGCGGTCTTGGCCAGATGCTCGACTTGCCCGCGCTGGCTCATGTCGGCGACGATGTAGCAGCCGCATCGGTGGGTGCCTCGAAGGATTTCCTCTAAAGCAGATCGCAATTCATCCTCGTGCCGGCTGGAAACGACAATATCCGCTCCCGCCTCGGCCAAGCCGCGCGCCATGGCCTTGCCCAGACCTTTGCTGCCGCCCGTCACCAAAGCCACTTTGCCGCTCAGATCGAAAAGTTTTTTCGACATCGGATGGTTCCCTCGATTCGATTGCGTTTGTCCGTCGGTTTCCATTAACATAGAGAATCCGTATTCGTTGGCTTTTCGCCGCTCGGTCCTTGGAGTTGTCGTATGTTCCTCTCCCCCGCTCGCTTCTCGCGCCAATCGCTTGCAGGCGTTGGCTTGGCAACGATTCTTCTATTTGGCGCATCGCGGATCGCTTTCGCTCAAAAAGCCGAACGACCGCCGCACGGACAAGACCGCGCTCCGGGACCGGCTCTTTCTCCCGCGCAAGCCATCGAGAAAATGACCGTGCCAGAGGGCTTTTCCGTCGAAGTGGTTGCCGCCGAGCCGGACATCGTCAACCCGGTCGCCATGACCTTCGACGAGCGCGGCCGCATTTGGATCACCGAAAGCCTGGAGTATCCCCGCCGCAGCGCCGGACCCGGACGCGACCGCGTGAAGATTCTCGAAGACACCGATGGCGACGGCAAGATCGACAAGACGACAATCTTCGCCGAGGGGTTGAACATCCCCTCCGGCATCGCCGTCGGCCACGGCGGCGTGTGGGTGGCCAACGCGCCGGACATTCTCTTCTACAAAATCGGACCCGACGGCAAAGCGGCGGGCAAGCCGGAGGTCGTCGTCACCGGCTTCGGACGATTCGATACCCACGAACTGCCCAACTCGCTGACTTGGGGACCGGACGGCTGGCTGTACGGCCTCAACGGCGTCTTCAATGCCAGCCGCGTCAAGCAACACGGCAAGGAGTTCAACTTCACTTGCGCCCTCTTCCGCATTCATCCGAAAACGCGCGAGTTCCAACTCTTTTGCGAAGGCACCAGCAATCCGTGGGGCGTGGCCTGGGACGGCGAGGGCAGCGCGTTTGTCAGCGCCTGCGTCATCGATCACCTGTGGCATCTGAGCGAAACCGGATACTATCACCGTCAAGGCGGGCCGTATCCGCCGTTCACCTGGCCGCTCGGTTCCATCGTCAAACATCGCCATCAAAAGGCCGCCTATTGCGGCATCCACTTCTTCGACAGCGACGCCTATCCGCACCAATTTCGAGAGAAATTGTACATGGGCAATATCCACGGCAACTGCGTCAACTGCGACGAGTTGACGCGCGACGGCTCGACCTATTTCGCCAAGCCGCGCCCCGATTTCCTCAGCGCCAACGATGCCTGGTTCATGCCCGTGTCGCAGAAAACTGGCCCCGACGGCTGCATGTATATCCTCGACTGGTACGACCGTTATCATTGCTACCAAGACGCCAACCGCGATCCGGCGGGGATCGATCGCCTGCGCGGCCGATTGTATCGCATTCGCTACAAAAACACTCCTCGCGCTCCGAAATTCGATTTGGCTCACGAAACCGACGAGCAATTGATCCAGCGACTTCACAGTCCCAACGTCTTCTACCGCGATCTCGCTCAACGGCTCTTGGTCGAACGAAACCATCCCGAGGTGAGGCAACAACTAGAAAAAATAGTATTCGACGAGAAAACTCCGCGCAAGACGCGCATGCACGCTCTCTGGTCGCTGATCGGCGCGGGGGATCTCGAACCCGCCTTCCATCGGCGCTTGCTGGCGCACTCCGCCCCCGGCTATCGGGCCTGGGCGGTACGCGCCGCTGGCAATCGAGGAAAAATCGACGCAGACATCAGGACGAAGGTTTTGAGTTTGGCACGCGATCCGTCGCCGGACGTGCAATTGCAAGTAGTCGTGGCTGCCAGAAAGCTTGCCGGCGAGGAAGCCATGCCGGTGCTGCTGGAAGTGCTGACTTCGTGCGGCGACGACAAGCTCATCCCCGTCATCGTCTGGCAAAATCTGCATCCTCTCTTGGAGGAACGAGCCGATCGATTTCTCGCGTTGGTAAAGCAAAAGAAGTTGAGCGAGTCGGCGGCGGTGCAACGCTTGATGCCTCGAATCGTGGATCGAATTCTCGCCCGCCGCAAGCTGGAGCCGACCCTGCTCGCTTCGCTATTCGATCTCTTTTCGGAAAGATCGACCGACGGCCAAGCGGCGGCGCGTTGTCTGTCCGTATTGACCGAAAAGGTGCAGAGCGGCGAAATCAACGGCGCGGCGCTGCAAAGCCTCAAGCACTCTTTCGCTCCACGTCTGCGGAAGTTGCTCGAAGACGGTTCGTCGAATCCCCTACAAATCGAGGCCGCCCTCTTGGCCGTTTCCCTCCGAGAAAGCATGGGCCGAGACATCGTGCGCCAACGCTGCCGGGATCAGGGACAGCCGGACGGCAATCGCATTCGCGCCCTCGAAGGCTTGATCGCGGCCAAGGACGACGGCATTCTACCGATGGCGGCCGCGCTCCTATCCGAGAGGCGAGCGAACGCTCCGCCCTTTCGAGCGGCGATTTTGGCCGCTTTGGGGAAACTTGAGGACGAGAAAGTGTCCTCGATTGTCCTGAACGCTTTCGATCGCCTGGAGCCAGACGTGCAACCCAAGGCCATCGAATTGCTGACGCAGCGAACGTATTGGAGTAAACAGCTCGTTCGAGCCGTGGCCGACAAGAAAATCCCCAGCGCCGCCGTCAACGTCAATCAGGTGCGGAAACTGCTCGCCAACAAGGACGCCGAACTGGTGAAGCGAGTCAAGTCGATCTGGGGCGTCGTTCGTGAAGGCCGCAATCCTCAGCGCGAACAGGTCGTCGCCGACATGCGCGAGTTTCTCCGCAAGAATCGCGGCGATGCCAAGGCGGGCGCGCTCGTCTTCAAGAATCTATGCGGACAATGCCATAAGATACACGGCGAGGGCATGGAGGTGGGGCCGGATCTCACCAACAATGGCCGCGCCTCGTTCGAGCAGTTGATCTCCAATGTTTTCGATCCGAGTCTCGTCATCGGTGCGGCCTATCAGGCCGTCACCGTGCAGTCCACGAAAGGCCGAACCCTGAGCGGACTGGTCGTCGAAGACGGCAAACAGCGCGTCGTCTTGAAGTTGCAAGGCGGCAAGCTGGAAACCGTCCCGCGTGGGGACATTGAGGAAATCAGCGTCAGCCCCACGTCGCTGATGCCGGAGGGAATCGAGAATCAATTGAAGCCAAAAGAGATCGCCGATTTATTCGCTTTTCTCGCCCTCGACAAACCACCCGGCGATCCGACCGCCAAGTACGTGCCCGGCACACCGTGGAAGTAGGGAGTTGGCACAAAAGCACTTCCCGAATGTGTGGGGTAGGGTGGGTCGAGAAACGAGACCCATCCTACCGCCGATCGACGAAAGTATCTCATCGCGCAAGAAACATTTTCCGTTCTCGTTCGACTTTATTATCAGCCCCATCCCGGACGCTCAGGAGAGCGAATTGTGACCGACTGGGATCGCATCGTGCGCGAGTACGGTCCTCTGGTGTTCGCCACGGCCTGGAAGATTTTGGGTCATGTCGCCGACACCGAGGATGTCGTTCAAGAAGTTTTTTTACAGGTCCACCAATTGCAGCATCTGCAGGTGGTGCGACACTGGCCGGCGCTGCTGCGCCGTTTGGCCGCTTGCCGCGCGCTGGATCGACTGCGCCAGCGGAAGAACACCGTGTCGATCAACGGTTTGTCCCTCGCCGCGTCCGACGACGGGCCGGAAGCCGCTGCCGTCGAACGTGAATTGAGCGAGCGTTTGCGCCACGCCATTTCACAGCTACCCGACCGCGAGGCAGCGGTCTTTTGTATGCGATACTTCGACGATCTGTCGTATCAGGAAATCGCCGAAACTCTGCACATCCGGGCCGGCGCGGTGGCGTCGGCTTTGCACAAAGCCCGTCTCAAGCTGGAATCCTTCCTGTTGGAGACGGTTGAGGAGAATCCCTAATGGACGAGAAGAATCCGCTGAACGAACTGAGCGATACATTGCGTCCCGCCGTCGAACAGATACGCGCGGTTGCCCCACCCGCGGACGCGGTGGAACGGTCGCAAGATCGAGCGCAAAAGCTGGGGCCACCCATGCCGCGCCGTCCCCGGCGATGGCTGCTTTATAGTGCGGCGGCGAGTGTCGCCGCCGCGCTCGTTTTCGGATACGCTTTGTGGCCGAATCGTTCTCACGAGAGTTCGCAGAAGGTTGCCTCGCTTCGTGAAAAGCACGCATACCAAGAGGCGCTTCGACGTGCCGAGGCCAATCGCGATTTCCGAAGGCGGCAACTCGAGCGGTCGAAGGATCTTGTTGAGTCAAGGACCATTGATGGTCGATTGCTTGACGAACAGGAAGAGAAGCTCAAACAAGCGGAAGAGGAGTTGCGCGTCCTCAAGCTGACCAAACATCCAACTGCTCCCTCCCTATCGCCCAAATCGACGATCGGTTCATCGACGGACACCGCTCCGGATTCGCAGAATGAGAT
>JAJXWW010000147.1 GCA_021781415.1 Planctomycetota bacterium
ATCCACCGCGTTTCTACGAATCTGTTTCGATTCTTCATCGAGGCGCGTGACATCGGTTACGAGCAGCTTTTCGGTCTCTTTCAAGAGTTTCCACTTATTACGCATTCGTTCGAGGTCTTCCCTCGCATTGAGTCGAAGGTGTTCGCGGAACTTTTGGAGGATCTCGGGACGCAACTCCAGTTTTCGCTTCTCGACTGCTTTCCTTAGATCGTCGAGTTGCTTTTGATACGGCGCGGCTCGTTTCGCAAATGCCTCCGGTTGGAGCTTCTCTCGAAGATTCTCGATGAAGGTTTCCAATTCCGCGATTGCCTTGGAATCCTCGACGACGATCTTATCCTTCTTAATCAGGTCATCCACTTCTTTGTCGCCCGCCAATCGTAGCGCGTTCGGTGAATCGAGGGAAACGAAAAGCTCGTCGGACAGCAAGGCCACAAAGGCGTGATTGATCGGCACGCCTGAAAGAGGCAGCGGATTGATGCAGGCCACAAGCTCCGGCCACTTTTTATCTATCCAATTGGGTTTCAATTCCAGCTCAAGGCCTAGGTGGGAAAGCTCTCTATGGACCTCGGCCAGCTCTTTCTTGGCAGCCTGTAGCTCCGCCAAAGCCACCTGTTGGAGTACTGCCATCCCTTTCTCGCCGATCGGTCCATTTTGCTCTTGAAGCTTTCGCAGCATGTCTTTTTTTGTTCGCAACCGCTCTTCCAAGCGATTGAATATCTTTTGGAGTTTCTCCTTATGAGCTAAATGGTCGTTCCGCTCTCTGTTGACATAGCCGTCGAGATAGGCTTTGGTGACGGCGGATACGAGCTTGAGTTGATCCCCCGGACGATCCCCGCTGAGCGTTATGAGCATGAACTCCGGACTGGGAAACTCGACTTTTAGCTCTTTCTCAAGCCACTGTACCGGATCGGACTGATCCTTGATGAGGGGCAACGCGGCGATTTCTGGATCGCGCAAAACGGCATTGAGTACAAAGCGATCTTTGATGATATACGCTTGCGTCCGAGCAAACGACTCGGAGTCGCCCCGTCCCTCCGCGCCGAACAGAATTTTGGGAGGGAGTGGATCGACGTGCAGCTGCATCCGTGCAGTAATCTTCGGAGGCGGCATCAAGAACCATGTGGCGGCACCGACGGCGGCAGCAAGGACAAGCCCAATCGTCAGCGCCATGGTCAAGTGCCGTCGTAGCGCCTTGAGCAAACCCATCGCGCTCGGCGCGCCGGAAGCACCTTGGGGCGCATGAATCATGGGATGGGGATACGATAGGGGCGAACGCGGGGGAAGCGGCACGAGGCTCGCATCCGACTGCGCCGTCGCGTTGTTCACTTGGTTTATTTCCTGAGGAGGCGTCATACGAAGTTTCCGTTTCGGGTTATCCATGCAGAGCGGGCGAATCCGGGCGAATCCATCTCAACCGAATTATTTCCGTCGCGGGATGTGCGACGTGGGTGGAATATAGCGGTCCTTGGCGCGTCGTCTTCGGATCGACTTGGCTTCCGCGGAGGGCGGGCGAACCTCAAGGCCAACGGGCGTTTTGACGGGGACATCGGCACCGGGCAGTTCGAGGAAGAGACGGCCCAAAGCCTTCAATTCGAGCCACAACAACACCAACGCGAAAGGCATCATCAACCAGCCAGCCAAATCGTGAAACACCAGATCGGCAGCCTTATGCCCCACCGTCTCGTGCATCAACCCGGTGACGGTGATGCGCGTAATGTTGGCGATCAAGGCGATGGGCACGGCGCTAACCGCCAACAATAGCTTCTGCCACAGAGGACGCGGAGCCAGAATGCCGAATGCCGTGGAGAGTGCGAAGAAAATGACGAGCATGCTCAAGCCGCTGCATGCTTCAACGACGCCGATGCGCGTCTCGTTGATGAGGATGGTATTGCCCTCGACCAAAGCCGGCAGTCCGATGGTTTGAAGTGCGTAGGTACTGGCGATGGTGGCTATGCGTTGAAGCGGATGCGCTAAGGCGATTTCGAGGCTAAAGGGCAGAGGGATCATGAACACAAGAAACGCGATCGCCGGCCACACCCACCTCAATGCCGCCTTACCACCGAATAAGATTACCAATCCGAACGAACACGGGAGTAATGCGGCGGCATCGAGCCAATCGAGGTAGAGATAGTCGCCAACGAAGCGGATGGCGGTGCCGATCGCCAACAAGACCAATCCCCACCACGATCCTCCGTCCACCGTCAGAGAAGCGGATCGGTCGCGTCGCAACCACAGTAGAACCAGGGCGAAAGCGGGGACGAGATAGCCGTGCGAATACTGAGGATCGGACGACCAGCGATGAGCCAGTTCGGCCACCGTCGGCGCGAACGCCCATAACAATACCGCCGCCATTACCGCAGGCACGACCAACCGTCGCCAGGGCAAGGCGAGTGAAGGAGAGGCAGTTGTCGTATCCATTTTTTCCTCCGCAACCAACCGACGCTGCATACTGCCGCAGTCGGCGCGCACTCCGTGCCGGTGGGTTGCGCAAACGCTTCCCAGGGGCGAAAAAAGCGCGGACTCCGTCCCCGTGGGTGACAGAGACCCACTTCTTGGGCGGTTATCCATCCGCGACGAGTTACTCGGCGCAATCTCCATGCTGTGAGTCACATCAACCCACGCGCCGCTGCTCAGCATCCATGCATGGAGAGTTCGCGCGGCGGCAAGCCGCGCGTTTCATTCGGGGAGGCCAACTATCCGACGAACCTTGTCTCTTCCGAGTTCCAAACTTCGCGGAAAGCTCATCGTTAGCCGTCGAGCGAAAAGATTCCAGCACGGCGAGCGAACCTCGCTTCGCCTCACGACCTTATCCGACTGGAACGCTCTTTTTTGTTGGCGAACCGCCAGACTGGACGTTGCGGATACGAATCATCCAGCCCTCGATCTCGACGGACACGCCTCGTTGCAACATATGTATTTCGACGAAAAATCGCATTTGATTGCCGCGCTGAATGATTTTGCCTTCCATTCCCGCCAGCGGTCCCGCCACGATCTCGACCGGCGTTCCGGGTAACAACTGCTCTTCCGGTGCCAGCACCATGCCACCCTGCATCATGCGATGGATACGCGCCAAGTCGCTGCGCAGCTGGAGGGTATCGGCAACCGGAATGGCACGAACGATCTGATTCGTCTCCAAGGCGGCGAGGCGCGAATCCGCGTCGCCGCTGAGAAAGATATAGCCGGGAAACAACGGCAGATGAGCGCGAAACAAACGCCCGCGATTCCGCCATTGATGTTGATAGAGCGGGAGAAAGAAGGATACGTTCCGGGCGGAGAAATGGCGTGCCAGGCTCTTCTCGGCTCGCGGTTTGGTATGCAGTACCCACCAGTCGGCGGCTTCCATCTCCGCAGGGGCGGAATCGCTAAGTAGATCATCGGGCAAGACATACGTTTCCATCGGCAACAACGGCATGTAGCATCCTCGTGCGTTGATTGGCGTTCGCCGCGACAAACAACCCCTCGTTTGACCTGCGGCAAGAAGCGTCTGGGCGTGCCTCGCGAACCGCCAGGCAATGGCCGCAGTTCGCTGAAACCGTTCCTCTCGAAGAGTCACTCCTGTTCTTTACGTCATGCCCGTCAAGAAATCAAATCGTCGATTCCCCTCGCCGGAGCAATCGAGGAATCCGAACAACCGATTCTGATTCCTAAAGCCACGAACCCATTGAAAGCTAATTATGCAACCACAATGCCAATTCGCCGAACCGTCGCCGACTCGAGACTGGTATCTGGATAGATCTTGTCGCAACCGTAAATGAATAAGCAAGTTGTGACTCACACCACCCTCGAGTCCACTCGAGGGATCGACCGGGCCTATCGGAAAATTCGTTTACCACTCCTAACGTCACTGTAAAGGGATGTTACAAAAAGTTAACGCGGGTGTTTACAATTGATAGCGATGAATACACGGTCGCTTGGAATAATCGGCACAATCCGCTCCGTTAATGCGATGGGCAAGCGGATTCGAGGGTTCCTTTTCCCGACGGGGACGCATGCCTTACCTTTCGGTACGACGATTGCAATGTTGGAATGGTTCGGGCACAATGGCACTGGGTGGGCAAGGGGGCGGCGGGGCCGTCTCACCGCGGATGCGTCCACAAGCGGAGTCTCCCTCGTGATTGAAGCAACTCCCGAAGAATTTCTGCAAGCGTGCGGGGCGCGAACTCCTCCGCTGCTCGATCTCGAACATCGCGGCCGCCGGGAGATTACGCGCTGGACGCTTTCGCTGCCGTTCGCCCTTCTCGGTCGGGACGAGCGCGCCGATCTTCGCTTGGACGACGAAAACATCAGCCATCGCCACGCTTATTTGCAGCTGGTGTCCGGCCGTCTGTGGTGTGTCGATCTCGGCAGCCGAACCGGCATCCACGGCGAGGGAGGCAAAATCCCCGCCGGTGTGTTACATCCCCCGGAGTCGTTTCGCATTGGTCCCTATGCTTTACGATTAGTGAATGGAGAAGTAGCTACCGATGCTCGCTCCATTGTACCAATTAATCCGCTGTCGAGTGAGGCCGACGACATGGGGTCGCTGCCTCGAATCGCCTTGGACTTTCGCGGCGGCTCGGCGCGCGAAAAGACCTGGATGGTCGATCGTCCGCTCACCTTGGTCGGACGCGCTCCGTTCTGCAAAGTCCGTCTGCATAGTTCGATGGTATCGCGGGTACATTGTGCCTTGGTGAACACGACGGCGGGCTTGTGGGTCGTCGATCTGCTTGGCCGCGAGGGTATTTACGTCAACGGCAAGGCCGTCCGCTGGGCTGGACTCGAACCCGACGACGATCTGCAGATCGATCAGTTCCACGTTCGCGTTCGCTTTCTCGCGCCGTCGCAGCGCAATCTACCCGCACGTCGAGTTCCCGATACGGCAGCTCCCCCCGCGCCGATCCTGCCGTCCGCTCTCCGTCCAGGGAACGAGAACGGGGCTCTCCTCGCAGGCTCGACCTATTCGCCCCTAGCTCCCACAACTCCGGCGCAGCTGGGAGTGCAAGCTCTAATGCTGCCGATGTTCGCGCAATTCGCCGAGATGCAACAGCAGATGTTCGACCAGTTTCAACAGAGCCTCGTCCTCATGGCGCAAATGCTCGGCGGACTGCAGCGCGAACAAATGCAGATGATTCGACAGGAACTCGATCAGCTGCGCGATGTCACCCGCGAACTTCAAGAAGTTCAAGCCGAGTGGAGCCAACAGACAGCGACGGCTCCGCCACAGCTGCTTCGCGCGGAGGAAACGACCGAGCGACAAGAAGAAAGGGAAACGCAAGGACGGAAAGAAGAGGAAACGAAGCCGAGGCGCGAAGACGAGCTTGGAGCAACTTCTGGTGCGGCAAAAGAGTCTCCGACGCCGGCGTCTCCCGACGTTCACTTATGGCTGGCCCAGCGGCTGGCGACGCTGCAACAAGACCGCCAAACCCGTTGGCAGAAGATCCTCGGCATGTTGAGCGGGAAGTAGCGGTTCGGTTCACAGCCACAAGCGCCATTCCGCGTCACTCAACGGCTCCACGAATCGACAGCCGTGCAGATAGGAATCGTTGGGACAGCAAATATCCGAGTGGCGAACCTCGACGAGATAGTTGCGAACACGGTTGCTTTCGGCATGTCGCAACTCGACTCCGAGCAGCTGGCCGACCGCGAACGTCTGCTCCATCAACAGAGCGATGCCAGTTAGCGAGATGTCGCGGATTGCCGAAGGCCACGATCGCCCCGTCATTGCATCGAATACCGTGGCGCACACGCCGGCGCGTACTTCGAGTCGCGTCGCGCGGCGGCGATCCGCCACTTCCGTCTCCGGTTCCAAGTGCATGATCGACCTCGAATAAACGGTTGAAAGTTATCGATCCTTCCCAAGGGCGGCTACTTCACCTGCTTGGATGCGAACTCGAACGCGCAGATTGAGGGGCAGGTCGGTCGGCGCGTCGAGAGCGATTAGCACTTCCTGATAATAGACATCTTTATACTCTCCCGGCTGATCGGTCTCCGGAGTACGCTTGCCCATGCGCGGCACGACGACGGTGACGCGGCCGGCGTATTCGCGTCCAGCATAGCCGTCGGCGGTGACAACGGCGCTCTGACCGAGGCGTATGCGGGCCACATCCAACTCGTCGATGAAGGCGCGAATGCGCCGTTGCGACAGATCTCCTAACAACAGCAACGGCTGCGCGCTCGCAGGTGTCGCCAGCTCTCCCGGCTCGGCGTAGACCTGCAAGATGTGACCGTCCATCGGCATCACCAAGCGCGTTTTGGCCAAGTCCGCATCGGCCAATCCCAGACGCGCGGCGGCGGCCACCACACGCCCTTCGGCGGCGGCAACATCCTCGACGCGCGGCGGCGCTTCCACCAAATCGCGATCGGCGACGGCCTGTTCCCACTCGGCCCGCGCTCGCTGCAACTTATAGTAGTCGTTTTGATACTGCTCCAGGCTCGCCGAGTTCTCGCGGGCCAATCGTTGCGAGCGCTTCCAATCGGTCTCCGCCTGTTGGTACAGGACGTGCCGAGCGCGCTCGACGGCGGCGATGGCCTTGCGTTTTTCGGTGCGTTCGCCGTTGCGCAGTCGGTCGAGATCGGCACGGGCCACGGCCAACTCCGCGCGCGCCAAAGACACTTGTTGTTTCTGGTTCTCGTTGCGCAGCTCCGCCAGCAACTCGCCGCGCCGCACGACTTGCCCCTCTTGGACCGTCACGCGCGCCAGGATGCCGGTAATTTCGGTGCGCAACGCCACTTCCGGCCGACGTCCCTCGACGATGCCGTTGGCGGCGACGAAGTCTGGTCGCGGCGTCGCCGAATTCGATTCCATCTCCGCCGCCGGGGCCATGGGCGTGTTGCCGCGAAAGAACAGCCAGCCGCATAAGCCCGTCAGGCTGCCGAATAGCAGAGCCACTACGAATCGTCGCATCAAGTCACCGCCTCCCGTTCCAGTTCGACCCAGCGTCCATCGTCGGTGGCGAATGGGGGAGCTTCACTCATGCGCACCATCGACGATTCCTGACGCAAGCGTCCGTCCTCCAAGCGCAAGATGCGGTCGGCGAAGGCATCGATGCGCGAGTCGTGTGTGACCACCACGAGCGTCACGCCGCGCTCGCGGGTCAAGCGCGTGAGCAACCCCATGACCCGTTGCCCGTTTTCGGCATCCAGCGAAGCGGTCGGCTCGTCGGCGAACAGCAGTGCGGGCGAGTCGGCCAAGGCCCGCGCGATGGCCACGCGCTGGCATTCGCCGGTACTCAAATGAGCCGGATATAAATGGGCGCGATGCTCCAGTCCCAATGTTTCCAGCAAGCGCGACGCTTGGACGCGCGCCGAACGCGACGACACGCCGCGCACGTTCAGCGTCAAACAGATATTGTCGTAGGCGCTGAGAGTGGGAAACAAATTGAAGCTCTGAAAGATAAATCCGACGTATCGACGGCGAAACGCGGTCAACCCGTCGGCATTCATGCCGCCAATCTCGTGGCCTAGCACCCTCAGACTTCCTTCGTCCGGCGTCAGCAGGCAGCCGAGGATCGACAACAGCGTCGTTTTGCCGCTGCCGGAAGGCCCGACCAGAAACACCGTCTCGCCGCGCGCCACGGTCAAGCTGACGCCATGGAGAATGCGCGCTCGGCGCGCACCGACGCCGAAGCTCTTCGAGAGATCGCGGGCTTCGATCGTGCAGTCGGACATGGTCCAGCTTCTCCTAACAGTACAGCGCTACTCCCCTCTCCCCTGTATTCAGGGGAGAGGGGCCGGGGGTGAGGGGCTTGGTGAAAGCGAGTGGTTTCGGGGTCTCCTTTCGTCTCTTACCCCTCACCCCCAACCCCTCTCCCCTGAGTACAGGGGAGAGGGGAGAATCCGAGAGCAGCGCTGTACAGCTAATTGCGCAGCACACTGGCCGGATCGATGCGGCGAATGCGCCAATAAGGCAGCCATGCCGCCAAGAGACATACCAACACGGTGAGAACCACGCTGCCGGCGGCCACCCACCAGGTAAACTCGACCGGCGCACGCGGCGAACTGATGGCTCGTCCCAATAACAGCGACACGGCCAGTCCGATTATCGCCCCTAACGCCGCCGTTCCCAAGGCTTGCGTCGCCAAGAATCGACCGATGCAGCGATCGTCGCCTCCCATTGCCTTGAGCGTGCCGAACTCCTTGAGCCGTTCCGTGACGGCGGCATATAACGTCTGGGCGACGACGGCCAAGCCCACGAGCAAACCCAATACTGCCGCCAATCCGAAGCTGATGCCGATCCCCGTGCGGGTCAGCCAGTAGTACATGCACATCCAACTATAAGTGCGCCGATCGTAGGCGTCCAATTCGGGGACGCGCTCGCGGATACGACTGCACAATGCGCTCAGATCGGTACCCGGCTTGGCCTTGATGAGAAAGTAGGAACAATGCTTCGGTGGAACGCCGGCGGCATACTTGCCCCGCGCGCGTTCGATGGTAGTAAACACATAGGGATTGGTGGTGAAGCCGACGATGCCGTCCGTCAGTCCGACAACCTTGGCGCGATGTCCGTTGATCTCGCGCACTTCGCCGAGACGCACGTTGCCCAAGCGCGACAAGTCGCAGACATCGACGAGAACGCCGTCTGGATCGCGGATAGCGCGCGGGTCGCCGCGCGCCATCGACCAGGCGTTGCCCATCAGACTGCCCGGCTCGCAACCGACCACGACGACATTCTCGAATCGCCCGTCCGGCATGGTCGCCTGGCCAAACATGACGACGTAAGGTTCGGCCCGCTCCACGCCTTCCAAGCCGCGCAAGCGATGAATCCAACGCTCTGGGATGAACGTGCCCATATCGACGTTGCTCATGTGCTGGTGGCCGACCCAAACGTCGGCCTGGCCGTAATCGACGAGTAGACTCGCTTTGCGGATGAAGCCGAGAAACAGACCGCCCTGCAGGTTGATGAGTACCACCGAAAAGGTGACGCCCAGCAACGAGGTCAACAATTTACCTCGATCTCCCGCCATCGCCTTGAGCGCCAACAGCCACATAATCCGCCTCTGCCGAGTCATCGGATGAAGAGCCAAGCATCGCAAATGTAATTTATTCGCGGCGCGAGTCAAATGCGCGGGGGGTCTTCTCGCCCTCGTGAAGCTGCGGGAGCCACACAATTCGGGAGGGAAAAGCCACGAAGGCAAGACTTATGCGAGTCGTTCCGAAGGGGAGGATTTCGCCGAAGAAATGGGTTGAGACAATCTCAAGGCGACTGCCGAATATGCCGATGATTCGTAACATCGGAGCAATATCGGTTGAATGGGCGTCCTGCCGAGGCGGGCTAAACGCGCCCGTTGCCCACATTCACGAAGAAAGACGAGGGGCCGATGAACGAAACGAGACGGCTAGGAGGCCGAAGATTGGCGGCGTGGATTGTTTGGGGGCTTTGCGCGGCCGGTTTAGGCTGTGGAGGCACGACGAATCGGCCTCAAGAAGCGCCGATTCCCCGCGAGCTACGCATGACCACGCTGCCGCCCTATGTCATCGAACCTTCCGACATCCTCCTCGTGACGACCATGCGCGTCATCCCCAAGCCGCCCTATCACTTTCAGCCGATGGACTCGGTGCAACTCCAAGTGACCGGCACAGTAGTGGATAAGGAGTTGAACGGTCTGTTTCCCATCGAGCCGGGCGGCACGATCAATCTGGGGGTAAATTACGGTACTCTGCGCATCTCCGGCTTAACGGTCGAAGAAGCGCAGAAGGCGATGGATAAGCATATGAAAGACTACCTCAGGAATTTCACGGTCAAGGTGTCTCTAGGACAGTCGCGCGGCATGCAGTCGATTCAGGGGCCGCACATCGTTCGCCAAGACGGCACGATCGGCATGGGTATCTACGGCAGCGTTTACATCGCGGGCATGACCATCGACGACGCCCGCCGCGCGGTCGAACTGCACTTGAGTCAATTCGTCCTACAACCCGAAATCAATCTCGATGTCTATTCTTACAACACAAAATGGTACTACGTCATCCAGGATCGAGCCGGCTACGGACAAACCATCATGCGCATGCCCATCACCGGACGCGAAACGGTTCTCGACGCCCTGAGCATGATTTATGGAACCTTCTATATGTCCTCGAACAAACACATCTGGCTGGCTCGTCCCAATGGGCAAGATCCCAAAGAGATGCAAATGTTTCCCGTGAATTGGGCGGCCATCACGCAGGGTGGCTGTCCGGAGACCAACTATCAGCTCATGCCAGGCGATCGCATTTTCGTCCAGTCCAATTCGCTCATCAAGCTCAACAACCGCATGACGCAGTTCTTCGCGCCGTTCAATAATCTGTTCGGCTTCACGTTGCTGGGGACATCGACCGTATCCACTGTCGTTGGAACCCAACAACAAATCACGAACGGCTTCGGTGGCGTCGGCGGCGGCGGTTTCCGTTAATCGCGACGCTGCTCGATAGTATGGTACAATAATAATCGAAAGAGAGCGGGGGCGTAAGCCCCCTATCTCGCATCCGCTCCGAGGCCGATGCCTCGCACTGAAAACAGCATCCCTTACTCGAAGGAGTCACGACGATGAAAAAGATTGGACTATCTGCCACGGTTGCACTGACGTTAGCCGTATTCGGAACGGCGGAGACTGCACACGCGCAAATGGGTCCCTATAATCCACCGATTGACCCATCCATCAATATAATACGCGGTGGATCGATGCCCGCCGTTAACTATTTCAACCTCGTTCAACCGCTACAACAATTTAACTCCGCCATCGGATCGCTGGAGAGTCAGCAGAACGCAATGGGACAGGGTATGGGACAGAACACGCTCGGCAGCACGACCGGCCATCCCGTCATGTTCGGCTCTTACCTGCAATACTACAACCCGCGCGGCGCGCTCGCTCTGTACGGAGGTGGTGGCATGGGCATGGGCGGCATGGGCATGGGTGGCATGGGCGGAGGCATGGGCGGAGGCATGGGCGGAGGCATGGGCGGAGGCATGGGCGGAGGCATGGGCATGGGTGGCATGGGCGGAGGCATGGGCATGGGCGGTATGGGCATGGGCGGTATGGGCATGGGTGGCATGGGTATGGGCGGCATGGGCATGGGTGGCATGGGTATGGGACGATGAAGTTACTCGCCCTCTGAACCGCTTCTCGACGGAAGCAAACCGGCGAGCAGGGGCATAGGCCCCGCTCGCCCATTGCTGCCTGCTGGACTCAAAGTTGAGGCAAGTCAAATTTTTTCTAATTTTCGCTTGCTCTCACCCCTCTCGATTCATTACCATACCAGCATTCCTCATTTTCACGTCGAGCGCCTCCCCAGCGCTTCGTGATACCTCTTGTCGCCCAGGAGAGACTCGTATGCCCATTCAAGCGGTGTGCCCGGATTGTCGGTCGGTGTACCAGTTGGCCGATCAACAAGGTGGCAAAAAGGTTCGATGCAAGAAATGTGAAGCCGTATTCACGGTTCCAGAGGCGTCGGAAAGGCGGACGGCGGTTCGTGCCGATACCCGCGTGGCCGCTCCACCTCCCGCTCGTTCCGGTGTGAAAAAGCCCGCTTCCGTGAAAACGGCTCCGCCGCGCGCGCGGCGCGACGACGACGATGAGCCAAAAGCGAAGTCCGGTTCAAGCTCGTTGCCGTTGATTCTCGGCGGCGCTGCCGTCGGCTTCGGATTGCTGGTTCTCCTCTGCGGCGGCGGCTTTGCGATTTGGTTCTTTCGAGATGACAAACCGGCCCAGAGCAATCCGCCTCCCATCGCTCAATTAGACGCGCCCCAACCGCCGAAGCCAGGGCCCCCACCCGTCATCCCACCGAATCCAGGTCAACCCGTCACCGGCCAGCCTATTTCGGGGCAACTCGTCCTTCCACTGACCGAACCGCCACCTCCGGTGAAAGATCCCACGCCCACTCCGCCCCCCGTCGTCGAGAAGCCTCGCGAGCGGCCGACAGTTCGAGACAAGAACCGCCGACTCACCGATGAAGAGCGGGATCGGGTTAAACATGCCACCGTCTATCTGCGCGTCACCATGAGCGACGGTAACCGCGCCTCCGGCACGGGGTTCTTCGGTTCGAAGGACGCGAAAAACATCATCCTGACGAACGCCCACGTCGTCGGGATGTTATCGCCGGAAAGCATGCGTCCCAAAGCCATCGAAGTCTTTGTGAACAGCGGCGAATCGAACGAGTGGAAAACCACCGCCCGCGTCTTGGGCGTCGATCGTTCCTCGGACTTGGCCGTTCTCGACATCGGCACGCCGACCAAGCCGGTCCCCGAACCGCTCACCGTCAAATCCGCCGGTGAACTGCGCGAACTGGACGAAGTGTATGTGTTCGGTTTCCCCCTCGGCGAACAGCTGGGCAAGGAGATCACCATCCGTCCCTCGTCGGTGTCCTCGCTGCGTAAGAAAGGCGGCGCGCTCGAGCGCGTGCAGGTCAATGGCGGCATGGACCCGGGGAACTCTGGCGGCCCTGTCGTCGATAACACGGGGGATGTCGTCGGCGTCGCCGTCTCCGGCATTCCCGGACGCGCGATCAACTTCGCGATTCCCGGCGATCGCGTTCACACCATTCTCGACGGGCGCATCTCCGGGTTATCCTTCCATCAGCCGTATTTCCTCGACGACAACAAGTTAGTCGTCCCGGCAGTTATGGACATGATCGATCCGCGCAATCTCATCAAGGAAGTCGGTCTGGAAATCTGGACCGGCAACAAACCGGCGAACCCCAGCCTCGCCCATCGACCGCCCGCAACCTCGCAGCCGCCTTCCAAGCCCGGCGATTCCGCCCGCCAATACTTCAAACTGGTTTATTTGGCCCCCGAAGGCAAAGCCGATCTGACCCTGCCCGAACTACCTCCGGGGAAGATCTATTATCAGCAGCCGAAATGGATCAATGCCAAGGGAGAGACGCACTGGGCTTCGGCCAATGAACTGCGACTGCCCACGCAGCCGGTCTATCGCAAACCGGCCAATCTCGTGCTGCGCTATCCCCAAGGAGTAACGCGCGATCTCGATTTGACCATCAATAGCGTGTTCAAGGTGAGCGACGACGAGGATGCCGATGCTTTTCATATCCAAACCGTCGCCGGCTTTCGAGAGAAGGTCGAAGTCTCCAACGCCTCCGGATCCCGATTGTCGCTTCGTTACCGTGCGCTGCCCCGACGCGATCGCATTCTGAAGGGCGAGAGGAGGCCGATCGGTTTACTCCAACAGATCAAAGACGATCTTCCAAAGATGATCACCTTGGTGCAACTCGACCGTTTGGGCAACATCACGCAACAGAGCCTCGATCCCCGTCCGTTGATGCAGATGAGACGGACCAATCCGCAGCAAGTCGAGTTGTTGAAGGGTTTTCACGAGATGATCCAGCAGGGCCTGGAATCGCTGTCGGTATCGCTGCCGGCGAGCGGTACAGCCAAACCGTTGGATAGCTGGCGTGCCGAGCGCAACCTCCCCATCGACACGCCGGGCAAGGCCGAATCGGGTAAACTCGACGTGACGTTCACCTACATGGGCGTGCGCAATCGCGAAAAACGCGATGAGGCGGTTATCAGCATGGACGGCATCGTTCACGGCAAGAGCGATGCCGTCAATGGTCGAGCGACCGGCCGCGTTCTCGTGGACTTGGCCACTGGCCAAACCCTCCTCGCCGAGACGACGGTAAAGCTACAACTCGACGCCATCCTCAGCGAACCGGGCGAACGCGACCAAAAACTGCGCGTCTTGGCCACCATTCAGTTTGTGATGAAGCGCAAACTGTAAGCACTCGGTACACGTTCGGCGAGCGGTGAAGTGTTGGCCCTTCGGTTTTCACGTCCGCATCGAGGGTTCACGCTTCCCGCTCGCCGGTCCTATTCTCATCGCGCAGATCCGTCACGAACATATGTCCCGGTTTGTGCGTCAGCAGCAGCGACGGTCTCGCTTTCATGGCCACCGCTTGCGGCGTCACACCACAGGCCCAAAACACGGGAACCTCGCCGGGGCGAATTTCCACGGCGTCGCCAAAATCCGGATGGTCGATGTCCGCGATGCCGAGCGCGGCGGGATTGCCGCTATGCAGCGGCTCGCCGTGCGACAGCGGATAGTGCCGGCAGATGCGCGCCGCTTCCTTCGCCTGCGCCGGCGTCATCGGACGCATCGACACGACCATCGGCCCAGCGAATACTCCCGCCGGACGACAGGCAAGTGTGGTGCGGTACATCGGCACATTGCACCCCTGTTCGAGATGCCGAACCGGCAAGCCCGCCCTTTGCAGCGCGTTCTCGAATGTGAACGAGCAACCCAACAGGAAGCCAACGAGATCGTCCCGCCACCAGTCGAACAGATCGCTCGGATCGTCCATCCATTCGCCGTAGCGATAGGCGCAATAGCGGGGCACATCCGTGCGAAGGTCCGCGCCCGGCGCGGCGTAGCGCGGTTCGGGGCAGCCCACGTCGGTGACATCGAGCAGCGGACAAGCACGCGGATTGCGCTGGCAGAACAACAGAAAATCGAAGGCGAGATCGCGCGGCACGACGGCGAGATTCGCCTGCGCATAGCCGACCGCCAAACCCGGCGTCGGTCCCTTCCATTCACCGTTTCGCGCGAGGCGTCTTATCTCCGCGCCCGTCGCTTTCCGCAAGTCGAGCATCATTCACTCCTTTGGAACATCCCAAACCACATGGAGAGTCAACGTAGTCGGACCCCGGCGATTGTCGAGACGAAAAGGGTGAGCGCCCCTCGGTACTTCGCGCCGATTTCATCGCGCCGGCACGAAAATCATTTCGCATCGAATGGGCCGACACGTTTCTGGTTCCATGCGAAAAATCGTCGCGCTTTTCTTCCGCCTCGCCTTCGTTCGATCCGAACAAAACAACACAGCGCTTGGCCGTTCGACATCAGGAGGAAGTTCATGTCCTTGCGGTTGTCCTCACTACTTTGCCACTGCGCGGGGGTGGCGGCATTCGTTCTGGCCTCGGCCAACGCTCGCGCACAAGTTCCATCCATCGTGGAATATGGCCAATCGTCGCCGAACGCAATGGCACCGGCCACGGTCAGCCAGGGTTCCCTTGGTGCCGACATCGGGTACGGCTCGTCGTCCACGCAGCTGTCTCCGGGGTATCAGGAGGTCGTTTGTCCGGGCGGATTGTACGGAGGCGCGTTTCATCCGTTCAATCGCCGCGCCTTCGCCGGCGCGGGTTACTACGGCTTTTTCCATCGCTATTGGAGTTACGGCTCGCATGGACCGAGCTACAACATGACGCCCGGCAGTCGTCCTTCGTGTTCGGGCACCGAACAGCTCTATACGGCTACCCGCGCCTGTTTGGGCAATTCCAAACAAGGGTGCATCATCCCGTATCAAGAACGAAGCGCCGTCACGAACAACTCCGCCGCCGCACCGAGTCCAGCGAACGTGGCCCACGTCCAGCTTCTCGTACCGGAGAATGCCGAGGTGTTGGTTGAGGGGGTCAAAACCTCGACCGAGGGTGCGATCCGCGAGTTCGTCACGCCACCGCTGCCACCCGGCGAGAACCTGCTCTACACCATTGTCGTCCGCACTTCCAGCGCCGACGGGAAGCCGACCGAGGAGAGCCAAACCGTCCGCGTTCGCGCTAACGACCGATTCCGCGTCGATTTCACCGCTCCCGTCAAACCGCTGCGCCCCAAAGAGTAAGAAACCGTCCGAAATTCGGACGACTCCGATCGACGGTCGGTCACGGGTCGATCGTGCGATACCCCCAAACGCCGGTTTGCCGTGACGCGGAGCGGAGCGCGGGAACGACGCGCTTCACTCCACGGCCAACTGGCGCTGGATCGCAAACGAGCCCCTACGCTCGCTCGATCATCTGAATCAGATTGCGCAACAACATGGAGGCGCGGTCGCTGAGCGCGCCCAGTTCGTGGCGCAGGCCGGACAGATTCCATCCCAGGCGGTAGAAATCGAGCAACAGCGTTAGCGTGGCCGGATCGCGCGGCAGCAGCGCGAGTGTTCCCGGGACGGCCCGATATTCCTTGAGAAAAACTACCGAGGCCCAGCGCTGCCAAAAGCGCGCCCACGGCTCGAGCGCCGGCACATCCTCCAAGCGAACTCCGCCCTGTCGCAATGCCTGCAAGGATGCCTCTTGCAAGGAGCGATGCAAGCAGGCGAGATCGCGCGCCGGCGAGCGCTTACGGCGGCGATGCACCAAGGAACGATCCGCTTCCCCCTCGAAATCGACGAGGAGGAAGTCCTTGCCGGTGTGGAGCAAATGGCGCAAATGCAGATGACCGTGGCAGCGAATACGCGGCGCTTCGACCGGACGATCCAAGATGCGATGGGCCAGCCGCATTAGTTTCTCCTCGCTCTGAATCGTTCGCCGCGCCGGTTCGCGCAGCGTCTCCGGCCAGGCATCGAGTCGTTGTTGGAGCGCTGCCAGCGTTTGACGAATACGGCCTCGCATCGATTGGTAGAGCGAACGCTGATATTGGCCGGTAAACGGTTCGGGCGCAAAGTCGGGATTCTCCGTTACCGAGGCCAAGGCGACGTGCATTTCGCCGATCCGGCGGGCCATCAATCGAGCAATTTCCAGATACGAAGCGAGCAACTCTCGTACTGGAACCGGGATTTCTTGATCGCTCAACTCGACCGCCGACCGTTGGCTTTCGATCGACGGTGGATTGCCGGAGTCGGCCAGAATCAGATCGAAGTAGCGATGCAGCGCGTCCAGAGTCAGACGCCAGGCGTCTCCCTCGCCGGCAACGTACTCTCGAACGATGCCCAACGTGGACAATTCTTCCTTTTCCGAGCGGTATTGTAGTGTTCCCATCAAGACGGGTACGGACGTAAAGGAAGTCTCGTTCGCCAGGGCGCGGTGCATCTCGATTTCGGGATGAATGCCCTCTTCGATGCGGCGATACAACTTGAGCATCAGGTGTTCGCCCAGCACGACGGCGGTATTGGACGACTCGAAGACGCGCGGCTCGGTGAGCGAAGTTTCGGGTTTGAAGTCGCGTTCCGGCTCGCCGCGCAGCTCGCTGGTTTCCCCTTCGCAGCGCCCGCGACGAACGATTAAATCGAGCAACTTCGCGCCGAAGCTCCGTTCGCCGCTGGGGTCGTAAAGATAGCCCAACAGGTCTTCGGCACTCTTTTTCGTCGGCAATTCGGACCCTCCAGGCTCGTCGGCGGCATCGGGCCAGGAAGCCCGATCGAGTTGTCGAAACTGCAAGCGAGCGATGACGGGTCCGGGCGGCGCGGCGGGAACCGCGGCATCCGCCGGTGTCGGCGCGAAAGCCATCGGCAGTAGATAGACCTCTGGCTCGCCTTCGTCGTAGTCCGCTTGAACCAGGGTCAGGCGCGGTCCTTTCTCGTCGGGTCCAAGCTGAAGAACCTCGCGCACGCCGACGCTTTTGATCGAACGTAAGTGCCCCTGGAACCAAGGGCGCGTGCGCAGATATTCTGGCAGCGTTTCCTCCAGACGCTGCCGCGCCCGGCCGCGAAAGACATCGATCCATCCGTGCGCGCCGGCGACGGCGAGGGTCGGCGGTTCGGGCGTGCCGGCAACGGCCGCCGGCTTCGGCTTGAGCAGGAACCAGTAGAAAGTATGCGGCCCCAGGGTCAGAAAATAGGGCGTCTCGCCGATGTCCGGGAAAGTGGAACGGCCCATCATCTCGATGGGTGACATCCCCTTGTACGCCGACAAATCGACGCGAAGACACTGTACGAAACGCGACAGATTGGCCACCACCAGGATATGTTCGTCCCGCCAGTGACGCACAAAGGCCAGCGTTTTGGGATTGTCCGGCGTCAGCATTTCCAAGCTGCCCCGGCCAAACGCCTGATGGAGACGGCGCTGGGCGAACAGCCGTTTCATCCACCACAACAGCGAATGCACGTTGCCCTGTTGCGTTTCGACGTTGATCGACTGAAAGTGATATTCCGGATCGATGACGAGCGGCAGAAAGAGACGCTGCGGATTGGCCGACGAGAAGCCGGCGTTGCGCTCGCCGTTCCACTGCATCGGCGTGCGCACGCCATTGCGATCTCCCAGATAGATATTGTCGCCCATACCGATCTCGTCGCCATAGTACACGACCGGCGTGCCCGGCAACGACAGCAGCAGTCCGTTCATCAACTCGATCTTGCGTCGATGGCTTTGCAGCAGCGGTGCCAACCGTCGGCGGATGCCGAGATTGATGCGCGCCTGCGGATCTTGAGCGTAGACGCGATACATGTAGTCTCGGTCGTCCTCGGTGACCATTTCCAGCGTCAGTTCGTCGTGATTGCGCAGGAACAAGGCCCACTGCGAATGGGCGGGAATATCCGGCGTCTGTTGGAGAATGTCCACGAGAGGAAAGCGATCCTCCATCTGAATCGACATGAACAAGCGCGGCATGACGGGGAAGTGAAAGCACATATGGCACTCGTCGCCGTCGCCGCCGCCGAAATAGGCGACGGCGTCTTCGGGCCACTGATTCGCCTCGGCCAAGAGGACGCGATCTTTGTGCTTGGCGTCGAGGTGGGCGCGCAGCTTTTTCAGGAAGGCGTGCGTCTCCGGCAGATTCTCGCAACTGGTGCCATCGCGCTCGTAGAGGTATGGAATGGCGTCGAGGCGCAGCCCATCGACGCCGCGCTCCAGCCAGAAATCGAGCGCGCGAAAGACGGCGTCGTGGACGGCGATATTGTCGTAATTCAGATCGGGTTGGTGCGAATAGAAGCGATGCCAATAAAAGGCGTTGGCGACGGGATCCCAGGTCCAGTTCGACAGCTCGAAGTCTTTGAAGATGATGCGGGCGTCCTTGAAGCGGTCGCGCGTGTCGCTCCAGACGTAGAAGTCGCGTTCGGGGCTACCCGGCGGCGATCGGCGGGCGCGTTGGAACCACGGATGCTGGTCGGAGGTGTGGTTGACGACCAATTCGGTAATGACGCGCAGGCCGCGACTGTGTGCCTCGTCGAGCAGCCGTTGAAAGTCGTCGATCGTGCCGTAGATCGGATTGACGCTGGTATAGTCGGCGATGTCGTAGCCGTCGTCGCGCAGCGGTGACGGATAGAACGGCAGCAACCAAATCGCGGTGATGCCGAGGTCTTGCAGATAATCGAGTTTCTCGACGACGCCGAGAAAATCGCCGATCCCGTCGCCGTTGCTGTCGCGAAAGGCGCGGACGTGCAGTTCGTAGATAATGGCGTCTTTGTACCAGAGCGGCTCGTTTTCCAGCGCGATGATTTCGGGTTTGCGGTTGCGACGAATCACGATTCCTCCCGTCGATTTCGGCGCGCAAGTTCACAAAGGGCGGCTCTTGCGATTTTATGAACTACTGCATACTCTGTGCCAAAGCCTCCACCCTTCGTCGAATCGGTGAGCGAGATGGCATTCCGTCTGCGGAGAACAACAGGAACGACAACATCTTTCGCCGTCTACCTCTCGCGCCGCGCGGCTGCATCGTGCAAGCCTGGAGCATCGCCGAGACGCTGCGTTCGTGGATCGATACGGCGGAGTGATGCGAGAACCAGGAGCGTATTGCCTTCCGGTCGGCGTCTGCGATACCGTACAATAAGCGGAGATCGTTCCTTCCCTATTGCGAGCAAAGGAGGCGGACATGGCTGCGCCGGTTGTAGAAATTCAAGGCACGCTGCAAAGCGACGGCACGTTGATACTCGATGAGAAGCCGGCTCTGCCACCGGGTCGAGTGTGCGTGCGAGTACAACATCTCGTCGATTACACGCAGACAGACATTTGGCAACTTCTTGAGCGCATTCATGCCGAGCAGCGCGCCCGAGGCTTCATTCCCCGGAGCAAAGAAGAGATTGACGCTGAGATAGCCGCTTCGCGCCAGGAAGACGAGGAGCGGATGTTGGAGATTGAGAGAATTCATGAAGAATGCGAGAAGGCACGGCAACAGAATCTGAAGGCGGAGGATTCATGATCCTCTTTCTGGATACGAACATCGTGATTTATGTCGTGGAAGGGCACCCCATTTTTGGCTTGCCGTCTCAGATTCGTTTGTCTGGTGCTCGGATGGCTGGCGACACGGTTATGATTAGCGATCTCACGCGCATGGAATGCTTGGTCGGGCCGCTGCGAGCGGGCGATTCTTTGCGCGAAGCCGCTTTTCGCGTCTTCTTTTCCGCCGCCAGCATTCAAGTTGTCCCGATTACGCCCCTCGTTTGCGACCGAGCTGCATTGATCCGGGCCGTCCATCGCTTCAAACCGATGGATGCACTCCAACTCGCGGCAGCGGTCGAACATGGAGCGGACACCTTTCTAACCAACGATGTCCGTCTCCGTTCGTTCCCCGATCTCACGATCGAATTGCTGCCTTAAGTCATCGTTCCTCAATTCGGTTGCTGGGGAGGTACGGTTTGAGCAACGCGGTCGCCCCCGTGTTGTCGTCGCCTCGCTGGGAGAAATCCCACGCCGAATAAAAACAAATGAATCAGTGCAAACACCATCAGCACTTTTGGCAGAGGCGGAGTGCCGTAGGCGTGATGTGGAACAAAGGCGTCGGCCAACAAAGCGAAGGCCACCACGATATTGCCGAGGATCGTCAAGGGAATCACGCGATGGTTCCAGGTTCGCGCCGCTAACAAAAGCAACAGAGCCAGATCCCAGACCACTACGCCTGCTCCCCATGTCTCTCTTGGATGCCAGCCCCAATAGCGGCCCAGATGGTCCTTCGCCCAGACGCATCCCAGCAAAAGTCCCGCGAGCGTCAAAACCGCCGCCGTGGCCGTCAGTCTGAAAACCGCTCGTTCCAGTTCTTGCATTTGCCCGGCGCTCAGGTCGCGGAAGGGACGAGTTGTCACATAGCAGATGGCAAGGCTTCCCACGAGCAACGATAAGGCATATCCAAGTGTGATGCCATAAACGTGCGCGGTCAGGAGTAAATCTACCCGACCTTCTTGATACTTGAGTAGTAAAAAACCGACGAGCAAAGCACTGAGGGCGATGGCCGCGAACCTCACGATACGCACCGGCAGCCAATCGGCCGGTTCCGCAACCTTGGCGAACTCCCTCGCTAAAGCACGCGGAGATCCCAGACGCGATGCAGCCAACGCAAACGCCTGTTCCTCCGTATGTCCCGTCCTCACGAGTTGCTGAATTTCCTCGCGGAGATGGATTTCGAGTTCGTCGAGTACCTCGTTGTTACAGCCGGTTGTTTCGCCCAGATTGTGCCGCCACTGTGCGATCCGTTGTTCCATTTCAGGCATGTTGCACCCCCCATAGTTGGTTCAAAGCCGACAGGACAATCCGCCATTGCTCTTTCTGTTCGGCAAGAGCCTTCCGTCCACCGGTCTTCAGTGCATAATACTTCCGCTTGCGTCCCGCTTCCGACTCGCTCCAACGACTGCGGATGTACCCTTGTGCTTCCAAACGATGTAGGACGGGATAGAGCATACCATCGGTCCACTCCATGTCGCCCTGAGATAGAGCGCGCACGCGCTGAATGAGGGCATAGCCGTAACTTTCGCCCTCCTCCAGGATTGAGAGAACCAATGGGACCGCAGAGGCCGCTACTAAATCTTTTCCGATCTTCATTGCGATTATCATACATAGTTGTTCTATGTATTGCAAGAGTAAAAGGGAAAATAAATGGGCGAGCGGGGGCGTCAGCCCCCTGTTGGCGCAAGTGCAATCGCGACGAGGAGAACGGGGGCTAACGCCCCTAAACCAGATCGGATGGAGATGAAAACAACGCAAGGACGCCGAGGCCGTAGAATGTGTACTCGACATCGTGGCCGTCATCCCACAGGCCACCGTGGAAGCCGCCTTCGGGCCTTTCCAACGATTCGGCGTAGCTCCGCACTTGCTCCGCGTCCAAGCGCGACAAACCGCCGAGTTGTTCGAGCGTCCAGGCGGCGGTGAAGGTGGACAGCAGATCGCCCAGCGGGGCGCGGCCGTTGGCGCGTAGTCCGCCCTCCGGCGAGGTCATGTCGGCGAGGAAGTCGATAACTCCTTCGCGCACTTCCGCCAACGCTCCAGATATTTCTTCGGCGGCGATTTGCAGTAGACCGATGGCGGCGGCGGTCGGATTGGTGCCGCCGCGCCGCATGGGAGCGATTTCGACATAGCCACCGTCTTCGCGCCGCCGTCCGTTCACGAAGCGCATCACCTCGGCCAAGCGCGGCAGCGATCGACCGAGCAGTTGATAGCACAACGCCACCAAGAAGGTGTGATAAGTGCTGCCCGAAGCGCCGCCGATAGTCTTAGCATAACCCCCATCGGCGGTACGAAAGCTCTCTAATAGGGTTGCGACGCGGTCGGGCCAATCGGGCGGACTGTCGGCGAGGACATCGGGACCGCCCGCCGCCTGCACCAACAGACAGGCGTAGAGAAACGAAAAGAAATCGACCGCGCTCGTTTGTTGCGTCAAACTGGCGCGGAGAAACGTCGCCGCGCTTGCGCCGATTTCCGGCGTCAGCGCATCGAGGACGGCGAGGCCGCGCAGGGCGAAGCCGGTGTAGTACAGATCGGAGCCGCCCTCGCGCCCAGAGAAGCCTCCATCGGCGTTTTGCATCGCCCGCAAATAGGCGACGTGGCGCGCGCGGAATTCGTCCGGCAGCCGCGCCACCCCCTCCGCCAGTCGAGCCGTCAAACGAGGCAAGTACGATTCGTTCGTCATGCTCACGACTTCTTCTTGTCGTCCTTCTTGGTTTCGGGTTTCTTCTCTTCCTTCTTGGGTTCCGGCTTCTTCTTGTCTTCCGGCTTCTTCTCGTTGTCTTTCTTGGTATCGGGTTTCTTCTTGTCGTCCTTCTTGGTATCGGGTTTCTTCTTGTCGTCCTTCTTGGTATCGGGTTTCTTCTCTTCCTTTTTCGGCTCCGGTTTGTCTTCGATGCCGAGATTCACGTCCACGCTCGGAATCGCCTTCTTCAGCTTGGCCGCGCCCGCTGGAGTGACTTTCGTATCCCAGAGGTACAACTTTTTGAGCTTTTTCAGACCTTCGAGGTTTGCCAATCCGGTGTCGCCGATCGCCGTGCCGTACAGGTTCAAGTATTCGAGATTGAGTAATCCCTTGAGATTCTCCAACCCCTTATCGGTGATCTTCGTCTTTTCCAAATGCAAATGCGTCAATTCGGTCAACGGCTTCAGCTGGACGAGTTGCGCGTCCGTCACCGGCTGGCCTCGCAGGTTCAGATGCACGACGCCCTTGAGATCTTTGAGCAGGACGAGCGGTTCGTCGGTCCATTTGCCATCGATTTGGAGGTACGACACCTCCAAATGCTTATCGTTCTGCGCCACTTCCAGCGCCAAGCCGCCCAGCTGGGCAATACGCGCCAGCGACTTCTTGCCCGCTTCGCTCTGTACGACCGGAGGCGGTGTCGGCGTATCCGCCGCGATCAAACCGACGGTCAAGCCGCACAACAATGCGATGGATGTCAACTTGTACATGAGAAAATATCTCCACTTGATGCAGGGGATGGAAACCACGCCACACTGGTTACCCCTTTATCACGTTTTATCGCAAACGCGAACGAATCGACAGATTATTTAGGGAAACTCTTGACTACTATACATTAGTTCATTTACAAGAGAGGAACCCGTTCCTCCCAGCGACGGGGCCGCGGACAACTACGACTATGCCATCCTCAACCGCCGTCGGGCATCTCGACGCCGATTGTTTCTACGTTTCGGCGGAGCGGGTACGCGATCACTTTCTGCACGGCAAGGCCGTCGGCGTGCTGGGCAATCAGGGCGCGTGCGTCATTGCCAAGAGCTACGAGATGAAGCACGCCGGCGTCAAAACCGGCATGCCCATTTGGGATGCCCTGCGCCTCTGTCCGCAAGGCGTTTACGTCAAACGCGATTTCCGTTGGTACGAAGTCCTCAGCCGGCGCATGCTCGATGTCGTCCGCGCCTTTTCGCCGCGCGTCGAGTATTACTCCATCGACGAATTCTTCTTCGAGGTTTCCGCTGGCATCAACTTGCGGGAGATGGCCGAGCGGATGCGCGATGCCATGTTGCGCGAGGTCGGCGTGCCGGTCACGGTCGGCATCGCGCGGACGAAGACGTTGGCGAAACTCGTCTCCGACACGGCCAAACCGTTCGGCGCGCTGGCCCTGCTCGATCGCGCCGCCGAGGTGGCCTTGTTGGAGCGGTTGGAGGTCACGGAGGTAAGCGGCATCGCTTCGCGCCGCGCCGCCCGCTTGGAACCGCACGGCATCCGCAGTTGTCTCGATCTGGCGCGGGCGGATCGCCTTCTGGTGCGCCGCCTGCTGACCATTACCGGCGAGGCGTTGTGGTACGAGTTGAACGGCGAAGCGGTATTGCCGTTTTACACCGAACGTCCACCGCACAAGATGCTGTCTCGCGGCGGCAGTCTCGGCGGAACGGTCGGGCAGCCGGAGCGCCTCTACGCTTGGCTGGCGCGCAACGTCGAACGCCTCGTCGAGGAGTTGGAATTTCACATGGTCCGCACGGGCGCGTTGAGCGTATACATCCAGCACAAGGACGGCAGCGATGGCTTCGCGCGGAGGATGTTGCCGGCGCATACGGATCGCTTCGATTTATTGATGGAGGCGGCGCGTTCGGCGTTGGCGCGGGCGTGGAGCGCGGAGCGCCCGGCGATCCGAATGCACGTCGCCGCCAGCCAGCTGCGGCGTTCCGGCTTCGTGCAGTTGGGGCTGTTCGATGCGCCTCCCGAACGAGTGGAAGCCGTGGCCAAGCTCAAGCGCGAAGTCAACGCCGAAATCGGTCGCTTCGCCCTGCGCAGCGGAGCCACGCTACCGTTGGCCGACGTGTATCGAGACGAGGCGCAGTCTTACGACATTTGCGATGTAAGAGGTAAGATTTGTTTTTGAACGAATGCGTTCGGTTAGCCGCGACGCGCAGCGGAGCGCGAGACCATTCCCGCGCTCCGCTGGCGCGTCGCGGCTAACCGATGGAGACGATCATGCTTGCGGGTATGGCTTTGGCGTTGAGCGAATTGCCGGTGGAACTGATGGTCCAACACGGGTTGGAGCGGCGCGTCTGCGATCGCGGCGGCGAGCGCGAGGTACAATTCCTTTTCGCCGACGCGGATCGGTTGCTGCCGGTATGGCGCAACGGACGGCTGCAAATTCTACGTTGGGGCAATCGGCGCGGCGAGAGCGCGCATCTTCCCTGCACGGCCTGGACGCAGCTGGACACGGTACAAAACGGCGGATGGAGCGATCGCGCGATCGAGTCGGTCGTCGTGCCGGCGACGATGGGCTTGGATAAAGGCGTTTGGTATCGTATCCGTCAGGGCATTCGCGGTCTGGTCGCCCTCGACGAGCGCGATCGTCCGCGCGTGTATGTGATTTGCGAGCCGTCGAGTCACTATTACCAAGTGATGACGCGCGGCGGCAGCTGGATGCCGGTACTGATCGACGAGCGGATTTAAGGCTGCACGAGCAAAATCGAGTCGCCCTCACTTTCCGCCCACGATCCGCACGCGCGCCGGAGAGCCATTCTTATCCTCCACTTCGCAGCGCAAGCCCCGTTCGCGTTCGTCGCGATCCACCACGAGAGTCAGCGTATGGATGCCGACCGGCAGGTTTAGCTCCAACGATTCCTCGACCGCGATGGGTTCTCTGTCGATCCACAGTCGGACTCCCTTCGTCGAGTTGAGGCGGACGACGAACGGGCCGGGGGTGGTGACTTCGAGGTGGCAGCGGAGCAGTGAGACGGCGTGTTTGCCCTTGCCCAACGAGAACGAATAGGCGTCCGATACCGGGAGTTCGCCGGATAGGGTGCTGTAGAGCGAACCCCATTGGAGACCGCGTTCATCTTTGAAAGGAGTGGCCAAGCCGCCGCCCAGACGCAGGAACGACCATGCTTCGCGCGTCGGCTCCAGGGCTTGCCAACGCCGGACGATGCGACGGGGACCGATGGCGTAGGGGCCGACTTTGCCCAACTCGGAGAGGAATCGCACGAGATCGACCAGTTCGCCGCGCGTCAGCGTGTCGGTGAGGCCATCGGGCATCAGCGAACCGCCGGGCGATTTCTCGTCGATGTCTTTGGTTGGAATGGCGATGTCTTGATCTTCCGCTCCGCGCAAGACCAATTCGGTTTTCGTCTCGCGGATCTTGATTCCGGAGTATTGCTGTCCCTTTTTCGTGGTGACGAGCAGCGAGTGATAGTTTTCCTTGATGGCCTTATTCGGCTGCAAGAGCGAGTCGATGAGGTAATCGACGGGAGCGCTGGCACCGATGCCGCTGAGATCGGGACCGACTTGCCC
>JAJXWW010000168.1 GCA_021781415.1 Planctomycetota bacterium
CAGAGCGAGTTGATGGAGTTGGTCCCTCGCTTGCGCTTCGGGCTGGTGGTCGCGCGCGAATGCCAAGAGATCTGTCGTCGACGACTCGTCGCCGTAGCGGGCGATGTGCTGCACCATACGCATCAGTACGTCCTCTTTTTCGTCGTATTTGCGAAGGTGGTGCATCAAAAAGGCGGCGGATTCCTTACTCGGTACGCCCAGCGACACATCGGCGATGGCGCGCGCATCGCGCTCGCTCAGCCCCTCGTCCTTCAGCGGTTTCCATCCGTCAGCGTTGCGCAATTGATCGCGCAGGGCCATGCGAACGACGTACAACAAATGGGTGTCGTCCTTCGGCACGGCATGGCGCAACTCGAGAAGAGGGCGCAGATTCTTCTCGGCATCGGGATGTCGACCAAGGGCGTCGGCGGCGGCGCGTTGAACGTTGGCATCGGCATCCTTCAAGCCCGACAAGGCGACATCGTGTTGCAGTGGTGTCAGCTTGGGCCGTTCGCTGAGAATACGCTGTACATGCACGCGCACCCCGCGATCCGAATGCCTCGCCGCTTTCGTCAACAGCACCTCGGCCTCAGCGCCGACGCGCTCCAGAACCCACAGGCCATGAATCCACTGCCAGGCATTCGGTTTGTCCGACGCCAACAAATCGCGCAGTGCTTGCCGGCTCTCCTTGCTGCCGCGTTCCGCGAGTTGATTCGTGGCGTGCATGCGCACCATTAAATTGGGATGGGCTAGATCCTCGATAAGCTCGGCCACGCTCGCTGTCGTCCAATCGGTGCGCGGAGCGGGTGTGCCATAGCCCTTTGCTTGCGCTTCGGGCTTGTCTCCTTTGTGGGGTGTGCCATCGCCCTTTGCTTGCGCTTCGGGCTTGTCTCCTTTGTAGACGATGCGCCAGATGCGGCCGCTGTCCCGATCCCGTCCGGGATGGGTCAACGGCACTTCATAATGTCCGATAATGCGATTATAAAAATCGGCGACATACAACGCGCCGTCGGGGCCAAGTTGAACGTGAACGGGACGGAACCACGGATCGTCGGACTCAAGGAATCGCTTGAGGATTCCTTTGGGACTCGATCCGTGCCATTCGATGGCAAACCGATTGACGCGGCGGCTGACGACATCGCCGACGTAGGCGCTGTCGCGCCAGTCGGGCGGATAGTTATCGGCGGCGTAGTAGGCGAGGCCAGCCACGGCGGTGGATTCCGTGTAGCCGGTGTACATCTCCGGGGCGAAGCCGAGGCCGTCGTGCGGTTTGCCGAAGCTCGGATACCACCCGCCGCGCAACAGTTGATAGATCGGCTGGGTATGGCAATCGGCGGAGTACAAGTTGCCCAGCGGATCGAAGGCGATCCCATAGGGATTGACCTGTCCGTGCGTGAAATACTCGATGTGGCTGCCGTCGGGCCTGATGCGATAGGTATTGCCCGATTGCATGTGAATCGAACTGCCGTCCTTGGCCTTGATCGTCGAATCGTTCGAGAAGCCGTGAACGGCGTAAATCCAACCGTCGAATCCCCAGGTGAACGACCCCGTCAAGCCGTGAGTATCCCGTCGGCCATACTCGGTATACATCACCTCGCGGCTATCGGCGTGTCTTCCGCCCTTGCTATCGCGGAGACGATAAATCGACGGGATGCTGAAAACCAGGACATCTTGCGGCTTCGCGGCCGGCAGGGGTAGTACGCCGATGGGAATGACGAGATCGTCGGCGAACGTCGTAATCTTGCGAGCGCGTCCGTCGGGGCCGAAGTCTTCGAGGATCTTCACGCTGTCGCGCGATTTCTTGCCCGGCGGCGGCGGAAACGGATACTCGATGGTATCCGTCACCCACAATCGACCGCGATCGTCGAACGCGAGATTGAGCGGTTTGTGAATGTCCGGCTCGGCGGCGACGAGTTGAATCTCGAAACCCGGTGGCAGACGAAAGAGTTTGCGTTCCTCCTCCGGCGAACGGTGCGGCGAAGAGGCGACATTCGGCTCGGCATTGGTTGGCAGCACGGCGATTGAGGCGACGAGAGGCAGGAGCAGGAAGACGGCTCGGAGAGTGGCGGAACGCATGCGATCCTCGTGAAACGTGAAAACGACTTCGGCGGCTAATGGATTTGAGGATAGAGGATCGAGAACAGGGGATCAAGAAGAAAGCACGAGGCGGGTTCGTTCGCTGTCGAATAAGCCGTCGTACGCTTCTTCCGCCCATTTGACGCGCTGCAAGTTGTACTCTAGGCTTGTTCCGGGATTTCGATTGGTTGCGATGCGCTCGACAGTGCCCTCGGACGATGGCTTCGTTGCGGTATCTCGCACGGTTCGATTGGGAGAGAGACAAATGAGGCGATCTCTCAGATGCGGTTCCCACCGCTCTCACGGCGGCGGAGTGTTGCCGTTAACCGTACTGAGCCTATCGGCTTTGGCCGGGGTGGTGGCCTTGGTCATCGACGGCGGCACGCTGATGGAAGCACGGCGTCACGTTCAGGCCGGCGCGGACGCAGCGGCTCTAGCAGGCGCGGCCGATCTCTTCACCAACTATATCGCCAATCAAGGAACCGACCCCAAAGGCACCGCGTCGGCCAGCGCTTTGACGACGGCCTCCGCCAACGGCTACACCAACGACGGCGTCCAGTCCGTTGTCACCGTGAGTGTGTCTCCGCAGAAATATCAAGGCGGTCCCAATGTCGGCCTGCCGCTCCCAGCGGGCTATATCGAAGTGATCGTCCAGTACAACGCCAGCCACTTGTTCGGCGGTATTTTCGGCACGGGAACGACACCCGTTGTCGCGCGGGCCGTCGCGCGCGGTCGCACCACCCCGATATCGAACAATTCCGTCGTCACGCTGAACACCACGTTCGGTCCCTCCGTCGCGGTCGCCCTGTCGGGAAGTCTCCAAACGAGCGCCGGCGTGACGATCAACTCCAGCAGCCCATCCATCCTTTCGCTGACGGGTTCCAACGGAATCACCGCATCCCAATTTAACGTGACGGCGAGCGCGTCCTCTGGATTGGGCAGCGTTCTCTCGGAACTCCACGGCCTGGGCGGTACCTCTCCCACGATCAACACGATCTCCACGGTCCCCGATCCGTTGCGGTTCCTACCCGTTCCCAATCCCACCTCGTTGGGATTGACGACGAAAGGCACGAATCTCCTCGTTAGCAGCGGCATAACGAACCTCTATCCGGGGATCTACTCCGGCGGCATTCGCGTCGCCGGCTCGGCCACGGTGATTCTGCACGCCAACACCGATGGTTCTCCGGGGATCTACTATCTGGAAGGCACCACGGGGTTGCAGGTATTGATGGGCGGCTCCGTGATAACGGCCACCGGCGAGACGGCTGGGGTGATGATTTTCAACGAATGGAGCAGTGCCACCGCGACCGTCAACTTGTCCAGTACCGGGAAGGTAGCCCTCATTCCACCCAGCAGCGGCACCTATCGTGGCGTCGGTATCTTTCAAAAGGCTGGGACTTCCACCGCGCCGGGGCCGACCTTGAGTCTGAATGGAAACGGCAGCGTCAACCTCGCCGGAACCATTTATGCTCCCCATGCCGCCGTCTCACTGTCCAGTAAGAACCCCGCCAACGTCATGGGAGGGCAAATCGTCGCCGACACTGTTTCCGTATCCGGTTCCGTGTATGTCTCCAGCGGCAGTCAACCCGTCGCCAGCGAACGCATCTACGGGCTGGTGGAATAGTCCCCAGACGCCATCGCGAATCACTTCGTGCCGCCGCGCGCCTCCCGCGCCAGTTCCCGCGCTTTGCCGACGATCCTTTCCTCGACCTCCGGTCCCCATTTCGCCGGCATCCCATACACGATCATCGACGTATCGCCCTCGTAGCCGCCTTCTTTCAGGACGCGCCGCGACGGGATATAGGCCATGACATCGTTGGCGTAACCGGCAACCCACAAGGGGCGATCGCGGCCGAGTTCGCGCTGAAGGCGCAGCGAATAATCGACTACCACTTCGCCTCCCAATGCGATCCAAGTCAACTCGCCGAGCTGCCACACTTGTACGGGATAATGGCGATACTCTTTGTCTATTTTTTTCCCGGAGTCGAGGAGCTTCAAATAGTTGTCGGCGCGATTGCGCACGGAGAACGTCTTGTCGCGGCGATCCGCTTCCCATTTCTCGCGGCCCGGTATCGCATCGAAGGGTAGCGCAATCGTGGCGTACTTAGCCGCCCCCGCGCCGACGATGGGAGTCGGGCGGACGGCGAGGACATCCTCGACGGCGTCGGCCAACTCGCGGCCATACTTCTGGCACAACTCCACTTTGCCGCGCGGCAGAGGATTGGCGTCCGCCCCGCACCCCATCCAAAAGAAGGCCGTGACGCCGGGATGCCGGTCTTCGAGCCGTTTCTGAGCGAAGCCGGCGTAATCGCCGCACCATTGGTAGAACGACAGCGTCGTATTGTGACAGGCGTAGCCGAAAACGAGGGCGCGCAGTTTCCCCTCCGCCGTCTCGACGCGCAACACCGGCACGGCATGATCGACTGGACCTTCCGGATAGGCAGAGTTGATAAAGCCTTTGTCGGTCGGCTTGCGGCGATTGACGGCGAAGCGCGCCGTGCCCTTGCCGAACGAGAGCCGGGCCGGCTTCAAATCATCGAGCGCGCGGACGATGGCGTCGATCATCGTCTCCTGGAGCTTATCGGTGTAGGGACCGATCTTCTTCGCTTCGTCGGGCGGCATGTCGTACATGGTGTGCAGCGAATCGCGGAGTACGGGGCCGCAGTGCGTGTGCGACACGGTGAGCATGAGCCGTTCGCGCGGCAACCCCGTGCGCTTTCGGACGGCTTCGGCGACCGGCTCGGACAACGAACGCGGAATGCCGACGAGATCGCTGGTGAGCAGGACGAACCGTTGACCGCGCGGATCTTCCAAGGCCAACGCCTTGACGTACAGTTCGGTCAGCTTGCCCTCGGCGGGTTTGTCGCGGCTGGCGTAGCCGGACATCCACATGGGGCGATCCGGCGTGATGACCTTCACGGCCACGCCCGCCTTCCACTCGGCCCGCTTTGGCTCTTCCGCGGATAAAGATGAGGTGAACAGGAGCAGGAATAAACAGGTGTTACGCACGACGGCCTCCCTTTTATGTCATATATCGAATCGCTACTGTCCGTTTGTCTTCTTGCCCATGAGATCGGCTTCGCACGTGCCCTCGACAATGGGCCGCTTCCTTCCCAAACCCAAGACGCCGTAAACGATCGCCCCCAGAACGATGAATCCGACCCCCGCCAACGCCTCCACCTTCTGATGGGCGAACATATTGACCAGCACGAACGCGGGGAGAACGACGTACAGAGCCGGGACGAACGGGTAGCCGGGACAGCGATACGGACGTTCGGCATCGGGATAGCGACGGCGGAAGACGAAAATCGACACGACGGCCAGCGTCTCGAAAATGACCGCGCCGAACATGGCGAAATCGGTCAGCCGATCGAAGTGCGATTTGCTCTCTTCCAACGCGCCGATCCAGGTCAGAAAGGCCACCGTGAGAATCTGAAAGCTCGACCATGCGGCGAGAACGGCGATGGCCAGGGCGGGAGTGCGATAGCGCGCATGAACTTCTCGCAGGCGGCGCGGAGCCAAACCGTCTTCGCCCATCGCATACAGGAGGCGCGGGCCGACCAGGAGATTGCCGTTGAGCGCGCCGAAGACCGAGGCCATGACCGCAGCCGAAGCCGCAGCCGCCCCCAGCGATCCCAGCAAGCGCAAACTGAACTCCGTGGCCACCGTCGTCTGGCCGAGCTTGGCCATCTCGTTGTGCGGCACGACCAGGGAGTAGGCCAGGTTCGCACCGAGATATAAGGCGATGATGAGCGCGACGCCGCCCAGCAGTGCCAAGGGCAGATTGCGTTGGGGCCGTCGCACCTCTTCGGCCACGGGAGCGAGGTTCTGCCAACCGTGATACGCCCACAGGACGCCGAGAAAAGCGGAGCCGAGACCGCCCAACGACACCGAACGCCAATCGTCCGGCCATACCGGATGCAAATGATCGAAATTGGGTCGAGTCGGCGACGACATCCAACCGGCGAGAACCGCGAACGGCAGCACCGCGATGGCCAACAAGGAGCCGACTTTGACGAGAGTGATGACCAACTGCACGATGCCGCCCCATCGAACGCCGCGTACGTTCACCCATGCCAGGACCGCCAAGATCGACACCGTGACGAGACGCTGCGGCCAGAAACCGAGATGCGTGCCGGAAGGCAACCCAACCGCGCGCTGAAACGCTTCATTGCGAACGATGTCGTGCAACGATTCGGTGAAAATGGTGGCGAGGGCGGCCAGCGAAGCCGAGCGAATGATGCAGAAATCGACCCAGCCCCACAGGAAACCGGCCAATCGGCCATACGCCTCGCGCAGAAAGACGTAGTTGCCGCCGGCGCGCGGCAGCAACACCGTCACCTCGGCATAGGCCAACGCGCCCACCAGAACCAGCGCGCCGCCGACAATCCACAGGAGTGCGACCAAGCCGAAGTGCGAAATATCCTCGGCGATCTTGGCCGGCTTTTTGAACACGCCGGAGCCTATGACCGTACCGACGACGAGAGCCGTCGCCATCAAAGGCCCCAAGCCGCGCACCAGACTCGACGACGGCGAAGAAGACGGAGGTTTCATGCGCTCCAGTGTACGGCAGCGGTGCGCAAACGGATAGTCGATTCCGTCGCACGAGAAGAATGATGCCAGAGACCAACGATCTTCACACGCGGTCGGACGCCGTTCGGAGATACGCTCCGATATGCCCCTCACCTTCGGTCCTTGAGAGGAGAGAGTTTGAGGCGAGAGGGGCAATGACAAGCCTTGAGACGAACGAAGGAAGGAACCGTCGCAGCTGGGAATGAGGCGACGGTTTTCAATGCGAGATTCTTTCCACTTTGGCCGACGTTCGCGTTCGCCAGGTGCGATCCCAATCCCACAAAGCCACACCTTCCGGAGGCATTGCGCCAACGTAGGCCGGCAATCCAACTCCACCACCGACCCCGAAGACGGCCAGAGGAGAACTTTGAGCAGGACGAATCCGTTCGGGGTTCTCCCCTTTCGTGGAGAGCAAGTCTGCCTTACCCAGCATTCGATCCGACTTCGACATGGGAATTTGTAGGGATGCCTCGGTACCCGACATATCGCGGGCGTTGCCTCGGAAGGACCAAGTTGCTAGCAGATTCTCCATGTTTCCCGGTAGCTGACCATCCTTCTCGGCGATAAAATAAGCGGCATCGTCATAACTGCTGCCGAAAAACAAATTGTTGGCGATCTTCACTTGTCCCTCGGCGTGTTGCTTGGCCATACTGTATTCGAAGAGACGGAAGCCCATTATCTTGCAGTTTCCCATTGTGTTGTTGGCCAACAGCACGCGACGAAGCGAGGGAGAGGGTTCTTCGATTTGCATCCCCACGGTGCTGCAACCGAGTACCAAATTTCCCGCGACTTGCACGTCTTCCAACCACCCTCGCAGCAAAATCCCTCGCGTACCATCGCCCGTCGCGCGAACGCGATTTTCGGACAGACGAATTCCGCGGCACTGACCGATGGAAGGATTGCCCGAAATCGTGATACAGTCGTTATAGGTTTGGACCGAGCATCGCGTTACAACCAGCGGTTCGACGGCCGCATCGATTTGCTTCAAGACGATCCCCACGGGATAGGTTTGCGTGTTGATGTCCAAGTCGGCCAACACGGTACCGGCGACATTCCCCGATACGTTGACGAACGCTCGGCCGGGGTTAACTGATTTAGCGAGATCTTCAAATCGAAATCCACGAAGGGCTAGATGAGGAACGTCCGTTAGGTCGATGGAGTAGAGATCGCCTCGCCTCATTACCAGCTTAGCCCGTTTGGGCGCATCGATCGTCACCCCCTCAAATTTCGCTTTGTCATTCAAAGACAGGCACTCTTCGTACTCGGCATCATCGACTACGCGAACGGTGTCCCACGGACGAGCTTCTTTGAGCGCGTCGTTTATCGTGCGATACTTTCCGCCTTCGCTTTCTTGCTGCGACACTGTGAGTAGACGAGCGCTTCGGGGCATGCGTCTGGCGCGATCCCAGTCCCAAGGCATCGCGCCCTGCGACGGAACGGCACCGATGTAAGTCGGCAGCGTTGGATCTTCCACGCCCGCGCCGGATTGGGCCAACGCCGATTTGGTTTTTGGAGGAAGAAAATCGCCGGACTTGAGGGCTTCTTTCGGTGAGCCAAGCTCTTTGCCCGTCAGATCGCGAGTCGGTGGTAGCAGTGCCGACCCACTGTCGGCACGGTCGGAATAAATCGGCCGCGCATTGGAATCGACTTGCCATGAAGCCACTGCCTTTCGAGCGGCCTCATCGACTGAAATATCCGGAGCAACCTCGGCGAGCAAATAATTGTTGCGGATGGCGACGTTCCGAGCGAGAGCAATCGGTCCCTGAATCTGAATACAATCGTGGGGACTCCCAATCGAATTGTTCGCCACGAGAATGGAACTCGATCCTTCCAGCAAGTTACTGAGGCAAATCCCGCCCCGTTTGCAACCGGAGAGACGATTGGCAAGAACGTGGATTTCGTTCAGTCTCCCGGCCAGCACGATGCCTCGTTCGACTTTGTCCAAGTGATTGCGGACCAGCACGACACGATTGCTTGGCGAGGCCCGATTTGTTCCCGTCTCCACGCCGGCGACCTGGATGCCGTCTTTGCAGCCGAGGACGGTGCAATCCTGGACGATTGCGGGAGCGTCTTCGGGCTTCAGTTCCAGGTGCTTCATCGTTATGCCTACGGCCGAGGTCTCATTCACCATCCCCGAGACGATTTCCAGATCTTCGAGGATGACTCCCGGGCAAGCTCCCGCAATCTCGATCCCGGCCAACGCCTTTTCCGGGTGAATCCTAAGCCCTCGAATCGTCACGCGCGGAACCCGCTCAATCGACACGACTGCCCCGCTGGGAGAATCGGGAACAAGCGAGGCTCGCCTGGGTGCCTCAACCGTAAGTCCTGCTTGGGTAGCGGGGTCGTGAATGACTAACGGATCGGCATACTGAGCGTCATCCAACACGCGAACGATCGCATTGGGATGGCGGACGGCGGCCACCGCTTCGGCAAGGCTCCTAAATTGACCGCCCTCGTTCACATTCTTGGACACCGTTAGCACATTCGTGTCATCCAACGCAACGGGAGGTTGCGCGGGAAAGTTGTCGCGTTCGATACCATGTTTCGATTCGTTTGCGCTTCCCGTAAGCGAGGTTCTCCTGTCGTGCATCAAGAAAACGTTCAATCCGACTAAAGAGCCGAGGGTCAACAGCATCGTGGCGGCGACAATCCACAGTAAAGCTCGTCGCCCGCGCCGAGAACGATTCGTTAACTCCAATTGGCCGCCGTTCCAGCTTACGGTGGTTCGAAACTCGCGCAACGACTCCGACGAACCGGCAACATACGGTGCCAAGGCCTCGGCTACTTCGGCCATGTCGGCAAAGCGATCTGCGGGACGCTTCGCCAACATGCGAGACAGCGCCAAGATCAAGCCGCCGGGTATGTCGGGGCAGACCTCGGCAATAGGTGGAGGATCCTGACTTTCGTGCGCGCGGGCTTTTTCGGAAATCGACGATCCTGGAAAGGGCGGCTTACCGGCGATCAAGTGATAAAGGGTACATCCCAAACTGTAGATGTCGCTGCGGGCGTCGGCCTTGTGGGCGTCGCGGAATTGTTCGGGAGAGCAGTAGTCGGGCGTGCCCATGCCGATGCCCGACCGGGTCAGTTCGTCCTCGCCGATTTGATCCTGAAGGAACCTAGCCAGGCCGAGATCGAGAAGAAGGACGTGTCCGCCCGCGGACAGCAGAAGATTCGACGGTTTGACATCGCGATGAATCAAACCGAGGCGATGGGCGTATTGCAGCGCCAGTGCCGCCTGACGAACGTAATCGGCTGCGTGCGTCGGTGGGATACGTCCCTTCTGAGACAACTCCGCACTCAAACTATGACCTTCGACCAAGGCCATGACGAGAAAGTGTTTTTCGCCGTCTTGGCCGCTGTCGTGCGCTGGGATGATGTGCGGATGCGACATCTTGGCCAGAGCCAGCGACTCTCGGCGAAAACGAGCGATGGCCTCGGCATCTTGTAGTTTTCCTGCCGGCAATATCTTGACGGCAACCAGGCGATCGAGCGTGGTATCGCGGGCACGGAAGACGATTCCCATGCCACCCTCACCGAGTTTGTCGAGCAATTGATAGCGATTGGCTAGCAGAACTACTTCCGAAGTGATGGCCGGGGTAGGCGAAGGCGAAGGCGTATTCATCGCTGGCTCCTAGGGAGATTGGGAGAGTTCGGAACAGCGCAATAGGAACACTCTATCCAACGGCCGATGGAATTACCAGTCCGGACAAGAAAAGAGGACGCAGTTCGTTTTTTTAGGGAGAAGGTTACGCTGGAGGCAAGCCTTTCTTGGGTCGGCCCAGCGGTTGGAGGGTATGGCTCAGCCACTGGCGGATCACCATTTGCTGCTGCCAGCCGAGGCAACCAAGTGGGGTCGGGCAGTCTGCATCCTCTATTCTTTCCCTCTCTTTTCTTTCTCCATTAAGGAAAACGAGCTGCGTCCTCTTTTCCTTTCGCTTTTTCGCTCCCGAATGCCGCCGAGTTGCTTCAGACCAGCGGGGGCGTAAGTCCACGATGGTTCGCATCGTGGGGCTTACGCCATCCCTAACCGGCGGTATGGTCCCGTAGGATGAGACAGACGACCATTCAAGTCATTTTTTCAAAAACGCAGATTCTGCTCACAAAATTCTCAAATAAATCGAAGTCGTTCATCCCTCTACATCAAAATCTTCAGAATCTTCCGTAGTCACAGATGACCACCTATGATTACAGAATTTGCACGCAAAATTGTTTCGGAAAGTCCTCCTAAGCACAATAACTTGTTGTTGCCTGGCCGTCGTGTTATTTGTGTCCCCAGAAAAGCTCTTACCATCTTGAGTGCTGCCTGAAAACCTTCCTTTATGCGAGTCGTAACGAGTTATGGTCTTAAAAGCATAGTTTTGTTTAATCAATTCTTTACTAAGCAAACGTCTTGCCCACCAGTTTCTACAATTTGGACAACTGGCGATAGTTCCAGAGAAGGCAATTGCGGCAAAGGCTACTGCTAAACAGACAATGAATAGTAAAAGAACTGATAGGATTCTTTGAGTCATTTCCTCTTGACTATTATGCGTATAGACAATTGCATAAATATATATAATGAATAAAATCAGTAGGGCTATAAAAGCAAAACCAAACGCAAGAATGATCTGTTTCGATTCGGGGCGATTTTTCAGGGTGTATTTATAATCCGCAGTATCATAGTCAATATGATTATCTTCATCCGCATTACTATTCAGGGACTCTTGAGATGCTTTTCGCGTTAAATCGTCTATCGACTCTTCAGCAGGTAGTTCAACTACTCTTAGATTCGGAATTCCATCCAAAACAAATGAATTGCTGTTCTCATCGATAGCATCCTGGGGCCGATTCTGAACAACGCGCGGAATTAGCAGTCGTTTCCCACAACTCGGACATTTTGATTCCCTGCCAGCTCCTTCATCTGGTGCCTTAAGATGTCTCTGACAAACAGAACAGTTGAATTGTATCATGTGGAATTCTCGATGAAGTGCCGATGTCGCAGCTGCTCACACTCAATTCGATTGTGTCTTACATACCGATTATCTGAATTCTTTGTTACAATATCATCGTCACGAGAAAAGGTGCAGTGGCCTCTGGAATCCTACTACTCCTGCTCATGATCGACGAAAAACGATTCTGAAGCGAGTTGAAGACTCGTGTCAGAATATCAGTTCACATACTCCAATCACAAATCAGATTGCGGCGTGCAGAGGGCTTGATCCCTTACTCGCCGCAATCCTTGCCCTGTAATACTACGGTTTGCCGCTCTGCGGTGCCTTCAACAGGACATAGTTGGCACCGCCTTGGGGCGTCTCGACTTGCAGCAGCACGCCCTTTTCGAGCGAGGCGTCGGCGAGGGCGTCGCGCAGCTCCTTGGCCGAGTGGATGGTCTTTCGATCGACCTTGGTGACCAGGGTTCCCGCCCGCAGACCCGCGTCGGCCGCCAGACCGTCGTGGATGCGGGACAGAACCGCGCCGCGTTTCTGCTCTTTGAAGCCGAGCCGGTCGACGATCTCCGGAGTCAGATCGACCGCTTCCACGCCGATCTTATCGATGCTCACGGCGTCCGGATCGCGCTCGATGCGGCGGGGGGTTGGAACGCGCGTCGTGCCGAAGCGGCGCGGCTGCTCTTCGATCTTCACCTGGAAGCGCTTCGCTTGACCGTCGCGCAAAGCGTTCACCTCGACCGTTTTGCCGACCGGCAGGCGCGCGACCAGGATTTGTAATTCGTGGCCGTCGTGAATGGGCTTGCCGTCAAGCGACGTGAGAACATCGCCATCCTTGAGGCCCGCTCTTTCTCCCGGCGTGTCCTCGAAAACGCGCGTTACCATCACGCCCGGTTCTCCCTGCTTGAGGCCGAGGCGCGAGGCCAAGTCCGGCTCCGTAATATCCTTTACCTGCACGCCGAGGTAGCCGCGGCGAACCACGCCGTCCTTGAGCAGTTGCGGCATGACGTTCTTGACGATGTCGCTGGAAATGGCCAGGCCGACGCCCTGCCAGCCGCCGCTGCGGCTCTTGATCGCGGCGTTGATGCCGATCACTTTACCGTCCAGGCTCACCAGCGGGCCGCCGCTGTTGCCGGGATTGATGGCCGCGTCGGTCTGCAAGAAATCCTCGTACATATTCAATTGCAGACTGCGCCCTTTGGCGCTAATGATGCCGTGCGTCACCGTCCCAGTCAGGCCGAACGGCGATCCGACGGCCAGAACGCGATCGCCGATCTGCATGGCCGTGCTGTCGCCCAGTTCTAGGAAGGGCAGTGGCGCGAGCGCTTCGATGCGGACGATGGCCAGGTCAGTCTTCTCGTCGCTTTTGACATCCTTCGAGGTGAACTTGCGGCCATCGCTCAACTGCACCACGACCTGAGCGGCCCCATCGACGACGTGGTGATTGGTAAGTATTACCCCCTTGGCATCGACGAGGAAGCCGGAGCCAAAGCCGCCGCGTGGCTCGGGCGCATCGCCTTCGTCGCCGAAATCAAAAAAGCGACGGAATTCTTCCGGTATCTGCCCGTCGAACTGGGGACGCATGCGGCGGCGTTCCTGCGCCGCACCGCGACCGCGCGAGTCGATGCTGACCACGGCGGGTAGCACTTTCTTGACGATGTCGCGGTACGAGGTCAACTCGTTGGGTATGGCCGGAGCGACCGGAGCTTGCCCTTGCAACAGCGGCCCCGCGAAGAAAGCGCCGACGGCAGCACCCAGCGCGAGACAGCACACGACGATGGAAATGCGTATCACGATTTTCCTCCTTTCTCCGTTTTTCCTATCCCCTTCGCTCTTCGACTCAGAGCGGTCAGCGTTAGGGAACCTACCCTGCATAATGCCGACAAGTCGCCACGAACGTCAAGAGATGTGGGAACTGTTTGTCGGTAGTTTTTTGCCGGAGGGTTTGTTGCGCGATCGTCATCTTCCCACTTCAAAACGGGCAAAGTGGGAGACGATGGATTTGGCCGAGCGGAGGCCGTCGACGGCGGCGCTGACGATGCCGCCCGCGTAGCCCGCGCCTTCGCCAACGGGATAGAGGCCATCGAGGCCTGGTGTTTGACGGGTGGATTCGTCGCGGAGGATACGCACCGGAGCGCTGCCGCGCGCTTCGGGACCGATGCAAGAATCGCGGGGAATCACCTCGAACAATTGTCTCGCTCTGTTGGCGAGAAGTTCGGAGCCGCTTTGGTGATTTCCTCCATGTACGCCTTATATTCTGGTTCATCGATCCTTGCGCTTGGAGGAATCACAATGCCATGCAACTGAGCGCGCAAATCGTCCCAGCGCGTTTGCAGGACTTGCCCTTCCCCCTCTCAGAACCCCCGGATTGTAGTGATCTCCTGAAACGGTTTTATCCTTTCCCCGGAGACAACTTCTCTTCAGCCTTAAGATGGATATGGTGGAGGAACTGGCGCTGCGTAACCCCGGCAATTGCAAAGCGCTCTGCATCGCGCCTCAGTTTCTGAAAGACCTGTTCGACCTCTTGCTCGGTCAGAATTGGGTCGTCCCCAGGAGTCCAACTTTCAAGCTCTCCTTCTGAGCGCGCCTTGTTGCGAGCATGGGTCAAGTAGAGATCGTACAAACTTATCGCTTCTTCCTCATCCCGAATAGGTTCGAGTCGGAGGCGAATTTGCAGCCGCGCCGCGAGAGCCGGGACGAAACTGAAATACCTATCCCGTGCGGAAGGAGTCATAGCCAGCATCAGAAACAAATTGTGTGGCAGCGCGTCGATAAGCGCGCGAACAGCCAACAGGAAGCGCGTCACGGCTACCTTGGACACAGTTTGATCCAGTTTCTCCAACTCGTCTAATAACAAGAAGATCCCGTGGAGCAGATTCAACTTCCCCGTAACCTTGACGAGGTCGCGCAGAACACGTGTTTTTCCTTCGAGCGTGTCTAGCCGCATCCGGACACCCAGTGCATCACGATGCCGTCTCAACAGCCTCATCCCTACCATCCATTCTACCGCCAAGATGCCGGTTTCAGATAACAATGCTTTCCCAGACTCTGCAGCGGCGCGAAGGCATCGAAGCAGCGCCCGAAAGTCGGCGTGCTCGACTGTTTGAATTACCTCGGTGAACTCATCCTCTCCCAGCTGCGATAGGGAATTTCCTAGTGCCTCCAACAACTGGTTTTGCTGTAGATCGTCAAAGATCCTATGCAAGATAAGGTCAAATGACGGGTCTGGGTCCGGATAGTAGCGGATCAAGGTATAGCCGTCCTCTTCACTGAGAAGCTCTTCAAATTGTTTTTCATACCAATCCAGTAGATTTGTCTTTCCTACTCCCTGGGTGCCCTGAATAAGAATAACTTGAGAGCGGTGCGGAGTAGTTTGAAAGACCCGTACTCGCTCCGCGATCTGGCGATCGACTTCGCCTTCTAGGTGCGGCAGATCTCGTGATTCGTTTGAAGAAGGGAACGGATTAGTCGTCACCCCATATTTCTGGAAGAGGTGTCGCATTCGGCCGCGGTCGCGGCCCGTCTCTGCCCCCATCTGGGCAAGTAGATCGCGCAAGCTCATGACTTTCCCTCCTTCAGGCGGATGAAAACGCTGGCACGACCAGGAACCAGAAAACTCCCATCGTATAGAGAGATGCGCACCACCGTCGGGATTCGATTGCTTAGTTCAATGTCGGTGAACTGATGCCGCTCATGGCTCGTGTCTGGGGTTGAACCCTCGGTTGTCAACTCAAGCAGTTTTTCCGTTCTCGCCGCGTTTAGTAATTCTCTCGCGACGAGGGGATGCAAATGGCCCTCCTTTGCGAGAGCTTCCAGCCATGCGCCCGTGAGAACGAGGTCTGAATCGCTGCTACGTAGTCGCTCGTAGGTACCGAGGGCGACTTGACTGAATTCGCGCGTGGATGGATGGGATGCCGTCAAAAAGACACCCTCGCCACCGATCCGCACCCCATCTCGAGCGACTTCCGCGAGATCACAGTAAGCGGCGAACGCCGACCTTGGAACGATCTCGTTCTCCGCAGGCAAGTGTCCGGCTTTAGATAGAGCGTCCCGAAAGGTCCGGTAAGATGGAGCGCGTTCGAGGAGCCGGGCAATAGCCGCGGAATCAAGCGTTTGGAAAGCCGTATGCAACTCTCTTCCTGCCGAAGTGATGCGTAGCGCCCCAGGTGCCTCTTCGGCGAAACCCGCCGATATTAGGAACCGTCGAAACTCCTTGTACCTACCTTCGGAAAGGTCAGCAAGACGAGTCCGGCCGACCTCATCCCTCACTTGAGCTTTCAGAGCAAGTTCCTGGAGAAGATCGATCAAGGAAGAGAGAGTGATCCGAGCGAAGCCGACCCGCTGTCCGGCGGATACGCCGCTCACGGGTTCGTCACCCTCTTCTGCTGCCTTCGTAACCTGGACACTGGTAGAGGCAGATAAGTTCGTAGAGGCCCATAAAAGATCATTGCTGCAGTGCGAAGGGTGCCAGTTTAATTCCTCTCCAACCGCGCGAATTTCGACAAACGTCTCGCCATCGTGACGAAGGAGCCTAGCTCGCCCAAAGACAGCCGCAAATTCCCACAACAGGGCCGGGAGGGAGGTGCATGCTAGTCGTCCTACCCCGACTCCCCCCACAAATGGCCGAAAGTGGACGCCAGAGAGCGTTTCCCCGAATAGATAAGGTGGAACGATAGCACGGAAGAACAAAGGCCGAAGCCCTTCAGCCAGGCTCATTCGCGCAAGTCCTTCGTCCCCGGTGAGAAGGGTGACAGTATGGCTGTACGGCAATTGGTCTTGGTGATGGAGAGCGGTTTCGAGTATGAGACGATCTGCGTAGCTTCGGTTCAATTTTTCGATGCCGAGATTTTTATCCTCGGTATCTGGATCAAGAGAGACAATGCCGCGCAGTGGATCTGCGATGATCCGCGGTCGTTCGAGTCCCGCTGAGGACGACAGTGCAAGACGGAGCAGTACCCACTGGCCCCCCGGGCCTGCAACGCGCGCCGAGAGAGCCAATTGTGGATTGGTCGTCCCTTTTCGGCGGTAGGCAAAATAATTGTTTACATGGGTTTGCAGTTCCATGTGAACGACGGAAGGTATACGAAAGCGGGCACCGCCACCGAGGTAACGGACGAGGAAGTCAAGGGCTCCTTGTTGGATAGCGGTGGTGTCCACGACAACGATCGTGGGGCGGTTCCAGGGCATTTCGCTCACACAAACGGGATCGAAGATCGGATTCGCTAGTCCACATCGCACCGCGATTCTTGGGACGGCTTCCAGGCCGCGTCGGACGATGTCTTTCTGGGCCTCAGTCAAATCTTCAGACCTGCCAGATCCTCCTGCTTTTCCAGCTTTGTCCAGCTTTGCGCCCTTCAACTCGCCCCTTCGCTTTTTCACCAGAACTATCGCATCTGTCCACACCTTCTCGAATGGGGGCAATGCCCATTCGTAATAGCCAGTGCGAACCGCCTGCTCCACGAGTGCATCGGGATTGGTCGCTTGATTTGCAATCCGGAGTGGTTGCAATCGAATCTCGCCCAAGTCTAACCAAACGTCACCGAACGCCACCTCCTCGCAGACTTGAATCCGCACCGGGGCAGGTGGATTAAGAGGTGAATCGCCCGACGGCGCGGAGGGGCCAAAGACTCGAGCGAGTTTGGGGACGATGTCTAGCTGCGAATGAAGGTAAAACGTCATCATAGGATCAGTACCGAAGCACCGGGCACATGCTCGAATGTAGACAGAACCCAGCGCAGATGCAGTCGAAGAGCGAGCGGAACATTTGCGTCAAGAGACGACTCCTCAGTCGGTAGGTCAAACGGAGTAGGCTCAGGGGTAGACGACCAATCACTCGGCAAGGAGGCTACGTCCCGATCGAGTTGCTCCAGAGCTTCGCGGAAGCGACTCATTCCCCGTTCCTGCGCTGGGTGTTCGATACGGAAAGGCTCCAACAAAATCCGGCGGAATTTGTCTGCCCTCTCGCCATCCAGAGGCGTCAGAGGATCGGCCTCTCCAGGATGCCACGAATAAATCTCCTCCAACAACTCCCCAGGTTGGAGAAGGTCCATCAAGTTCCGCTCTTGATCCACCTCGGAATGACTAACCGCGACTTTCCAGCGGGAATTCGCCTGTTGCCAAACGGAGAGCCGGAACACAGGGGAACCTTCTGTCATCACATGACCTCATTCTGCTGACCCCTCTTTCGTCATTGGCGGTCATTATACAAAACTCGCCCCGGTACCGCTGCCGTAAGCGCCACTTTATTGGGAAGGTCTGAGGTCCTCGTTCGAACTCGCCTTTGCCAAGCTTTGGACATTCGGCGCTGGGTCCGGCGTCAGTCGACTTGCGCAAGCGATATGTGAAGCAAACAGGTGCCTTAGATTCCTTTCTTGTAACCAAGCTTAGTCAGTTAACTCCACAAACGATTCCACGACATGCCGACATCTTTCGCCAGTCCGGCAATGCCCTCGCCGCTCGCCCAACGACGACTTTAGGAATACCGACGATTCTCTTCGGCAGAAGACTCGCTCTCGACGGAGATGGTACCGCTCCGACTCTTAACGGCCGAAAATTTGTGTCAGTTCATTTTTTCGCTTGCCCCTGGCCACATCACGCAATAGGTTGGGGCCGTGAGAAGACAAACGCGACACATCGTAGATGGAGCGTGTGAAGAACCGGCTCCGGGCCGAGGTGCCCTCCTGCGAAAAGTTGGCAGGGTTACTCGCGGCGAAATTGCAAGTGATTGTAGGTAAACACGTTGCAATCCAAAGTCACCTTGCCAACCCTCAGAAAAAGTTGGCAAGGTGACTTTTTGGCAGGCTCGTTCGACTCTCTCTATCCGATCTCGAATTATGTTCGATTGCTCTGCGCGATAATCCATTTATTGAAACAGTTTTTAACGTGTCGCTACGGAATAAGACTTTATGTCATTGGCTCTGTAATTGCCAGCGCTTACGGGTTTGTGGGTATCATGGAGGAATCGAATCTGGTGGTTGCGGGACGAAAATGCGCTGTCATTCGGCCTGGCAATGGGGGAAGGCCGCTTCTTTGCAACAGATGTCATTTTGACATGCTCATCTAGTTATTTCCAGCGGGGCGAAGTGCGCGACAATTGCCTTGGCGGAGCGGAGGCCGTCGACGGCGGCGCTGACGATGCCGCCGGCGTAGCCCGCGCCTTCGCCGACGGGATAGAGGCCGTCGAGGCCCGGTGTTTGGCGGGTGGATTCGTCGCGGAGGATGCGCACTGGGGCGCTGCCGCGCGCTTCGGGACCGACGAGCGTGCCTTCGGGGATGAAACGGCCGCGCCATTGATGGTCCATGATCGGTAGGCCGTGACGCAGCGCTTCCACGAGGAACGGTGGGACTAATTCAGAAAGGCGAGCGGATACGGCACCGCGCGGATAGCTATTGTCGGGAATGTCGGAAGTGACGCGGTCGGCGAGGAAGTCGGCGACGCGCTGGATCGGACAGAGATAATCGCCTCGTCCCATCTCGAAGGCACGGCGTTCGTAGATCTCTTGCAAATGCACGCCGGCGAGAACGTCGGAAGAGCCGAACTGTTCGGGCGGCACGGTGACGACGAGGCCGCTGTTGGCGAAGGGGGAATCGTGCTTCGATAGGCTCATGCCGTTGGTGCAAAATGCGCCGGGTTCCGAGACGCTGGGCATGATGTAGCCGCCGGCGCACATGCAGAAGGTGAACAGGTCGTTGGGACCATTGGCGACGAGCGAATAGTTGGCCGCGCCGAGGCGATGTTCGAGCGGCGTCGGGCCATATTGGAGGCGGTTGACGAGTTCCTGCGGATGTTCGACGCGCACACCCATTTGAAACGGCTTTTGCACCATCGGCACGCCGCGGGCCAGTAGCATCCGGTAAGTATCGCGGGCGCTGTGGCCGATGGCCAAGACGGCGACGGTTGCGGGAATATAACCCGACGAGGTGGCTAATCCACGCAGTCTACCATCGGCGAGGTCGAGATCTTCGACGCGACAAGAGAAGCGTACTTCGCCACCCAGTCTTTCGATGCGGCGGCGCAGGGCTTTGACCACGGCGGGAAGGCGATTGCTTCCCAGATGCGGGCGGGCATCGTAGAGGATCGATGGTTTGCCTTTGCAGTCGGCGAACAGTTGCAAGACGCGGCGCACATCGGGACCGGAATTACGATAGGTCAATTTACCATCGCTAAAGGTCCCCGCTCCGCCCTCGCCGAAGAGATAGTTGCTCTCCGCATCGAGGGGGCCGCCGGCGTCGAAGGCGCGGACATCGTGGATGCGTTGGCGCACGGCGCGGCCTCGCTCCAAGACGAGCGGCCGATAACCCTGTTCGGCCAAGAAGTAGGCCGCCGTCAATCCGGCCGGCCCCGAGCCGATGACGACGGGCCGATGTTCCAACGGACGAACGCCCGGCGATGGTGGAACGAACGGTTCCTCGGCATACCTTTCGACGCGCAACGGCGGGCGGGCGCGGCGCTGAGCGTGGGAGACGACGCGGGCTTCGTCCTCTTCCAGGGTAACTTCGAGGTGATAGACGAAACACAGCGTCTCTTTGCGTCGGGCATCGAGCGATTTGCGGAGGATGCGCCAGAGCAGCGGCGTGGAAGGAGACAGGCCGAGTAACCGAGTTATACGCTCCAGCAACTCAGCTTCGGGTTCGTCGATACCAAGACGGATATTGGCGATGCGAATAGGCATGGCATTGCGATCTCCGTTTTCGGATTTCAGTTTCGTCGAGAAGAGGTAGAAACCCGAAAACGGAAAACCTCGCGGCAAATCACTTGGCCGGGCGCGCGACGAGATCGGAGATCTTGATCTTTTCCAGACTCTTTCGAGTCTGATCGGCGGTCTGGCCGCAGACCTGCTCGAGCTTGGGATGGAGCGAATTCCAGGTCTGGTTGAACTTTTTCACCTGCGCCGGGGTGTGATCCTTGTCTTTCTCCGTCGGACGATCGGGAGCGTAACCGCGGAGAGGGCCATCGACCGCTTCGACGATCTCCAATAGGGTAATATCGTTGGGCGACCGGGCCAGCCGATAACCGCCGTGCGGTCCCTTGACGGACATCAAGATACGTTCGGAGACGAGCGGTTTTAGCACCTTGAGCAGGAATCGTTCGGGGATGCCTCGTTCGGCGGCGATGTCGTGGGACGCCACGGCGACCGTGGGCGTCTTCATCTGCGCCATGTGAACGACGGCATGGAGGGCATAACTGGCTGCGCGTGTGAGTTTCATGGAATCGTCGCGGCCAACCGTTTCCGGATGGCTCTTACTCCTGTAACAAATGGGACTCAAAGGCATCGTAAAACATGGTTCGACACTTCATCGGTACGGGGGCGATTGTGCTTCGCGGATCCACTCGGCGTTGAGGGAGGGTAGGGCGATCACCACGGGGCCGATCGAGAACATCGAACGAGGAAAGCGTTACACCGATCCCTAAAGTTTGAATATAGGTCGCTCCGAACGGCTTGGCAATCCCACTTTCTCGACTGCAATACAACTTTTCTCCACCAATTTAGAACCCAGCCCTGCCAACGACCAGACAGAAGAACATATTTTCCGTTGTCGATGCGATACCCGGAGTGGGCGAGGACCGAATTCGCGCTGAGACGGCGAGGACCGAGGGCGGGTTAATGGACTTCGGGAGGGGATTTGCCGATGTCGGTGTCGTTGAAGTGAACGCCAACGACGGCGGTGGCGGAGTAGATTTTGTCTTGGAAACTCACCAATCCACGGCGAACGCGGACGCGCCACAGATACGATCCGCGATAGGCCGACCGACCGCCGCTGCCGAACAGCGCCTTGACCGCTTCCGGATCGTTGCCGTTGGTGCAGACGAAAAATTCGCCCGATTCGCCCGGTTGCAGAACGTCCGGCTCGTTCTTGCGGCCCACCACCCACTCGCGCCGATTCGAGGTGTCGCCGCGCGGATACCAGTCGGCCGGCCCGCCGTAGCAGCGATACTTGTCACCCACTTCCAAGAGCGTGAACGGAGGCCGAGCGCCGGAATGCCACGAGCGGTCGAAGTAATTGTCCAAGGGGGCGAGGGCGTATTCGGTCGATAGATTTTTCAGGTCCAAATACAAAACCAACGAGTCGCCGCGACACTTTTCCAGATTCGCCGCGCCTTCGACGGCCAATCGCACTCGTTCGCGCGCGACACGTTTGGGAGTGATCTGTACATCGCCGATCCGCAAAGGGTTGTTCAACGAGGTACACAGAGATTCCGGAAGGGGCAGAGTGGGCATCTTTTGGTTGTAGTCGAACAGGCTCACTTGCTTCTTCTTCTGCACGCCGGGTTTGTCCCCCTCGTCGGGCATCATCTCGAAGGGACTGCGTCGTTGTTCCTCCAGGTTTTGCATCTTCCAATACGCCGTCAGCGCGAAGGCCGTTATCACGACAGAGTACAGCACCAGCGGGATGAAGACGAGGAGTAGAAACCAAGGCGCTTTCGGCTCCTTCCGGCGCGGCGATCGCGCGAGGGCGGACGACGATTCGACGGCGGATGACGGCGCTTCAAGGGCGGGAGAATGCGCATCGGTGGCGGCATCGGTCATCCACGAAGGTGTCGGTCCCGTTCGCGCCGTCGCCTCCCCGTCGTCATCGTTATTCGGTGCAAACGGTAGCGAGGGACTCGTCGTTTGGGGCGGCACATAGGGCATCGTCGATTCGATCGGCTGTGGCGGAGAATGGTTCTGAAAGGGGTTGACGTCAGCCGGTTGCCGAGGGATTTCGATGCGCGGCGTCTCCCCGCGTCCAAAAAGATCGTCTCCGCCGTCGTTGGGGGCAAAAATATCTTCGTGTTCGTTGGCAGGACGAGGGTGGAAGGCCTCGGTCGGAGTCGGCGGTTCGGTGGCGGGCGGCGCGACAACGATTTGCTGGCAGTGCGGACAGCGCACTTGTTGTCCGAGATGATCGCTGCCGACGCCCATGAGTTTGCCGCAATGTCCACACTGAAATTGCACCGTCTGCATAATGGTTCCCTAAAGAGTCGGGCTGACATTTCGGGCGGGAGAAAAGCCGGTCTCTCCCAAATTCAGGAGTTCACCGCCGGCGGCGTACCGGACGATGCGGTCGCTATCGGCTCGATGGAAGTAATATGGAGTAGAGAGCAGATGCGAAATTCCGCCGGAACGCCCTCGTCCGTCTCTCCGACGCCGACGAGAAGGTCCGTTCGAGTCAACCACGCCATCTCCGGATGACGGACCTCGTAGGACCGCCCGCTCGACATCACGAGCCGGAAGGGTCTGAAGGGACGTTGCGCCAGCAAGTCGCGGAAGGTTTGTACCGTCATAATCCATTATCGTATACGTTCGCCGTCCGCGTGTCGATAATCGTCGTTTTCCAGCCGCCGCAAGACCGCTTTTGGCGAGCGAGGTTGCGTAAGCGCCCCATGCGATCGCACTCGGAGCGCCGATGCAACCCCGCTTCCCAAGTGATTCACTTTCACACTAGGGTAATCGCTAGATTACAGGAGGGAGTCTAGGATGGATTTGTCCGTGACATCGTAAGTCTCGGCACGGCGGGGGCAAGAGGCGGCGACGGCCCCTTGCCCCAATGTATACGGCTCAACGACGCGGGCGGATGGGTACTTCGCTCGGGAACAGCTTCACCTCGTTGTTGTTGTTATCGTAGCAGAGAAACTCGAGCGTCTCCGGAGGCGCGCCCAACGTCCCTCGGATCTGTACCAGGATGCTGCCCGCTTGTTCGAGCCGGGCAATCTCTCCTCGTTTTTTGTTGAGCAAATAGTTGGCCACATCGTCGGCGACGCGGATTTCGACGTGGTGGACGTGTTCGCGGTGGGCGGCCAATTGCAGCAAGCGCATGACATCGATGCTCATGCTCTCGCACGTTTTCACCTGAGCCATGCCGTGGCAATAGGAACAATCCTGATAGATGCTGCGTTTCAACGAGGGGCGGATGCGCTGGCGCGTCATTTCGATGAGGCCGAAAGCGGATATTTTGAGAATCTTTGTCCGCGCTCGGTCGCGCTTGACGGCGTCGCGCATGGCTTTCTCGACGGCACGGCGATGCTTCTCGTCGCGCATGTCGATGAAATCGTTGACGATGACGCCGCCGAGATCGCGCAGGCGGAGTTGGCGGGCGATCTCCTTGGCCGCTTGCAGGTTCATCTGGAAGGCGGTCTCTTCGGCGTTGTTGTCGGCGCGGAAGTTGCCACTGTTGACATCGATGGCCACGAGTGCCTCGGTCTGCTCGATGACGATGGAGCCGCCGTGAGGCAAGGGGATCTTCCGCTGTTGAATGCGGGCGATTTCTTCCTCAATGCCGTAATTGTGGAACAGCGGCTCCTTGCCGTCGTACAGTTGGATGCGGTTGGCGTAGCGCGGCATGACGATCTGTAAGAACTCGTGCGCGTGTTCGTAGGCCGTTGGCTCGTCCACGAAGATCGTGTCGATATCGTTCGTGAACGTGTCGCGGATGGTCCGCGTGATCATGTCGCTCTCTTGATAGATTTCGACCGGAGCCTTGAGCTTGCGAATGCGGCGCACCACGACTTGCCACAGGCGCGAGAGATAGAGCAGATCGCGTTGCAGTTCTTTCTTATTCTTGTCGATGCCGGCGGTACGGATGATGAAGCCGAGGCCGCGCGGCGGTTTCAATTCGTTGAAGATTTCCCGCAGTCGGCGACGTTGTTCGTCGTCGGCGATCTTGCGCGACACGCCGACGCGGTTTAGCCCCGGCATCAATACGAGATAGCGGCCGGCGATACTGATGTAGGTACTCAGCGTCGGTCCTTTGGTACCGATGCCTTCCTTGATGACCTGCACCAGCACTTCTTGACCGCGCTTGAAGATGTCTTGGATGAGCGGCTTGGGTCGTCCGAAATTGCCGCCGCGGCCTCGATCCCGCGAACCGTTGCGCCCTCGGTCGCGGTCGCGATCCCGATCGCGTCCCGGACCATTGCGCTGGCGTCCGCGCTCGTCGCGCCGTCCGCGTTCGCGTGGTCCTCGATGCCGTTCGTGGGGACGTTCTCCTTCGTGTCGCTCGCGCGGCTCCCACTCTTGTTCCGAGGGACGGTTGTAGGATCGGGAAGAGGTCGAATGCGATTCGGACTCATTCGGCTCCTGAAGGTCGTCGGTAAACTCCGGCGTGGCGGCGCTGATTCCGCCTGCCGGACCAACCTCGGCGGCGGCGAGATCGGCGGCCAACTCCGATTCGATGCTGCCGCGATGTTCCGAGGGTGCTGGGCGCACGCGCGGCGGTGGCGGTAACGGAGCGCTGGGAGTGGTATACCGTACAACGGGAGGTTCCGGTTGCTTTTCCTCAACCGCGCGCGGCGCGGGTTCGTGCGCTCGTTCGGGTTCGCGTGGAAAAAAGAGCAATGCATCGTCGTCGCTACCCGAATCGCCACCGGAGGAGCCGACTTCTGGCTCGTTGTCCGTGGTGCGGCGTTCGGCGGAACCCATGTACGGCGGTTTCTCCACGCCCTTCGATTGTTCGTTACCCAGTTCTGGAGCAGAAGAGGTTTCCGGGCTCTCGCTCGAAGATTCAGCGGCTGGAGCCTTTCGAGAGCGCGAACGACCGCGCGAACGACCGCGCGAACGGCGGGCCGGCTCTTCCTCAATGCGCGTCTCGGGCAGCGCGGTGACGGAAGGATCGGCTTCGACCGTTGACTCCGGCGAAACTTCGGGCGATGCTTCTTCACCGAACGCCCCGAAGCCCGTCGTCGGTTCGGTCGATTCCAACCCTTGCTGCTCGTCGGTGATTTCCACGACTTCTTCGGGCGAATCCACCTCCAACGCGGACTCGTCCGGCAAGAGCGAGGCAGCCTCGTCGAGCGATGCCAGCGATTCGTCCAACTCCACCGTATCGAAGTCCATGGGACCGCGATGATGGTCGCGGTCTCGATGGCGTCTGCCTCCCCGATCTCCCTGCCGTCCTTCGGTCAGGTGGCGATAATAGGTCGGCTCGACATCGGAAACGTGCAGAAAGCCGTTGCGGCCGACGCCGAAATCCACGAACGCGGCCTGAATGCTCGGTTCGATATTAACGATGCGGCCCTTATAAATGTTGCCGACGTAGCTCTCGTGGCTCGTGCGTTCGACATACAGTTCCTCCAGAACGCCGTCCTCCAGAATGGCGATGCGGCACTCTTCGGGCTGCAATACGTTAATCAACATCTCTTTTTTCATGCGATTCCTTTTTTCCAGTTCGTAGCTCGCAGTCCTTCGCCCGCAGTCCGTGTCGCGTGGCCACGGTCGATGCGACTCGCCACGAGATGCGGACTAAAGGCCAAGGAGCGCGAACTATGTTTCATCGTGCAACTCGAGCCGGCTGCGTTCCAAGACGAAGCCCGCATCGAGCAAATCTTCGAGTCCCAGAATGCTCAAAATCTCTTCGGGCCGAGCCGTCCCGGCCGAGGTCAAGCGAAAAACCATCTCCAACACCGCGGATTCTGACGATCCGCTTCGTTGGATAATCGACAGATCCGCGAGAAAAGGCCGCAC
>JAJXWW010000153.1 GCA_021781415.1 Planctomycetota bacterium
ACCACGCTCTTCATCCGTCAGGCGGACAATGAATTTCTTGTTCATGGGAAACCTCCTTGTGGTCGAAAGTTTCCCGAAAAACTACAACAGATGCAACCCCAATTCTCAGCCTTGAAGGGGCACTAGCCGCTTCCCAAGTAGTTTTTGAGGTCTGAGTTTTTATCTTCGGCTCGGAATTCAGCACTCAGAACTACGAAGGAAGGCACTCCTGAAACGAGAATAAGGACTGTGGCGACTGGAACACGCTTCCAGTCCACAAGCAAACTTCGGTTATCTCCGAGGAAGAATTCCGTGCGACGGCTCAAGACCGCGTGACACGGAGGAGAGAGGCAAGCAGTAATCCGGGAGAAAAACCAATCATGTTCGTCTTCCGCTTACGGGCGCAAAGTAGCAGTAAAAGGCATTGTATACGAAAGCGTGAGGATTTGTCTAGGGGTTTTGCGAAGTTAGCGAGTGGATTCGCAACTTCCGGAAGATAGGAGAGAGAAGAGCTGGTCTTGGAGGCCGAAGCGGAGACTTTGATACCCTCCGGGCACACCGATTCGCGGAGGGACGATCCGACGGCTGCACTTGTCAGGGTGGAGAGCGAGTGTAGAATGCCTTGGAGTCGCGGCAACGATCCGATTCTTTTGTTCCCTTCGATACCGAAGGAGAATCGGTGATGCGAGCCGAGAATCAATGTCGCGCATGCCAGATGTCCCACCGAGTCGGACGATCCATTCGCCGCCTTAGCTCAGCGGTAGAGCACAGCTTTCGTAAAGCTGGGGTCCAGGGTTCAAATCCCTGAGGCGGCTTTTTGCTTCGCGATGAGGGATCGAAATGTCGGAGATGTACGAGCAGATCGAGCAAGCCAAGACGGCAATCCAATCTCGATGGCACGCTCGGCCGCTCGTTGGCATTATTCTCGGTACCGGACTGGGCGGGTTGGTCGACGAGATCGAGTGCGAAGCGGCCATTCCTTATGGCGATATTCCCCATTTTGTCCACTCCACCGCCCCTTCGCACGCCGGACGATTCATCTGCGGGCGGCTCGCGGGGAAAAGCGTCGTCGTCATGGAAGGGCGCTTGCACTTTTACGAAGGCTATTCGCTGCAACAGATCACCCTCCCCGTACGCGCGATGAAAGCGCTCGGTTGCGAGATTCTCGTCGTTACCAACGCTTGCGGGGGACTCAACCCGCAGTTTGCCAAGGGCGATTTGATGGCGATCGAGGATCACATCAACCTGATGGGCGACAATCCGCTCATCGGCAAGAACGACGACCGACTCGGCCCACGCTTTCCGGACATGTGCTATCCGTACGATCAGGAATTATTGGCGCTGGCGCGGCGCGTTGCCTTGGAAGAGAAAATCCTTCTGCATCAGGGGGTATTCGCTGCCGTCGCAGGCCCCAATTTGGAGACGCGCGCCGAATATCGCTATCTGCGCACCATCGGGGCGGATGCGGTCGGCATGTCCACGGTTCCAGAGGTTCTCGTGGGCGTTCACTCCGGTCTGCGCAACGTCGGCATCTCCGTTATCACCGACATGGGCCTGCCGGACGCGCTCAAGCCGATTTGCCTCGCCGACATTATCGAGACGGCCAATGCCGCCGAGAAGAAATTGCGCGTACTCGTCCGGCGAATCGTGGCCGAGTGCTGAGACGCGCTCACGAAACGAGTTTGAAGAATAACTCTTCGAGATCGTCCTGTTCGTAGCGCTGTCGCAGTTCCGCCAGGGTGCCGCACGCTTGCACCCGGCCTCGGCTGACGATGGCCACCCGATCGCACAATCGCTCGACCTCGCGCATGATGTGCGTCGAAAAAAGAATGCACTTGCCCAAGGCACGCAGTTCCACGATGGCATCGAGTACGGCTCGACCGACCAAGATATCGAGTCCTGCCGTCGGCTCATCGAAAATCAGCACCGGAGGGTCGTGGATAATCGCCCGCGCGATGGAAACCTTCTGGCGCATGCCGGTACTCATCTTCGCACCCAGCCGATCTCGAAAGTCGTTCATGCGCAGGTTTTCAAACACCGTCTCCATGCGCTGGCGCAGCTGAGCGGCGTCAAGGCCGTGCAATCGACCGAAGTATTCGACCAATTCCCAAGCGGACATGCGGTCGTAGATGGCCGTGTTGGCGGACATGAAGCCGATGTGTCGGCGAACGAGATGCGCCTGCGTGGCCACGTCGAAGCCGGCCACGCGCGCCGAGCCGCTGCTGGGGCGCAGAACCGTGCAGAGAATGCGCATGGTCGTGGTTTTGCCCGCGCCGTTGGGACCGAGGAGACCGAAGATTTCACCCGGTCGCGCCTCGAAACTCACCTCGTCCACGGCATGTACCAAGCCGCGACGGAGATCGCGGAACGATTTGCGAAGATTGTCGACCTGAATCATGCGTCGCCGTCCGCTGGTGGTCGGATCGTGCCATGCCATAGCATACAACATGCCGCGAGGAACGATGCCGACAAGAAGCAACCGGAAGAAAAACTCGAATCGTTTCCATAAAAATTGTCCATTCTTCGAGCAGGCTGGCCATTCTTAATCTAAAGTTGCATCAGGCAAAGTCTCCCATCCTCGGATCGGTGGATGATTCCATGCTGGGTCGCGTATTCATGGGGCGGTACGAAACCGTTCGCCTCCTCGGCGAAGGCGGAATGGGGCGAGTTTATCTCGCCCGGCAACTCGACTTGGGCCGGCAAGTCGTCGTCAAAGTGATGCACGATCACATCGCCACCGATGCCAAGTTCCGCGAACGCTTTGCGCGCGAAACGCTACTGATGGCTCGGTTCCAACATCCGTATGCCGTTACCCTCTACGATGCCTCGCTCAACGATCCCCAAGGATCGTGCATCGTCATGGAATACATTCGCGGCATCACGCTCGATCAATTGTTGCTCAACAACGGAAAGCTGACTCCGGCACGGGTCGGCAGACTGCTGTATCAATTGTGTGAAGTTCTCCAAGCCGCCCACGGATTGGGAATCATTCATCGGGATTTGAAGCCTGCCAACCTGATGATCGTCGATCCGGATACACCCTACGAACTTCTCAAAGTCATGGATTTCGGCTTGGCCAAGATGCTGACGGCGGACCAATTCGCCAAGATCACTCAGACGCACACCGAGTTCGCCGTCGGCACGCCGGGGTATATGTGTCCCGAACAGGCGCGCGGCGATGAGATGGACGGACGCGGCGATCTTTATAGCGTCGGGATCATTCTCTACGAGTTACTGTCGGGCCGTTTGCCGTTCGCCGGCCGTTCGACGATGGATTTGTTGTTGGCTCACGTTACCGAGGAGCCGCCCCCCTTGTGCGCGGCCGATCTCGACGTGCCGCCCGGCATTGAGGAAGTGGTTCAGAAGTGCTTGGCCAAACATCCCGATGGCCGACCCCGCAGCGCCCGAGAGTTGGCCGAACTGTTCGAGGCGGGGCTGGCGCGCGAGACGCTGTATTCGTCCGCTTCCAGTGGCTCCGATCCCGATTCCAAGAGGTGGGAATCGGCCGCGGTAGCGCAATCGGCCGATCGTCGGATGGAGGGAGGACGCATGGGAAGCGACGGGCGCACCCAGGCGGTGCCAGTCACTCCCGTGCCCGCGAGTGCCGACTCCGAACCGCACGATCCGTTCGCCGTGATTCATCATCTCAATGCCTGGATGCCGGAACGCATCGCCGAATACAAGCTGCACGGCTTCATCCAAGATGTGGGGGGCGAGATGGTTGAGAGCGTTCCGGGGCGCATCCGCGTGCGGCTCGGCGGGCGCGGCAGCATCTACACCGCGCCGCGCCAAGGTCGCTCGTGGTTGGGCATCGTCCGCCGTTCCAATCTCATCGACATGGAATTGCGTTTGGAACACTCCGACTCCTCGCGCGGCAATCAGCTGCGCATCACCGTTTTATTCCGCTCTCCCGGCAGCGACCTCCATGCCGACCTGGCTTGGCGAAACGTCTGCACGCAGATCTTTTGCGATCTGCGCGGCTATCTTATGGGCCAGACGGGTAGCGTCGGCGCGACGAACGAATAGCGAGCAACGCTCTTTGGCGTCCGGGAGACGGTCGCCCCCGTCGACAAGCACCGAGGGACTGACTCCGCTCGCCTCCATTTTTTCTTCCAATTCCTCCAATGCCGTCCATGCCGCCGCACGTCTCAGGCCCTTTGCCAGTCGAGATTGACGTTTGCGCGCTCCTTGACGTACACTACAAACCACAATTGACCCAAGGGGATACGGTTCATGAGCCAAGAACACGGTGGAGATAGCGGCACGACGACGCCCTACGAAACGGCGCGGGGACGAGATTGGCCGAGCGTCCGACAGTTCAATGTCTTCGTCGAAAATCGGGTCGGCAATCTGTTGTCCGTCGTCCGCCATTTCGAGAGCACAGACATCCGCATTGTATCTTTTATGGTCGTCGATTCCGCCGATTGCGCCATCATTCGCATGGTGTTGAGCGATCCCGAACGGGCGCGCGAGATATTCGAGCGCGCGGGGCTGCCGATCACCGAGAGCGACTTGCTCGTGGTGCAGCTGCCCGAAGGCGTGCGCCCTTTGCTCGACATCTGCAAGGCCCTCTTGGGAGCGGAGATCAGCATCCATTATGCGTATCCCCTCCTCGTCGGTCCTCACGGGTGCGCTTCCGTCGCCCTGCACGTCGAAGATCACGATACCGCCGCCGGGGTTCTCTCGCGCTTGGGATTCACGCTGTTCACGGAAGGCGATCTGCAAATCGATGAAGATCTGACCTAACGCGCATATGTTGCGGGTTGCATAGAACGACGCGCGTTGTCCCGCGCTCCGCCGCGCGGCGCGGCAAACCAATCGGCGCTGCCTCTGCTTCTTCTCGGATCGATGCTAAGCGCGATTGATGACATCGATCATCTGACGCAAGCGGCCGAGGCTACGGCGGTCGAAGCGAAAGCGCAAGCGGGGCAGGTCGGCGATGTGGGTTTCGTTGGCCTCTTCGGGCAGCGCGTCGGTTTGCTCGAAAGTGCCGGCGGCCAAGATGTCGGCGAACTCCGTGCGAAGTCGTTCCATCGTCTCGTCCGAAAGCCGATGCAGCAGTCTCAAGAGCAGATCGCCGCGGACGTAGCGCATACTGTGATAAACGCGATAGAAATGGTGGACTTCCGCCACCGCTTCATCCACCGAGTTCGTGACTTTGAACAGGGACATATCGGCGGGAGAGATCAGTTCGCGTTCGAGCAATTCGTCTTCGATGTATTGACGCCAGCGCACCCAGTAATCGCCGCCCGGTTCGTCGAGCATGACGATGGGGAAGATCTGGCTTTTGCCGGTCTGCACCAGCGTCAGCACTTCGAAACATTCGTCCTGGGTTCCGAAACCGCCGGGAAAGAGGGCGACGGCGTCGGACTCCTTCACGAACAGCAGCTTGCGCGTGAAGAAGTATTTCAGGTGCATGAGTTTGAGATCGCCGCGAATAATCGGGTTCGCTTCCTGTTCGAAGGGCAGAAGAATGTTGACGCCGATGCTCTTTTCGCGTCCCGCGCCGACGTGGCCGGCTTCCATGATGCCGCTGGCCGCTCCGGTGATGACCATCCATCCGTCGTCGGCAATGCGTTTGCTGAAGGCGACCGCCGAGGCATACGCCGGATGGCTGGCGGGCAGCCGAGCCGAACCGAAAACCGTCACCTTGCGCAAATGCCGGTAGGGCGTGAACACCTTGAGGGCATAGCGCAATTCTTTCAAGGCGGTGCTGAGCAACTTCATGTCGCCGCGCGTCGCGCCGTCGCGGAGGAGTTTATCGGCGGTTTCGCGCAGCTGCTGAGCCAATTGCTCGACGCCGATCTGCTGGCGGTCGTCGATGGCCGCGTCGTCGTGAATGTGTTGAAACGAACCGTGAAAAGAAGGCCCGTTCGCGTCGGGAGAGGGTTTGTGCATGAGGGAACAACTCGGTAACGGAGCGAGAGACGGCTTCGTACCCACCCGAACGCGGCAGCGTGAGGACGTTCCTTCCACCGATTGCGTCGTCGAGCGGTTTTCAAAGAGGTCAATCGCCGGTGAGGGCGGCCAATGCTTCGGCGCGCGTGTCGTACAGCGCCCACAGCGTATCGAGCGCGGTCATGTGCAAGAGTTCGCGGGCGCGATGCGAGGCACCGGCCACCACGACTTCGCTCCCATGTTCCTTGACGCGCTTGTGGCAACGCAACAGGAAGGACAAAAACACCGAGCCGACGTAGTCGACGCGGCTGAGGTCGAAGATGAGGCCGGCCGGCGGGTCGGAGCGCAGAGGGGCCAACACCATCAGGGCCGCTTGCTCCATCAGGTTCTCCGGCATCTTCTCCACTTCGGGAGACGGCGTGATAATGGCAATATCGCCGTGCCGTTCGATGTGGAAACTTTGCGCCTGTTTGCTTTCGTCCGTCATGATCGTCGCCGTGCTCGAGACAGGGAAATACCCATTTTCTTCAAGCTATCAGCCCGCGACGGCGAATCAAGGTATCTCCAGTCCTTTGATGGGCACCGTCTGGGGCGTGGGGTTGCTGAACCCCCCATTCGTTCCGGTCAGCGAGGAGGGCATGGGTCGCGGCTGAGCCGGAGTTCCTCCCAAAGGAGGCGGGGGCGGTTTCGGCGCGTCGCCTCCCAACGGATTGCCGAAGCTCGGCGGCGAGAGCCGCTGTCGCGACGTTTCCTGAGCATCGTTCGTCGGCGTCGGCATCGACGTTGGGGGCGGAGCGTCGGTCGGCTTCACATCGATGCTCTTGATGCGCGGAATGTTCAGATCGACTTTCACCACCTCGCGCCACTGATCCGATCCGATGTTCCCGGCCTCGTCGATGGCGGATACTTTTACATAAAACTCGTACCGTCCACCGAGAATGGGCGCGTCGGTCTTGATGCGCCAACTTCCCGTGTTCGCCAAGTTGCCTTCAATGGGCATCCATGTGCCGCTCTGCGGGGTGGGCGAAAGAAAGATGCTTATGGGCGTGGCGCGTAGGAACGTGTCCTCGGCCTTCCAATACACGGTCATGTAACCGCCGTCGTCTTCCTGCACAACGGTGACGTTGGTGATCTTGACCTTCGGAGCCTCTTCGTCCACCTCGACCCAGATGTCGGGCGTGTCGCCGGGACGAGGATCGCGCTCGGCCAAACCGACGCCGCTGCGCGGGATGAGGCGAAAACCCCATCGCCCCGCGGAGTTTACGGTAATCGCCACAGAACCGTCCGGCGTTCCCTTCCCCGGAGGTTTTACGGTAGTCGCCACGGAACCGTTCGGCTTACTCTTCTCCGGACATTTCGTCCACGCTTGTCCCCGATGCACTTTCCAGATGTCCACGCTTGCCACATTGGAGGGCCCGACCGATTCGTTGTCGAGTTTGTAGTTGAGCTGGAACGTCTTGCTCTTGACGTAAATCACTTTCCCCGCGGCGGCGGAATCGTTGGGATGGGGCATGTGCGAGACATTCTCGGGCACGTTCAAGCGCAGTGTCTTGACCTCGGATCGATTGCCCGCCCGATCCAGCGCTTGCATTCGTACTTCCAGCTCACCGCCCCAAGCGGGCTTCCATCGCCACGTTTTCTCGGGCTCCGCTTGTGGAAACAGCGGAACCCAATCGCCGCCGTTGACCGAGCGATACTCGAGCCAGATCTCCTTTAGATTCTCCTCTTTTATCTTCCAGTGAATGCCGGGCTGTTTCGATTCCGCAGTTGGAGCTACCGCGGTCAATTCCTCAATAACGGGGGCTTGGGTATCGACACAGATACGAAGGCTCGGAGAAACCGATTTGAGGTCGGACGGAGAGAGGACTCCGTTCGCGCTTCGGGTCTGCACGACGAACGAGTACCACCCATCGCCCTCCGCCGGGTAGAAGAACTTTCGCGCGCTGGGCTTGACGGCACCGACGTAGGTGTAGGGCTTGCGATCCGTCGAAACATAAAGCAATATCTCGGCGATCTGCGGATCGTTCATCGCGCCGAATGGGATGTTGAAATCCCGAAAGTTGACGTAGTGCGTGCGATTGTTGTCGGCTGGTTGCGCGAACAGACCGGAGGGAAGGACAGCGAGCAACCCACAAGCCAGCAAAAGGGTTGCGAGCGCCCTCGTGCGGCGTGCGTTCGGCTTCCTGCCTCGTGGGATGACTCGCCCCATGTCGCTCTCGCTATTCTCCGAGCGAGAGAGCGGGATCGCCTCAAGTCGGAGGAATGGAATCTTCAGATTTTTATTGATTCGATCCGCCGCCTCATACCCGAAATACGCCGACGCCGCAATGCGATTCCATTTCGCGCGCCACCGCCGTCGTGTCGTGGAGGGGGCACTCCCCATTTTCCATCATCGACCACGGCGACGGCACACTTGAGGTAATGTGGGAAGAAAGGCGAACCGGCAGCGTGAGCTGCCGGGTATGTTACCACACCCGGCGGTTCACACTGCCGGTTCGTCTTTCACCCGGCAGCTCACGCTGCCGGTTCGCCTTTCACCCGGCAGCTCACGCTGCCGGTTCGCCTTTCACCCGGCAACTCACGCTGCCGGTTCGCCTTTCACCCGGCAACTCACGCTGCCGGTTCGCCTTTCACCCGGCAACTCACGCTGCCGGTTCGCCAAGATGGGTTAGACCAAGCCCTTGAGGGGTTTGCCGTCGGCGATCTCCAACGGGCGTCCGAGGTTATCGCGGACCTTGGTTCCCGGATCGACGCCCAAACCTTTGAACACGGTGGCGAAGAGGTCGCCGATGCTGGCGCGCGCGTCGCCTTGCACGTCCATGCCGTCTTTGGAGGTAGCACCGAAGATTTGTCCGCCTTGAATCGCTCCGCCGCCGACCACGACCGACCAGCAGCGCGCCCAGTGATCGCGTCCGGTGTTCTGATTGATGCGCGGAGTGCGGCCGAACTCGCCCATCCACAAGACGACGGTATTCTTCCACATGCCGCGTTCGACGAGATCTTTCACCAACGTACCCATGCCCTTGTCCAAGCGCGGGCCGTTGCCGTTCTTGAGCGTGTTGAAGATGTTGCCGTGGTTGTCCCAACCGCCGAGGTCGATCTCAACGCAAGTGACGCCCTGCTCGACGAGTTTGCGCGCCAGCAAGCAGCCCATGCCGAAGCCGTTGCGTTGTCCGCCGTAAGCCTCGATCACTTTGGCCGGCTCTTTGTTCACTTCAAAAACCGTGCGCAGCGGCGAGATGGTCAGGTCGAAGGCTTTCTTGTAAATGGCTTCGTGGGCCTGGGCGGCGCTACCGGCTGCCTCCCGATCCGAAGATTTCTTCAAGTGGGGGAAGGTTCCCTCATTGAAGTTATCCTCGACGGTGTAGAAAAGCCGCTGTCGGCGACGCAACCGTTCCGTGGTCTCTTCTTCGTTGCCAAGACCAGGGGCTTTGATGTTCTGCGGCGGTTGCCCGGCGTTCTGCACCGAGAACGGAGCGTACATCATGCCGAGGAAGCCCGGCCCGATGCGCTGGGCCGTTCCGCCGACGCCGATGAAGCCCGGCAACGGTAGATTCTTATCCGTCAACAGCGAAGACGCGGTGGCACCCAAGGCCGGATACTGCACGACGGGGCTGGGCTGTCGGCCCGTGTTCATCAACACCGTGCCGCGTTCGTGGCTGCCTTCATTGGTCACGAGCGAACGCACGATGGACAGATTCTTGAATTGGCTGGCGACGGTCGGCAGAATCTCGCTGATTTCGATGCCCGACGCAGGCGTCTTAATCGGCTTGAATTCGCCGCCGGTCTGCTCGCCGGGCTTGAGATCCCATAGGTCGATGGTGGAGGGTCCGCCGCCCATCCACATGATGATGAGACTCTTGTTGTCTTTTTTGAGTTTGGGCGCGGCCGCCTGTAACCCTTGCCAGAACTGCATACCCGGAACGGCAAGAGCCGACGCCGTCGCCACATGCTTCAGAAAGTGCCGACGATTCATACCCGCGGACATGGAAACCCCCTGTTTCGTGTTGGCGAGCTGTTCCGATTCGGGAGGCAGCCCTACCGTTTCAGCATGGAACGAACCTCCCGGTCTGTCAAGTAGCTCCCACCGCTTCGCACACCGGGGCGTTCTAATCATAAGACGATGGGGTATTCCGAGTAGTTCCGTAAAATCTTGAAGCCCGAAGCGTCCGCGAGGGTTGGGATTTCCCTCGCGGACGCCTTCAGGCTCTGGGAAGCCCCTCTCCCCCTGTACACAGGGGGAGAGGGGTTGGGGTGAGGGGGTGATTTTTCCGCATATTCTCGCCCCTCACCCCCGACCCCTCTCCCCTGAGTACAGGGGAGAGGGGGGGCTGAATTACGCACCGTCATTCGGCATTGAAAGCGGCAAGGTAATCCTCGAACACTTTGCGTTGATCGTGTTCGACGCCCTGTAGCTTTTTGATGTCGGCGAGATACTTTTCGATCTGGTTTTCCTGTTCGTTAAACTTTTTCACAATCCGCTGGAACGCTTCGGAAGTTTGCGGCAACTCCTTCAAATTGGCTCGCAAACGCGGCTGATCGTTGCGGATGGTGTCCAGCTGGCGTTGCAACTCGGCGATGTCGCGCTGCGTCTTCTGCATGGTCCAACGCAACTCCATCGACTTTTGCAAACCGGCTTTGACCTTCTCGCTGCAAACGGGCTGATTCATGAAGATCCGGATGTTATTGTCGTCGAGATTGGTCAGCTGAATCGTTTGCTGGGTCACGCGCTCTTCGGTGACCGCTTCTTTCGCCGACTTCCCCGCTGCGACTTTAATCTGGAAGCGGTAAAAATCGCTGGCCGTCTCGACCGGCTTTTCGGTGGACACGAGTTTGAAATCGTTGCGAACCGGATGCTCGATCAAGACGGTGCGCTCGCGATCGTTGCGGTTCTGGATGGTATACGTCTTGGTCTCCCGTAGTTTCGTCGTGGCGTACACAATGCCTTTGACAGCTTTGATTTGTGTCATGCGTCCGTTATCGGAGGACGGTACGGGATTCACTTCGGTGCCAAGATCGACGGCATAAGAAAGAAGCCGTTCCTCGTTGGGTTGCAGATCGAGAATCCGCGCGTCGCCGGCATAGTTCGAGCCTTCGAAGACGGTGATCGGCCCCTGCATCAGGTGCATCCCCGATGTGTTTTTGAATCGCAATCCAAGCAGCGGGAACTTGGCTTGGGTTCGTTCGTTGTAAATGGAAACCCGCCCTCCATCGACATCTTTGTTGATGATGGGCAGAAGGGCCGATTTCTGGCGCGCCAAGGACACTGGTTTATCGAGCGCATATTGGAAAAAGTCGCCCAATTTGCCGGCCGAAGCCGCGCTGGTGACGCTGGCAGCCAGTTCCATGCGCTCGTCGGAAATCGCTTTACGCTTCTCCATGGCCGCCCCCTTCCCGGCTCCTCGACCGAACGCATCGCGCGAACGCGCTTGTTCGTCGTTCTTCTGCAATTCCAGCTGTCGCCTACCGGGCATGGACATGCCCGGTGCCGGCGCGGCGGCGGTTGCCACCTGGTCCGCGAGTTGGTTCATGCCGCCACTGTAGGCCACCGGGCGCAGCGAGGCGAAGAGTTCCATCTCGACCACCGGGCGCGGAACGTACAGGGGTTGATACAAATCCATCTGGAACGAGATGGGACGACCGCTGACGAGCGCCATGCGCACATCCTTCCAGTCTTCGTCGGTCGGATTCTCGACCACCGCCCAGCCTTGCAAGAAAGGCTTCTGCGATTGTTTGTCCAGGACCAGGCGATAGCTCGTCTTCCAGATCGGGTTTTCGATGACGTAACCGACTCGCACCTCGCGCTTGCCTTCGCCGAGGAAGCTGATCGACACCGATTTCTTTTGGGTATCGTGCGAGAGCGCCAGGGTTTCCAACGCTTTTTTGAACTCGCTGTCGATCGTCGGATTGAGGAAGCGGAGCCGTTGCACCTCTGGCAGCTTCAAACACCGCATGCCGTCGACGCACCACAGATTGAGCATTTCGACTTCGACGGTATCTTTCCCACCCACGGCCTGTTTGTGCTTCTCGCAACCGATGAGCGTGCCAGTCAGAGTGCCGGGCTGCGTGGCGTTGGTCTGTTGCAGCACGACTTCGACTTTCTCGCCGCGCGCCTGGTCGAGAATTTGCGCGAAAGTCGGATTCGTCGTCAGGTTGACGGCAAAGCTCTTGAGCGTTCGTTCGAGGGGAGCGTTGGAATCGTAGGAGACGGTGGAGACATGTCCGCCGTCGAGATCGCGGACGACCAGCGATTTCAGCAGATCGTTAATGTCTTGCACGGGGAAGGAAAGATCGACTCGTGCTTTGCCTTCGACGCTGCCTTCGCGTTGGAAATAGCCAACGCCGCTACTGAACAAGACGACTTGGCCAATGGGCAGCTGCGTCGTTTGAAACGAGGACTCTTGCCGTGCCGCCGCCTTGGATGCCTCGGCGGACGAGGGACGCGGCGACAGAAAGACCATGACCCCCAGCGCCGACAAGACGCCTCCGGCCACCCAAGCGACATACCATCTGCGAAACATGATTCCATCTCCCTTGAAATTGTGACTGCTTCTGAAACAACAGGGTGCGTCTAACTCAATAAGACGATTCAGAGGCACCGTTGGATTGACCGCCGACCGAACGGAACGAACGCGGCGCGCCAACGCCCCGTTGTTTCGAGGTAAGTGCAGGCGAGATCTTCGCAGGATCGGATCGAAACGCTGGAGCGAATAATTGCGGTTGTTGGGAGACGCTGTATCCGTTTATAATTCAACCACTCGCAAACACTCGCGCGAACGGCACATTCGACGCGTCTCACCGTGGAGGGGCGAATTATGGAACCCGGGAAAATCGAGCGCCTGTGTCTCAAGGCCCGGCAAGCCATTGAGGCCCGCGACTGGGAAAAGGCCAAGCAAGCCTATTTGATGGCATTGGGGCTGCGCTCCGACGCTCCGGACATTCACATGGGGTTGGCCACCGTTTACTTCCAGCTCCGCGAACTGACGAGCGCTGCGCATCACTTCCGCGAAGTGACGCGCCTCGATCCCCTGCGCGCCGGTGCCTACGTCAATCTGGGAGCCGTCCTCAATTTGATGCAAGAGTACGATGAGTCCGTGGCCGCGCTGCGTCGCGGCATTCAACTCGATCCGCAGCGCGTCGAAGGCTACTACAACCTCGGTCTGGTTTATCGCCGGAAGGGGCAACTCGATTTGGCCATCCAGGCGTACCGCGAAGCGATCCGTCTGAATCCGCGCATGTCCGACGCCAATCTCAACCTGGCCAATTTATTCGTCGACAAGCAACAATATCGCCAAGCCATTCATCACTACGACGAAGCCTTGAAGCTGCGCCCTAACTGGGACAAAGCCCTTGAGGGTCGCTCGCACGCGCAGGCGCTGATGTCCGGCGATCGTCCCGCGGCGAAGCAAAGCGCGCCCACGGTCGGCCAAGCCAGCGGACGATCCGCCGCCGAACTCGAAAAAACCGTCGATCCGAACGTCCACGCCCTTTTGCTGACCGCGCTGAACAACGAAGCCGAGATGACGGGCGAACTGGGCCGACGTTTTCAGAAGGTGCTGTCCGATGAAATTGAGTCCGCCATCAAAGAATTATCTAGCTGCTTGCTCTATCCCGATGGTTCCTTAAGCGAGCTAGACACTTGCGTCCGCCGTTTCGAGGAATCTCTGCAACACATGCGCGAAGCCCAGAAAAACATGGATGCCGGCATCGCGCGCGTGCAAAAACTCAACGCCCAGTTCCCGGACCACTGACACCTCCGCCGTGAGCTATAGTTGTGCGGAATCCGCGCGCGGGGCTTCCTACCCGTTGGCGGTTCCCAGAGGCACAACGGATGCACACGGAACAGAAGCTCGGCGAGATCCTCGTTCGTTTGAAGGCCATCTCGCGTTCGGATTTTCAACTGGTCATGGAGACGATGCGGCGCGGTGGACGACGCCAGAAATTTGGTCGAACGGCGCGCGCCATGGGACTGGTCGAGGAAGAACACATCCTCGCCGCTTTGGCGGTGCAGATGGATCTCTTCCCCGGAATCCAGAAAATGACGCTGCCTCAGATTCTCGAATACCTGCACACCACCGAAACGCCCGTCTGACCGTGGGGGATTGACGGGCGATGCCGACTCGCGGTCACATCTCCATCGCCTGGCGGAATTTGTTCAGCGAACGCGCCTTCACGGCCGCCTCGAGCCAACGATCTAATTTTCCCAGATCGTGATTATTGCGAATGCTTTGCACGATCTCCAACGGCATTTCCGCTCCGAATCGCAAATGTAAAACTTAGAGTACGGCATCGGCCTTGGCCTTGGCTTCCGCTTCGGCTTGCCATTCCATCACGCTTTCGGATCGTTTCATGTTCCAGTCCTCCAATTGATTTCGCCAAGTCGTACCGCGTCCGGCCAAGTCGGCGAAGACACGCGCCAAACTCGCGTATTGCTCGCGCCGACGGTCGTTCGACTCCGTCTCGGCCATTGACTTCAGGCGGATCGAGACGTAACCAAGCCCGTCCGGCTTTATCGAAGTCGTTGACACTCATACTAAAAAGGATAAAGAAGACAAATCAAGGCGTAAACCGCGCGCGGCGAAGGGAGGCGGTCGCCGATGGGTCGATGCTATCGCATCGCGATTGCCGCCGAGAGCAGAGCGCCGAGCGCGAGTCCGGCAACAACCAGTCCGACTACCACCATTTTCGCGCGACTACCGAGCGAGGACGCTCGCCGAGGGATCGTGCCCAGTTGCGTCGGCATCGACTCCGGGAGAGGTGTGTTGACGACTGCCGCCCAGTCGTCGGAGGAATTGCCTTCGAGGACATTGGCGTAGGCAGCGCCTGCGGCGTCATTGGCCGGTACGACGGCGATGAGTTCGGGATTCGACGGAGAAGGCTGCCACGGCGTGGGACCGCCGACGGCGAACGGCTGCAGCGCCTCGGCCAACTCGCGTGGCGATTGGAAGCGATCGTCCGGCGATTTGTCCATTAACCGCTCGACAATGGCGGCGACCGAGTCGGGCACATCGTCGCGGAAGTCGCCGATCGGATCGGGCCGTTCGGCACTGTGGCGAATCAATTTCTCCACGGCCGATCCTCCGGGAAATGGAGGCCGACCCGTCAGAAGAAAGTAGAACGTGCAGCCGAGACTATACAAATCGCTGCGAATGTCGGCGCGATGGAGGTCGCGCGTCTGTTCGGGTGACAGAAAATCGGGCGTGCCCATGACCGTGTTCTGTTTGGTCAATATCGTGCCGCCCGCTCCGCCTACCGGAGATGCCTCGAGTTGCCCCGAACTGCCGAGACGGGCCAAACCGAAGTCGCTGATCTTGATGAGTCCGGGAGCATCCTCATCCATTCCACGGCGCTGCACCAGAAGATTCGACGGCTTTATGTCGCGATGGACCATGCCCAACGCATGGGCCGCTTGCAATCCGTTGGCCGTCTGTCGAATGTAATCGCAAGCCAAACCCACCGGCAGCGGGCCTTGCTTTCGCACCAATTGATCGAGATTCGGTCCATCGACATATTCGAGAACCAGATAGTAGTGGCCGCCTTCCTCGTTGGCGTCGAAAGCGGCGACAACATTGGGATGAACCAGCTGGGCAAAGGCACGAACCTCGCGCAGAAACAACACCCGTGCGCGCTCGGAATCCAGTAGATGCGGCGCTAACACTTTGAGGGCGACGACGCGCTTGAGGGTGCGATGTTCCGCCTTGAAGACGCGCCCCATGCCGCCCCGCCCCAATCGGTCGAGAATGCGGTATGGCCCCAATAGAAAGCCCGTATTGCGACCGGCCAACAGACGCTCGACCTGAAAGCGCGTCAACCACTTCTTCTCGACGAAGAAGCGAGCCAAGGCGAGACCGTTTGGGATTTCGGGCAGATGAGCAAACGCCTCGGCAAGCTGTTCGTCGGTGAGGAGCCGGCTTTGCTTCAGATTGAACAAAAACGTCTTTCGATCCACGGGTCGCGGAGCGCTCATGGAACCTCTCGTGCGAGCAGGGTTGGTCGGCATCCGTAATTCGTTGCCGCGAAGAAGAGAGCTTTGGGGGTAGGTCGCGCGCGGGGGCATGTCTCTCCTCGTTGGAGATTAGACGCATGAACGCGGCTTTTCGTTCTCGCCGGTTCCCAAAATCGTCGATTCTAACGGCAAATTAACGAAAGCTCCGGCGATTGACGATGCGAGTCGATTCAACCGCCGCCGAAGTATGGCATACGGTTGTAGCCGCTGTCAAACCGGGTGGCAAAAACGCAGGAAAGTTTCACGGCGACCGCATCGAGCCGCGCCGTGGCCATCCACTGCCGCGCGGACTTGTGCCCGGTAGTCGCCGCCGCTAACGTAGGGGTGTGTTTACGCTCGGCCAAGCGATTCGACATGCGAGGTGCGCCGTGGGACCGATCATTTATCGACGTTTGCGAATCACACCGTTCCTTCTGTGTATCGTGGCGGTTGGCTGCGCAGCGCCGGAACGCGCGCCGGAGAGTCCGAGCGGCGAATACCTCTTCTGCTTTTGGAACACCGAGAATTTCTTCGATAATCGCGTCAATGGCTGGCGCAATGAGCCGGACAAAGACTTCGATCGTTGGTTCGGCGAGGACAGGGCCGTATTCGAGCAGAAGATCAAGAATCTAACCGAAGTGCTGGCCGCTCTCAACGACGGACGAGGACCGGACATCCTGGCTCTGGCCGAGGTCGAAGTCGAATCGAAGGCGGCAGACGCGCTCGCGGAGTCGTTGAACGCGAAGATCCAAAAGGGGACGCCTCCTTATCGGCACATCTTGATGAAAAATCCACGCGGCGGACGCAACATCGCCACGGCCATTCTGACGCGCTTGCCCGTAGTCGCGGATCGCACCCAATTACTCGGCAATCGCCATCGCATTCTCGAAGGGCATATCGTGGTGGATGGGAAGGATTTGACTGTGTTGGCCACGCACTGGACCTCGCGCGTTTCCGATAAGGCGGGCGAGGGGCGAGAGAAATACGCCAAGCAGATCTACGGCCGCTTTCGGGCCATGCACAAGGCGAATGCCGATGTCTCGCTGCTCGTTTGCGGCGATTTCAACGACAACCCGGACGATCCCAGCGTGAAGGAACACCTGCACGCCAGTGGTGACCTCGAGCGCGTGAAGGCCAGCGGCGATCCGCCTCTGCTGTGCGATCTCTTCGCCAAACGATGGGCCGAGAAGAAAGGCATCGGCACGCATTACTATCGAGGCCATCCGTTCGTTTTCGATCACCTCGTCGTTTCACCCGCCATGCTCAACGGCAAGGGGGGCTGGCTCTGCCTTCCCGAAACGGCCAAGATCGTCGAGCATCGCTTCGTCGTCCCGCGCGGACGTAACAAAGGCCATCCCCTCGCGTTCGGCAACGAGAGAGAAAAAGTCCCACTCTCCGAACGCGGAGTGAGCGATCACTTGCCCGTGACGGTGCGTCTTCGCGTCAACAAATAATTCAGGACTTTTGCAAAGTTGAGGGATCGGGTACTCCATTTGTGTTATCAGTTGTCTCCCGTGAGTCCGAGGCGGGCGACAACACGCTCTTGGCCCCAACCGTATTTTTGCACACGCTCGATGGGCGCGGCGTGTCCTCTTCGTTCGCCGTGACGAAGGGATAGATATAGCGCTCTAGCTCATCCGAAAAATCTTTTTTTAATTTTTACGCATTTGATCGTTGACATCCCTTCGTCAAATAATTAAGATCAACTCTCACAACTTGGAGAGTCGAGCTATCTTGCCCAGAATCTCCAAATGTGAGTTCACTCTCGTCCACCAGTCAAATTGCCCTAATTTCGCCTCAGTTACATCGGCAGTGCTGCCGTAGGCGCGGCGAAGCGCCTTTTCACAGCGTCCATGCACTGTTGGAGCGCACGCCGAGGGTCACGAAGGCCCTCGAAGGCCACCGTTGCGCCTTCGTCGGAGAAGATGCTCTCGGCAAGTCTCCAGAGCATTTCCAGCGAGGCGGCGGCAACGAAACTTCGCCCGTGGAAAATTCATCGATCTCTCTTTGAGTGAAACATCATGACCCTCTCCCTGCTTGGCAACGTGCTGCCCTGGCTGCTCCTTGCGTTGGGCTGCTGGTTCATCTACCAACTTCTTCGCCAAAACGGCCGAATCCTGTTACGCCTGGAAGCCCTGGAAGAACAGATGACCCAATGGCGCAGCGACGCGGCGACTCAAGATGCGCAAGGCTTGAACGTCGGCGATCCGGCTCCGGATTTTGAATTGCCTGACCTCGCGGGCAAGCTCGTTCGCCTCTCCGACTATCGCGGCCGGCATGTGCTGCTGATCTTCTTCAATCCGCAATGCAGTTTCTGCGTGGCAATGGCCTCCGGCCTGGCAACCTTGAAGCCGGACGGCAGCGACGGACGCCCCATCCCCTTGCTGGTTTCGACCGGAAAGCCCGACGAAAATCGCCGTTTCATGGAAGAGGAGGGCATCCGATGCCCCGTCTTGGTGCAAAAGAGCGACGAGGTTCTCTCTCTCTACCGAGCCGGCGGCACGCCCATGGGCTATCTCCTCGACGAAGAAGGAGTTGTCGCCACCCCGCTGACCGTGGGTGCCGAAGATCTTTTGGCCTTGGCGCGCGTGCGAGTCGCCAAGTCGCTGGACCCGGCCGAAGCGAAAGCTGAGGCGCGCGGGTCAAGGCACGAACATCGTAAGGGAAAGGTCAATCGCGGACTGCATGCTAGCCGCCTGACGCGCGACGGACTGAAGGCCGGCACGCCCGCACCGTCCTTCCGCCTACCGCTGGTCAACGGCGAGGGCAGCGAACTCGCCTTGGAGGAACTCCAAGGACGCCGAGTCGTGTTAGTCTTCTCCGATCCCGATTGCGGACCCTGTGCCGAACTGGTTCCCGACCTGGAAGCGTTTCACCGCGAACAGCGGGGAATCCAACTGTTGATGATCTCGCGCCGCGACCCTGAGGCGAATCGGCGAAAAGTCGCCGACCTGGGAATCACCTTCCCCGTGGTACTGCAACGACACTGGGAAATCTCCATGCTGTACGGCATGTTCGCCACTCCGATCGCTTACTCGATTGACGAGCGGGGCGTTCTGGTTTCGGATGTGGTGGTGGGCGTGGACTCGATTCGAGAATTGCTGGCCGCCGCCGCCAAACAAGATCACCTTCGCAGCGTCGAAGGCAACGGAGCTTTCGCGGAATCGGGCGCACATTAGAACGAAAGCGAAACGCCCCTGAATCTCCTCAAACCTTCTTTTCGCGTTCACGTCGCGCCAAGTCCAGCGGGTGGGAAAGAAGGTCGGAATCGAGAAGAGACAGCAGAGGCGGCAAACAACTGTTGCTTGCCGCGGTATCTCTCCGACTTGCTTCTTTGAAAGGAGCAGCCATGTCCAACATGTTCGACCGACTGGCGAAAATGGCGGCAGGAGGCATCTCACGCCGCGACGCGATGAAATACCTGGGCGGTCTGACCGCCGGGGCATTTCTGGGTGGAATCGTAAATACTTCCCGAGCCGATCACAGGGGCGACAGAGACAAGCACGACCGCGACAGAGACGACCGCGACAGAGACGACTTCAACGAGGACATCGAAGAAACCTGCAAGAAATATTGCAGCAAATGTCCCAAAGGAGGGGGTGACGGGGACGACGGCAATGATGAGGGAGTGCGTGGCAAGTGCATCGATCACTGCAAAAGCTTCCTCCGAAAAAACCCCAAGGCGAAGCCGTGCGGTACCTGCACCGCCAAGACTCCCTTTACAGCATGTTCGGGCGGGGCGACGTCCACCTGTTGCACCACCAAAACCAGCAACTATTGTGCGAACACGAACACGGATGTGAAGAACTGCGGAAAGTGTGGAAATGTTTGTAGTCTCAAGACGAAACTGCAAGGATGCTGCTCAGGCGTATGCACCGACCTTACGACAGGCACGAACTGTGGCTCGTGCGGTAATGTGTGCGCCAAAGGCAAATCGTGCAAGGCCTCGTCGACCGGCACCTACGCCTGTGGCTAAACAATGACGTTTCGCCGATCGCGTTTCCGGGCGGATAGGAGGAGATTCTCCTCCCTATCCGCCCAAGAGAATCTTTCGACTTCCACTCGAAGCGACGTCTTCGCTCCTATTCCCCGTTAGGAGACTCTCATGGCGCGTCTCACACACCAAAGGCACAGAGCGTTTACCTTAATGGAACTATTGGTGGTCATCGCCATCATCGCCGTTTTGATCGGCCTGCTTCTGTGCGCCGTTCAGAAAGTCAGGGAGTCGGCGGCTCGCGCCCAGAGCAGCAACAATCTGCATCAGATTGCTCTGGCATGCCATCTGTGCCAGGATCAATATGGGGTGTTACCTCCTGGGTACGGCTATTTCCCCGGCGGCCCCGAGGATCCAACCTATTTCGGAGGCTCCGCCGGCCTCGGCAATCTCTTTTATCATTTGCTCCCTCTCCTCGAGCAAGGCAATCTCTATCAAAAGACGGCTGGCCGAGGCAATGGACGCGCACCCTGGACCGGGAGGCTGTATCTCCCTTACGGGCCGCGCTATCCGGGGATCGTCACCTATCCGATCAAAATTTATCAGAACCCCTCGGATCCGAGCATGAGTGCCTCGGGAACCATTCAAGGCTCAATGACCGTGGTGGATGGCTGGGGTGCGTGCGGCTACGCTTTCAACGCGCAGGTGTTCTGTCAGGTAGACGCGCAAGGCAGCTTCGAAGACTGGTCGGCCGCTCCTCGGATAGCGCAGACTTTCGTCGATGGGACTTCCAATACGATTTTGCTCACCGAGAAATTCGCCGTCTGCGGTCAAGCGGACAGTCTGTATAGCGGAGCCAACGCCTGGGCCGAGGCTCCGGATGAAAGTGTTACGCCGGTGTTTTCCGTCTCGCGTTTCCCTTCCGTCGGCGAACCGCCCGGCGCTATCCCTTCGACAGGGGCGGAGACGCATTTCCAGATGCAGCCGATTCCCTACGCCAGTAATCGCTGTCAATACTGGGTGCCGCAATCGGCGCGAGCGGGAGGAATCCTGGCCTGCATGGCCGACGGCAGCGTCCTGAATGTCGCCGCCGGCATCCATCCCGCGACCTGGTGGGCCGCCTGCACTCCCGCCGGCGGAGAAGTCCTTGGTGCCGATTGGTGACCGTCTCACATAGCGAAGGGCCGGCCTCTTAGAGACTATCCGCAAAGCCCCCCTCTCCCCTGTACTCAGGGGAGAGGGGTCGGGGGTGAGGGGCGAGAATATGCGGAAAAATCACCCCCTCACCCCAACCCCTCTCCCCCTGAGTACAGGGGGAGAGGGGCTTATCGGACAGCTTCTTACTTCCTCTGCGTTCTCTACGGTGCGCAATCCGGGCTAATTCACAAAGACAAACTCATTGGCGTTGAATAGTGCGCGGCAGAACACCGTCAAGCCGTGCATCCGCACCAGGTGGAGGGCGGCACTCGCTTCCTTTGTCGACGGAGTTCGCCCGAAGGCCAATCGGAACGCGCGATGAATCTGGGCGTTCGGCTCGGTTCCAACTTCGCGTTGGATGCGCGCGGCGAAGCGTTCGCTCTGGTCCAGTACGAAGGGATCGTTGAGCAGATTGAGCGCTTGCAAAGCCGTGGTGGAGCGGTTGCGGCGCGGCATGGCGGTGGTGGCATCGGGGCAGTCGAACGCGCCGAAGGTTCCGTCTTGTTGCAAGCGCGGTTTGAACTGATAGATCATACGGCGGAACTCTTCGGCCCCCAGCGTCTTCTTGGGAGTAAAGGATATTACATATCCAGAATAGTCCCACAAGTGATAGCCGGGACCGCCCATGCGCCGATTCAACGCCCCGCTGACGGAGAGCATGCAGTCGCGGATCGCCTCGGCCTCGAGACGGCGCGGCTCGTAGCGCCAGAGCAGCCGATTGCCCGCGTCCACGGCGGCGGCCTTGGCGTCGATCCGGCTCGACTGGCGGTAGGTACTCGACAACACAATGAGCCGATGCAACGGTTTCAAATGCCCGCCGTTGCGACGATATTCGGCGGCCAGCCAATCGAGCAATTCCGGATGCGACGGACGATCGCCGTTCGTGCCGAAGTCGCTGGGCGTTCGCACCAGACCGCGGCCGAAATGCCAGTGCCAAACGCGATTGACCATGACGCGAGCCGGAAGCGGGTTGTCGGGATGGGCGATCCATTTTGCCAACGCCAACCGACGTTCCGCCTCGGTGGCTCCAGGTGCCAGCGTGAAACGCGGTCCAATCTGGGAGAGGGCCGACGGCTGAACCTCCCTCAGTTTCTGCATGGGGTCGCCGCGCTTCAGGATGTAGGTTCGATCCGGAGTGCGGAACGTGCCGGCGTAGACGCGAGAGGGTTTCTCAAGCTCGAGGAGTCGTTCGTCGAGACGGCGGCGCTCGTCGAGCAGGCGACGGACGGCCTCGGAACTGCCGTCGTTCCGACCCGGCAATCGACGATCCCACGAACCGGCGACGGTCTTCCACGCGCGTCCGTCCGTCGAGACCTCAATGCGATAATCTCGGGGCAGACGATCTGCGAACTTGCGCTGGCGATCGCGTCCCCAGACGATGCGCTCGATTCGCTCGGACTTGGGCAACTCGATTTGCACCCAGCCGCGTCCGGCTTCGTGCGAGATCCAGCTGCGGTCGTTGCCGTGTTGTCCGTCGTTGACGTGTTCGATGCGATGTTTGGGACTATTCGGATAGACCGACGAGGCAGTCGCCTTGACGCCGCGCTCGGACAGAGCGAGATCGCCCTCTCGTTCGTCGCTTCCGTACAGCTCCAATTCATCGATGCAAGGCTCCGTGCCGTCGTTCGTGGCGTTGACCGTGAACCGAACGAACCTCGCTTCGACCGCGCCGAATCGTTCGAGATTTCGGGTCGGTTGAACGGGCGATCGGACGGGAGGCGAGCCTGGCAAACCGGCGCGCGGCTCCAGCGCGTCGAGTTGACGGTCGAGACTCTGCCGTTCGGCTCGGACAACCTCGATCTCGCGCCGACGCGCGGGGTCGCTGGGTGTCGAAACATCGCGTTCGGCGTGTTCGACACCGGCGAAGACGGCTTGCAGCGAGTAGAAATCGGCCTGCGTCACCGGATCGAACTTGTGATCGTGGCAGCGCGCGCAGCCCACGGTGAGGCCGAGAAACGTCGTCCCCGTCGTGGAAACGATGTCGAACAGATCGTCGGAACGCTGCTGCAATTTCCCTTCGAGGGTGGCATTGCCGACCATGTCGTGCGGGCCGGCGACAAGGAATCCAGTTGCCGCAGCCGCGCGACCGTCTCGGCTGCCGAAAGCGTCGGCGGCAAGCTGTTCGGCGACAAATTGTGGATAGGAAATATCCTCGTTGAACGCTCGAACGACGTAATCGCGATAAGGCCAAGCGTTGGGCCGCAGCGTGTTCATTTCGTAGCCGTGGCTTTCGGCGAAACGCACCACGTCGAGCCAATGCCGCGCCCAGCGCTCGCCGTAAGCCGGCGAGGCCAACAGTCGATCCACCAGCTTTTCATCGGCGTTTGGCGACGCATCGCGAAGAAACGAATCGATTTCCTCCGGCGCTGGCGGTAATCCGGTCAAATCGAAAGCGACGCGCCGGATGTAGGAACGGCGATCGGCTTCCGGCGACGGCCTGAGATTCGCTTTGTCGAGTTGCGCCAGCACAAAAGCATCGATCGGCGTGCGAATCCAGCTGGGATCGGAGACGACCGGCGACACGGGCCGACGAATGGGTTTCAGCGACCACCAGTCCCGAGTTGTCTTCACCGCTCCGCCTTGCGGCGGCTTCAATGCTGGACCCGACCACGACGCGCCGCCGTCGATCCAGCGCCGCAGCAAGGCGACTTCCCGGTCGTTCAAGGGCTGTTTGGGAGGCATCTTTTTCTCGCGGACATACTCGAAGAGGAGACTGGCCGACGATTTGCCTGGAACGACGGCGCTGCCGCTCGACCCACCGGCCTGCAGGCGATCTTGGCGCGTCAGATCGAGTTCTCCCTTGGCACTTTCGCCGCTGTGGCACTTGAGGCATCGCGCCGTCAACAACGGGGCAATCTCCCGCTCGAATGAGGGCGAAGGCTCGGCGGCAAGCGAGGCACACCCCATAAGTGCAATCGACCAAGTGAATCCCAGGCGGCTTCTCGAAGTCGTCCAGAAAGGCTGCGGCATCGGCATGGCTCGTCTCACTTCCGCGTCGATAGTTCCCGATCCGAGTGATGGTCTCAGCTTAATTGATGCGACGCGATTGGGCAAGAACTTTGTGTGCCTCAGCTGCGGTGATGGACAGGACCAAATCCAGACTGTAAGCTACTAAATTACTCGAGAGTCAGCGGAATGCACGCGGAGCGTCTCGGATGCGGAGTCGATGAACGGGAGCCTACCCATGCCCACGAACGATCTGATCTGTCCTGCCTGTTCGAGTCGTCTGAAGCGTCCCAAGTCGCTGCGCGATGGCGAGCCGTTCGAGTGCCCCATGTGTGCCACGGAGTTTTGCGCCGGCGGGAACGAACGAGGTATCCAGACTGTTGCGCGCTCGCGGAATAGTAACATAGAAGAGTTGGAGGTTATCGAAGACTCGGCTCTCGACGATGTGGAAATCGTTGGCGAAGCCACCGTCCCGAAGCGGCGAAAGGGGCGCAAACCACGTCGCTCCGCTGTGGTCGAAGTGGGCCATTGGCTGCGCATTGCCCTCGAACATTGGATGCCGATGCTGCCGCCCTCGGTTGGCTTCTTCTTCCTGTTTCTTCTCGCTTATGTACTGGTGGGGTTCGTGATCGGAATTCTCGGCTATTTCCTCAAGCGCGCTCTGCCCGTCGTGGGAAATTTCGCCACTCTATTCCTCTATTTATCCATCATGGTCCCGCTCAGCGGCGGAATGACCGTCGTATCCGTTCAACAACTGGTTGGAAGACGCTGGGCATTCAACGAGTTCTTCAGCGGCTCGCAATGGTGGCTGATTCTCGTTCTCAACTATCTGCTGCTGCAGGTTTTCTATGGGTTCGTGGTGTTCGCACCGGCCCTTTTGGTGACGATCGCATTGGGAACGCTCGTGCATCCGCTGGTGGGAACTCTTTTCGGCTGCGGCCTCGGCGCGTTGCTCTATCTCTGTCTGTATCCACTGACTTGGATGTTCTCGTGGCAGTTGATTGTCGATGGCAATTATGGCCCGGTCGAGGCGATCACCGAGAATTTTCAAATGGCGCTGCCGAACTATTTTAAGTTGTTACCGCTGGCAGCCCTGACACTGCTCATTCGCGCACTCGGCATCCTTCTGTTCGGGGTTGGATTCGCCGCCGCTTGGCCTTTGGCCGTCCTCATCGAAACCACCGCATACTTGCGACTCACGGGGCGAAAAGTCGTTGAAAAAGGGTCGGAGATGCGTTGAAGCTTTACGCTTCGGCTCGCCGCGCTGCCCGATCCCCTGGCCATCGCGCGATCAACACGCGCGGATGTCCCGAACCGTCTCGAATCGTTTTCTCTAATTCGTATCCTTCATGTCTTGCTATTCGTTCGCGCGCCGGCTCTTCTTGCGGCGATCCAATCTCGATCAGTAAATACCCTCCCGGATTCAGATGTGCCGGCGCTTCGGCGATCAGGCGCTCGAAGACGGCGAAGCCATCGACGCCGCCGTCGAGCGCCAGATGCGGTTCGTAATTGCGCACGCCGTCCGCGAGCTTCGCAATCTCCTCGCGCGGGATGTAGGGCGGATTGCCGAGGATAAAATCGAAGCGTTCGCCGGGGGGAAGCGAGGCGAAGAGATCGCCCTGGACGAAACGGATGCGCTCGCCCAGGCCGTGTCTGTCGGCATTGCTCGCGGCCACCGCCAGCGCTTCGGGGCTGATGTCCACCGCCGTCACGCGCGCCGTCTTGAGGTGCTTGGCCACCGCGACAGCGATGCAGCCGGAGCCGGTGCCGACGTCTAAAATCGTCGGCTCCGTCCTCGGCTTCGCCAAACGCAGGCATTCGACGACCAGGCATTCGGTGTCCGGGCGCGGGATCAACACCGAGCGATTGACCGTAAATTCCAG
>JAJXWW010000098.1 GCA_021781415.1 Planctomycetota bacterium
CGAAGCGTAGGCGACGGGATTCTTCGCTTACGCTTCGGATCGAGGTTTGACGGCGGGAGGGAGATCAACCGACGATTTCTTTCAGGACGTTCGCGCCTTTGTCCACGATGCGGATGGGCCGCCCGATGGACGTGTTGTTCTGTTTCTTCCAGTTGATGCCGAGAACCTCGCAGACGGTGGCCAAAAAGTCCAGGGCCGAGATGGGGCGTTCGACGACCGTTGCGCCCTCTTTGTCGGTCTTGCCGACCACTTGGCCCCCCTTGATGCCGCCGCCAATCATCAGTGAACTCCAAGCGCGCGGATAGTGATCGCGTCCGGGCTTGGCTCCCCGTTGATTGATGCGCGGCGTGCGCCCGAACTCGCCCATCCACAAAATGAGGGTGCTATCGAGCAAGCCGCGTTGTTTCAGATCGTGAACGAGGGCGGCCATCGCGGGATCGCATTGTTGCGAGAGCGTTTTGACCCGATCGAAATTGTTCTGATGCGTGTCCCACTGCGGCAGCGTCACCTCGACGAACGAGACGCCGGACTCGACCAGCCGTCGCGCCAACAAGCACCCGTCGCCGAATCGGCTGGTTCCGTAGGCCGCACGCGCCGAAGCCGGTTCCTGCGCCAGATCGAATGCCTTCGCTTCCTTCGATTGCATGAGGGTGACGGCACGTTGATAGGTCGTCTTGTGATCGGTACCGGCATCGGCTTGGTAGTCGCGGTAGAAGGCCGATTCCATTTCTTGAAGCAGACTCAAGCGGTCGTCGAAGTGGCTGCCGGTCGTCATCGGTTTCAGATTCTCGACGCCGCGCGCCGGATCGTTGACGATAAGCGGGGCGTGCTTCGCGCCGAGAAAACCAGCACCGAAACTGCGGCCGATGGAGACGTAGTTCGGCATCGGCGAATCGGAGCGACCGATCTCCGCGGACACCAACGAGCCGAGACTGGGATAGGTTAAGCCGCCTTGTCCCTCTTTGTATCCGGTATGGAGATAATACTTGGCGCGTCCGTGCGCGCCCTCGCTGGTACTCATGCCTCGTAAGAGGGCGGCGTGGTGCATCAGCTTGGCAAACTTGGGAAAATGTTCGCTGATTTGCATGCCGGGTACGGAGGTCGCTATCGGCTTGAAGTCGCCACCGTCCTTGGTCCCCGGCTTCAGATCGAACGTGTCCTTATGACTGGGTCCGCCGTCCATCCATAAAAGGATGCACGATTTGTGTTTGCCCGGCGCGGCGGCGGCTCGGCTGGCCAACACTTTGAACCAACCCGAAAGCGACACCGCCGAGACGCCTGCCGCCGACATTTTCATCCAGTCGCGGCGCGAAAGATTCAAAAAAGTCATGGTCATCCCCTTCGATCGTGGCGGTAGGGTGGGACGAGCGGACTGAAAGCCACCCCACGGGAGTCGTTTAATGATTCAACGTAAACTCGCTGCTGTTCAGCAACACCCACAAGATGTCGCCGTATGCCTGGCGCGGTTCGTCGCCGTGCTTTCGGACGAGGGCGAGAGAGCGTTCGCGTTCGTGTCCCGTCGGCCTGCGCGATAGCACCGTCAAATAGAGACGATCGACGATTTGCTCCGCGGTCCCGCCGGCTTGCAAGATCGGCGTCAGGGCGGCGGCATTGTTGAGCATGGGTGCGTTCATCATGCGCAGCACTTGTGGGATGCCGAGTTGATATTCGGTCGGATCGGCGTTGTCGTCGCCTTTGAAGAAGGCCACGAACAGCGTGCGCGGCGTGAGGTTTCGTAGCACGGCGGCCTGAACCGCGTTCGCGGCTCGGCGTTGCAGGCGATCGGGATTCGGAGCGCCGACCACTTGCACCAGTGAATCGAACAGTTGCTCCGGCGTCAGCACTTTGATGGCCATGCGACTGTATAATTCGGGTCCGGCTTCGCGGTTGTCGGCGACCGGTTTGCTCGTCCGCTGATAGGTCGCGCTGTTGCAAATCGAGCGGAGTAGGTTTTTCACGTCGAAACCGTCCGCCACGAATTGTGCGGACAAGTCAGTCAGCAATTGCGGATGCGAAGGCTTGTTGCCGTCGTGCATGTCGTCGATGGGATTGACGATCCCTCGCCCGAACAGCTGCGCCCAGGTCCGATTGACCATCGCTCGGCTGAAATAGGGATTCTTCGGACTCGTCATCCATTCGGCGAGCGCGGGACGATAGGCGTTTCTGTCGGCGATTTTCGGCGCATCGCCCTGCAAGAACTTCGGCGGCACGCGCTTGGCCGAGAGGGGCAGGCGAATGGGTCGCCCCTTGCCGTTCTCTCCGATGGCGACCTTGCCGGCTTTATTGTTGAGAATCGCTTGACGAGGATTGCCTTGAATGCTCACTTTGGTAAAGAAAGCGGCCATCCCCCAATAAGCATCTTGCTTCCAGTCGGTGAAGGGGTGATTGTGGCACTGGGCACACTGCAACTGCACGCCGAGGAACATGCGCGTGGAGTTGTCGGTTAGCTTGTCCGGGGTGGCGTTGGCGAGGTAGTAGATCACCGCGCCGTTCGCATCGATTTCGCCTTCCGCCGTTAGAATCTCGGTCACCATCCGATCCCACGGCACATTGTCGTTGAAGCGCGTTTCGAGCCAGGTTGTCATCTTGGCAAATGGGACGAAACGATTGTCCGTGGTGCGTGGGAGCAAGAGGCTCTGCCAGATGTCGGCCTGATGCTTGCCGTAGTCGCTGGAGGCGAGCAATTCGTCGATGAGTTTCGCGCGCTTGTTGGATTCGCGGCTGTCGAGAAAGGCAACGACTTTGCCCGCTGCGGGAATATGTCCGGTGAGATCGAGGTAAACGCGGCGGAGAAACTCGGCATCGTCGCAGCGCGGCGAGGCGGGAATGTTCTCGGCCTGCAAACGCGCGTCGATGGCTTCGTCGATGCGGCGAGTCAAAGCTCGGCCATCCGATTTTCGTTCTTCGGCGGCCGCGAACTGGACGGCCAGTGTAAGAACGAACATTGCGAATGGCAGAGCCGAAGAGCGGCGAAACATGGTGCGACCTCCAAGAGTGGCGTTCGAGTTACTCGCATCCAGCAAGCGATTGGCATTCAGGGGATTCAACCCCATCCTATCTCCGAAGTTTCGCCTCACTCTTCGCTTTAACCTTTTTCTCACGTTCTTTCGATTTCGGATGGTTCCTAGCTCTGAAAGGCGGAGGACTCCGACGGGGAAGACGGGCAGAAAGCGGGCATTCAAGTTTTTTTCGGGAAGTGTCGATGGAACGAGGTATTCGATTTATACGGCGGCCCGCACCGAGACGCGATGAGGGAATGTGTAGTCTCGCGGTCGCCCTTATCACCAAGGTGCTTCGTGGAGCGTTTAACAATCAAGTGCGCCAGCTGCGGCAGGCAATGGTTGGCCGTCGCCCCGCTGTCCCTATACGAACAACAAGCCGTCGAATCTTGCCCGTGCCCGCACTGCGGAGCCTACACCATCTGTTGCCGTGAGTTGGTGGATCTAGCCCCCGCACACCACTGGCATATGGCGCGAACCGTCCATGCCCACTAACCGGCAGCTTAGGCTGCCGGTTAGCCTGCCCCGGCAGCTTCCGCTGCCGGTTCGCCATTCACATTTGCATTTCCAGCGCGCGAGCGATCTTGCGGCACTCGGCCATCATGCTGCGGAAGCCTTCGGGGGTAAGCGATTGGTAGCCGTCGCTGAGGGCTTTGTCGGGGTTGGGATGAATCTCGACGATCAAACCATCCGCTCCCGCAGCCACCGCCGCGCGCGCCATCGCTGTCACCAAGCTGACCTTCCCCGTGCCGTGGCTGGGATCGACGACAATGGGAAGGTGCGTGTGTTGATGCAGATAGGGCACGCTGGCCAACGGGAGGGTGAATCGCGTGTGATCCTCGAAGGTGCGAATGCCGCGCTCGCAGAGCATGACGCGGGAGTTGCCGGTTTTCAGGATGTACTCGGCGGCCAAGAGGAACTCTTCCATCGTCGCGGACGGCCCGCGTTTCAGCAACACCGGCAGCGTCGATTCGCCGACCGCTTCCAAGAGAGGATAGTTCTGCATGTTGCGCGCGCCGACCTGCAGCACGTCGGCGTACTTCGAGACCAATTCGACTTGTTCCTTGGCCATGATTTCGGTGACGACGGCCAAGCCGGTGGCATCACGGGCCTCGGCGAGCAACTCCAATCCTTTTTCTTTCATGCCCTGGAAGCTGTAAGGACTGGTGCGCGGTTTGAACGCGCCGCCCCGGAGACCCGCCGCGCCGGCTTCCTTGACGACGTGAGCCACCTCTAAAATTTGCTGGCGACTTTCGACCGAACACGGCCCGGCGATGACGCCGATCTGTCCGCCGCCGACGCGCAGGCCGCGCGTCTCGACCACGGTAGGTTCCTTTTTCACTTCGGTGCTGGCCATCTTGTACGGCGCGAGAATGGGAACCACTTTGTCCACTCCTTCTAGCGTTTCCAGCGCTTGCTTGGCCCCGTCGCGTTTTTCGCCGAGCGCGGCCACCACCGTTAGCTCGGTGCCTTCGATAACGTGACTGCGCAAACCCAATTGCTCGATGTGTTCGATCACGCCATCGATCTGCCACTTCGCCGCGCCTTCTTTCATAACCACGATCATTTCCGTGTCTCCTCGATCCCTCCGCGCTTGCGCTTCGGGAAGTTCTGTCAACAAAAAAAGCCTCTGGAACCGCGTGGGTTCCAGAGGCTTGCCGATTCACGTTGCAAAGTCAGTGAGCGGTCGTACTCCGGAAGTCCCACGGAGGGGAGTTGGTAAACCACCAAAAGGAGTACGCGTATGCCGGCATGACAAAGTCTCATTGCGAAGAAGAGAGACCCCGATGAGATCTCATCGGGGTCTCTTACAAAGTTGGCTGCACCCGACGGCAGCCCGTCGGCCGCATCTAGTGCAGCCCCACCTGGTTGCTTTTACACACGCGATCACCTCCTTTTGTTAGGGTCTCCCCGCCCTCCGCGAGAAACCACTCTCCTCGGAGCGGCGAGCCTTAACCCTCGCACCACGTTCGTGCGAGACGACATTACTATTCTAACCGATCGAGAGAGCGGGTCAAGCAAGCAACCGTGGAAATCGTCGAGGTCGGTGGGCGTCAAAGATTTCAAAGGCGGATTGTCGATATTTTCCTCTGGCAGATGGCGGCCTTGGCGCGCACAATGTAGGGAGTGGCTATCCGAGCGAAAGGACGAACCCCCCAAGCTGAAAAGGGAGGATCGAGTTATGTGGACGAGTTTGGCCTTGATGACGGCACTGAGTTGGACCCCGGCGCAGGCGAACCAGCTCGAATTGAAAAACGCGCGCTTCACCTATGGCATTCTCGGCCAAGAGCGCAAGGAGTCGACCTTTATCCCCGGCGACATGGTGGTTTTGGCCTTCGACATTGAGGGACTTAAAACGGCAGATGACGGCAGCGCCACTTACAGCATGTCCATGAAGCTCTTTCACAATAAAGAGGCGAAACCCGTCTTGGAGAAAGTGCCGCAGCGGATGACGGTCGTGAATACGCTCGGAGGCAATCGGCTGCCCTCGTTCGCCCTGACGAATCTTTTCACCGATGCCGAGACCGGCGATTACACCATGTCCATCGTCGTCGAGGATGTTCTCGCCAAGGTCAGCGCCAAAATGGAGCGTACCTTCAAAGTGAAGCCGCTCGAATTCGGCATCGTTCGAGTGGGATTCGTGTATAGCCAGCTCAATGAGGAACAGGCAGGCGGCCCTCCACATCTGGCTCCGCCGTTGGCTGTACCCGGTCAAAATCTGATGCTCAATTTCTCGGTGGTCGGCTTCAAGATGGCCGGTGCCAAGGAGCAGCCGGATGTAGCGGTAACGATGGTCGTCGAGGATGAAGCCGGTAAACCGGTCCTAAAGAAGCCTTTCAGCGGTAAAGCCACCGAAATCGACGACGAATTGAAAAAGCTGAAGATCATCCCCTTCCAAGTGCCGGTGCAAATCAATCGCTCCGGCAAGTTTAAGATCGTCATCACCGTCGAGGATAAGCATCCCGGCGGGAAGTCGATTTCGCAATCGCTAGACCTTAGGGCGGTTGAAGTCAATTGAGGTCGAAGGAAGGCGAGCGGGTCCGCGTTGACGTCCCGCTCGCCGATTTTGTTCTGGAGACGATTCACGATGAGTCAGCTGCAAGATCGCATCGCTCAGTTTCGCAAAATGGCCAACGACGATCCCGACAACGAGTTGGGGCACTATCGTCTCGGGCAATTGTTGTCCGAAGCGGGAGAACATGCCGAGGCCGTCGCAGCCTTTCGCCGGACGCTGGAACTGAGTCCCCGGTTTTCCAAGGTGTATCATCTGCTGGCTCAAAGTCTCTTGGCGAATCAGCAACGCGACGAAGCACTCGCCGCGCTTCGCCAAGGGTTTGACGTGGCCGACGAACAGGGCGACAACATGCCGCGCGACGCCATGTCGCGCATGCTCACGGAACTGGGCGAGCCGGAGCCGGTGTCAAAAAAAGTGCCGACGAGCGCTCCTCAAGGCATCGGCGGCTTCCGCTGTCAGCGTCCGGGCTGCTGGGTCGGCGACCGCGCTCGCCAACTTGACAAACCACCCATCGGCGACGAGGTCGGCCAACGCATTTACCAGTCGGTCTGCGCCGATTGCTGGATGGATTGGGTCCGCAATTACAGTGTCAAGGTCATCAACGAGTTACGGCTCGATCTCAGTTCGGAACGCGGCCAAGAAGAGTACGATCGCTACATGCGCGAGTTTCTCGGTCTCGATTGAGGCGGTGAGCGATGGAGGCGGAAGAATACCTGCTGAGCTTCGGGCATGACGGCGAGTTCGGTCGCTTTCGTGCCGTCGCGTCGTTACATCTTCGCCGCGGAGAACGGTTGGTAGTCCGCGGGCCGCGCGGCATCGAGATCGGCGAAGTCTTGTGTCGGGCCGCGCCGGGTCATGCCCACTTTTTGCCCAATACCTCGGTCGGACAGGTGTTGCGCCGACTCACCGAAGACGATCGACGAACCGAGCGCGAAATGCGGCTTCGATCGCAGCGCTTGCTCGAACGCGCCCAAGCCTTGGTCGAGGAGTTGGGCTTGCCTCTGCTGTTGCTCGACGCGGAAATCCTACTCGATGGCGAACGCGCGATGTTGCATCATTTGCGCGGCGGAGAGTGCGATGTGAGGCCGTTGGTGTCCGCTCTCTCCGTCGAGTTCGGACTGCATCTCGCGCCGATCGACCTGGGCGGATCGCGCCAGTCGGAGCTTGCGGAAGGCTGCGGTCGTCCAGATTGCGGCGGGGGGCAAGGTGGCGATTGCACCTCGTGCGGCAGCGGCGGATGCGGCAGTTGCGGCGAAGGGAAAGCGGAGGCGGACGATTGGAACTTCGCTCAGCGGCGCGAGCAGATGGATCGCCGACGCACCGCCCTGTTATGACATTGCCCGTTGTGAAAAGAGGGAGTCAGAGATGGTTCCGCTGCCGCGCATTCTCATAGCCGACGATGACCCGCTTGGCACCGAGTTGCTCGAAGCCTACCTCGGCGAGAGCGAATACGATCTGCGCACGGCGGGCGACGGCGAACAGGCGTTGCAACTCGTTGCCACTTGGAAGCCGGACTTGATCTTGCTCGACGTGATGATGCCACGCATCAGTGGCTTCGAGGTTTGCAAGAGTCTACGCTCCAATCCCGCCACGCGCGACATCTCGATCCTGATGATTACCGCACTCGATCAGCCCAGCGACATGGATCGGGCTGTCGAAGCCGGTACCGACGACTTTATCTCCAAACCCATCAACAAAACCGAACTGCTCCTGCGCGTTCGCTCGCTGTTGCGCAGCCGTCAGAATCAACTCGGCCTCGATCGCACCCTCGCCTACATTGAGGGCGTCGAACACAGCAAACCCAATTAGCGCCATCGCCGAGCTAGGGGAAGAAAAAACGTATCTGGATCGGATCCAAGGTTCCGTCAACTCGAATGCGGCGCACACTCACAGGGGCAGTGTGACCCGAAATACCGCGCCCCAACCAACTGCTCGGTCCAGTTCGATGGTTCCGTTGTGTTGCTGTACAATCTCACGGCAGAGCGCCAGCCCCAGCCCCGTGCCCTCGGTGCGCGTCGTGTGAAATGGCTCGAAGAGATGAGGCAATTCTTCTGGAGATATACCGGGTCCGGTATCGGCCACGGAAAGCTCGATGCGCGGCGGATCTTCGAGCCGGCGCGTGCGGCAAAGCAGCGTGCCGCCGTTCGGCATCGCCTGCAACGCATTGGTCGTCAAATTGAGAACGACTTGCTGAAACGTCTGGCCCGAACCCAACAGCGGCGGCAAACTCGATGCGAGTTCGGTTCGCAATTCGACGCGTTGTGCCTCGGCCTGGGCGCGCAGCAGCGTCAATGTTTCCTCGACGACGGCGTTGATGTCCACGGGTCGGCGCGCTTCGTGGCCGGAACGGACGAAGTACAACAGTCGGCCAACCAGATCGTTGAGTCGATCGACTCCGTGGAGAACCGCTTCCAAGGTCGAAGGATCGCGGCTGTGTTCGGGTAGCCGTTGATAGAGTTGTACGGTCGAGCGGATGGCGGCCAGGGGATTGCGGACCTCGTGAGCGACACCGGCCAACAGTTTGCCCAAAGCGGCGAGATGCTCGGATCGGCGCAGTTCTTCGCGGAGTCGCTCGCGCTGTTGGCGTTCGCGGCGGAGATTGTGCCCCAGATTGATTGTCAGCAACAGCGAGACGACAATACCGGCCAACGCCAAGATCGCCGACGTTAGATAGCGATGTAAATCCGAAACCATGTGTTCGGGGCGCGTCAAGCGCGTCATCACCCAGGTACTCATCGCGGCGGGACGCATCTGCCCCACAGGCTCGGTGACCACCAGAACGCGGCTGGGCGGGATCTCGGTAATCTGCACGATGGGTGCGACATCGAGCGGAACATTCAGACTGGCTTTGCATTGGGCATAGATCGAGTCGCGTTCGTTGGGAGGCGGTTCGCGTCGCGCGGGAAGCTCGATGTCCTCGACGGGAAGCGGATGCTTGCCTCGCCCCTTTTTTCCCTGAGGGCGTTTTCCCGGTGGCGGAGGCGGCTCGGAAGGTCCGTGCGGATTGTTGGGAAATGCGAACCCGGTGAACTGATTCCACTCGCCGCCAAGATAAAAGCCGCCCTCGACGCCGTACAAGTCGGAAAGTGCCTCGTTCGTGATGACGGCCAGACGCCGATGCCATTCTCCGGGCGCTTTCTTACGGCGGAGATCGTCGGGGTTGTCGAGCAGGGACGCGGCCGACTCGGCCATGCGCCTGCTTGCCGCGATCAACTGCCGCTGCAACTCGGCTTCGTGGCCCGGCACGGACACCGCCGCCAGACTGCTCGACAGCAGTACGATGAGAGAGGCGGCAAACAATAGCCCCACCAACACGACTTGCCAGCGAAGACCGAACCGTTCGCTCATGGCATCTCTCGCGGCGAACCGACGGCGTAGGCAGCCGAGTAGTTGTCGTCGCCCGGCAAAGCAAGTTGCCGATTCGTCGGGACAGTGTTCCTCATCAGTGTCTCCGGCACGAAGAACAACACCATCAGCGTGGCCAGACCCGCCGTGGTAGCCAACAGTCCGAACATCGCTCGATAACCCAACGTCTCGACGAACAGGCCGGCCGCCAGCGGTCCCAACGCCGACCCGAGAACCAGGCACGAACCGACGAGAACTTGCGCTTCTCCGGCGCGGCGCGCGTCGGCGAAGCGATCCGTCACCCACGCGGCAGCGAGAACGCCGAACAACCCCTGGGCGAAACCGTCGAGAACCTGTACGAAAAGGATTTGTTCCGGCGATTGTGCGAGGGCAATCAGAGCCAATCGCAAGGTCATGGCCGACCACCCCAACAAGAGGAGCGGTTTACGACCCACTCGATCCGCCAGCTTTCCGACCGGACGGACCACCAACATCCAGGCTACCATCATCGCGATAAAAAGATAGGGAAGAAAGTCTTTATTCGCGCCGAGATCGCGATGGACGAACAATCCCAGATAGGCTCCTCCGGGTGCCGCGGCCGCGTGAAAGAGTACCATCGCCACCACGAATGCCCAAAGCGAACCGTCGCGCCACACCGCCCCCGGCGAACCGGCAGCGTGAGCTGCAGGGTATTCCACATCGCCCAGCGAAGATGACGGCGAACCGGCAGCGTGAGCTGCCGGGTATTCCCCGTGACCCGGCAGCTCACGCTGCCGGTTCGCCGAAACAGGCTCGTGGATCAGCAGCGCGGCGAGGATTGCCGCCGCTTGGAGTGCGACGATGAGCGGCAACACGGAACTGGGATCGCCCGTGTTCTTAACGATCTCGCGGCCAATCAGGGCCACGGCCATGACCCCGATAGGCCGCCAAAATCGCAATGCGCCCAGCGTCGCTGCAATCCGGTTGGGCGGGGCCAAATGAACGGCTTCGGCTCCCGCCAGACTTTCCACGGTTGCTCGGCAGGGACCATTCTCGGCGAACATCACGGCCAGAAAGCCCACCCACACCACTCCCGCCGCATCGCGCAACAGATAAGTAACCAAAGCGAGAACGACGAGGGCGACGAGCAAGATCGGCTTGCGCGCCCGCAGTCGATCCGACCACACGCCGAGGGGAAACTGAATCAAGGCGCTCAGCGCGGCCGCCATCCAGACCAGGCCGATGGCCGAATCGGATAGACCCTGCTCGCGCAGATAGACGGGCAAATAGGGTAAGATGAAGCCGATGCCGGCCATGCACAAAAAATACGATCCGTAAAGTCCGACTTTATTGCGCAGATCCATGAGATGCAACCTTCCGTTTGACTCGACGACTCAATAGGGGACAAACTTCAGCCATGCGATGCCCAGAACCAGGGTCAACAGCGTGATGGGGACGCCGACCTTGCAGTATTCCCAGAACGACACGGCCACGCCCTCGCGGCGCGCGTTCTCCACGACGATGAGATTGGCCACCGAACCGAGCACGGTCAGATTGCCGGCGAAGGTGCTCGACATGGCCAGCGCCAGCCACGCGGTCTCTTGACTGGCCGGCGGCATCGCCTTCATCACCGGCTCGAACAGCAATACGGCCGGTACGTTGCTGACAAGGTTCGACAGCGCCGCCGAGACGCCGCTGAGCAGGTCGATCGGATGGTTCAACAGCCACGTCCAGCCATCGATGCCCCAAAGTCCAACGACATGGACCTGAAAGGCGTGAACGACCACGAACAGACCGGCGAACATCATCAACAGACTCCAGTCGATTTGACGGTAGATTTTCTCCGGATTTACGATGCGTCCCACCATCAGGAACGCGGCGGCACCCAAGGCGACAACGGGCAAATACTGGCTCGGCAGGACGAAAAAGAGCGTCACCGCCGTCAACGTCGCCAACACGCTCTTGCTCAGAAGCCAGACGTGCGCGCGACGCAGCGGGGGGTGCGTTTCGGGGACGAGCGGTTCGGTCACATCGACGAGCTTGGGCGGCACGAGCGCGCGGCGATAGATCCAGGCGACGGCGAGGTAGTCGAGGATCAAGCCGAGGACAGCTACGGGGAATAGCTTGGCCGAGAAGCGCAGATAGCCGATCTGCGATTGAATGCCGATAATCATGTTCTGCGGATTGCCGGTGATGGTTCCCGTCGAGCCGATGTTCGACGCCGTGGCCAAGCCGATCAGATGCGGAATCGGATCGAAGCGGAGCCGCCGGGCCAAATGCAGCACCAACGGCGTCAGCGCGAGACAAACGATGTCGTTGACCAGGAAGGCCGAGAGTACGCCGGACAAAAGAATCGTCACCGCCAACAACCCCTTCGGTGTCTCGATGCGGTCGAGGCACCAGTGCGTCAGTAGGCGGAAGAAACCGGACAGGCGCAGGCAGCCGACGACGATCATCATGCCGAGCAAGAGGATCAGCGTTTCGTAGTCGATAGATTTCGGTGAAATCGCATCTTGCAAGGAGATAATACCCGTTACCATCATGAGCGTCGCGCCGACGAGGGCGATGCCGGCGCGATCCATGCGCAATCCCGGTATCTTGCCCAGTGCCAGACCGGCATAAGTGAGGGCGAAAAACAGGGAAGTCAACAATACAACGGTTTGGCTCGACACCCGCAATCTCCTCTATTCCAGTACGGCGAGCGGTATCGTAGCCGCGCTCCCCGAAAGACCGGCGCTCGGTTCGCCGATGCCATCCGCTCCACCGATTTCCTTCGTCTCCGGCATGAATCCGACGAACACCAGCGCGGCCAAAGCGGCGATGGCAGAGAACAGATAAAACGCTTCGGCAAATCCGAAATACTGCGCCACGAATCCAGCCAGCGCCGGGCCGATTACTCCCGCAGCGCTCAGTGCCGTGGCGATCGACCCTTGCACCACATTGAAGCGTCCGGTGCCGCGCGTCAGATCGGCGCACACGGCTACGATCGCCACGCCGTAGATGCCCGCTCCAATGCCGTCGAGCGTTTGCAAGGCCACCAACACCCAGGGCGAATCGGTCAAGGAATACAACAGGATGCGAACCGGCAGCACCAAAAACCCGATGGCGAAGACGGGCTTGCGCCCCCAGCTTTCGCCCAGCTTCCCCGCCAGCCAGGCAACCGGAACCATCGCCGCCTGCGCCGTCAAAACCACGCACGCCACTTGCGTATCCGTGCCCTTCAAGCGGTCGACGTACATTCCGACCAGCGGCATCACCGGGGCGTTGGCCAAGTGGAACAGGCCGACGGCGACGAAGAGAATGGCAATCCGTCGATCGCGGAGCAAGGTCAGAAACGAGACCGAAGGTTGGCCCTTCTTATGGCCGCCACAAGCCAATTCCTCGTCCACTTCGCTCGAACGGATGAGGAATACGGAAGAAGCGGCAAGGACGGAGACGGCGGCGACGGCGTAAAAAACCGATGTCACCGGAAGCCAGGCAAGCAACCCAATTGCCACCAATGCGGAGGCGAAGTTACCGGCATGATCGAAGCTCTGATTAACTCCCATCAGCCGATTCAACCCGGCGTGTCCCGCAAGCCCCAGGGCCAATGCGCCCAGCAGCGGGACGAAGAACGAACGACTCGCTCCCGCGATAAAAAGCAACGGATCGAGCCAGATCCCCTTCGCTGGCAATAAGGGCAGGATGCCGAAGCACAATCCCACGGCGAGCGAAGCGACGGCCAACAGGGCGCGGCGTTGACGAATGCGATCGACGAGGATTCCAGCCGGGGTCTGCATCAAGAATCCGCCCAGTCCGCCGAGGGAAATGGCCAAACTCGCGCTGCCCAAGCTCCAGCCCTGGGCCACGAGATATTTGCCGAGAAATGGCACAACGACGCCGCCGATCTCGGCGAGAAAGAAATTGGCCGCGCTCAGACCGAGCAGGCTCCGCGTGGAGAAGCGGCGTTCGATGCGGGCGAGCGGCCGAGACTGGGGAGGGTCCGATGGCGCGGAGGCCGACTTCATTCCAAAGACTCCAGAAGGTCGGATCGTTTGCGACCGCGGCGTCGGCGAGTGATCCTCGCCGATGTACCGCGGTCGACTCGGGGAGGACGCATCAATCGCGCGGTGGAGGCGGCGGACGGCGCGGTCTGTCGTCGGGAGGAGCGGGACGTTCGCGGCGGCGCGGCGGCTCGCGCCGAGCGCCGACGCGTGGATCGGCGTTGTCGAGGTGTTCGCCAACATGCGTCCAGGCTTCCGCCGCTCGCGCTAGTTGTAGCGCACGCGCCGGATCGTCCCTCCCGGCGCGTCTTGCCTGCTCGTACAGACGATGTGCCGCGTCGTAAAAGGCGCGTCCCGCGCCTTGGGTCGCCACATCGCGGAAATCCTCCAAGCGATCCTGTGTGCGACGTAGGAGATCGTCTAACTCGTAATCGTCTCGAAGGGGCGGAGCGGGAACGCCCTTGGGTGCCGAGGCATCCGCGCGTATGGCGTGAACCAGGCCGCGCGCCGCATCGTGTGCCGCCGCCCCCAGTTCCTCCGCGCGCCGGAACTCATCTCCGCTCGCGGCTTTCAGGGCATCGCGGTACAGATCTTTGGCCCGTTCGACCAGCGGAGCCAAATCGCGCGGCGGCCTCGCGGCGGCAACATCCGTCAGTGCCTCGAACGTCTTCTGCAAGTGATCCTTGCCCTTCTTTGGTCCCTTCTCCTTTCCCTTGCCCGGTTTGGCCGAGGCCACGCTCGTGAACCCCACGGCCAGCCCCCAGTCAGTCAAGCCGCCGACCGCTGACGCGGCCAACAGCACCACCGTGCCTCGCAACAATCGCTTCATGGCTGTCGCCTCCAAAAATAAGGAGTCCCTGACTCTTCCACTGGGCGCTCTCTCAAGGACAAGCCTTGAGAACGCAAGCCGTGTGCCAACGAGAGAGGAGGCGGCATAGTTTGTCACTGAGAGACCACAACGATAAGCAGTGTAGAGGGTTGCGATGAACGATTCGTTGGGATTGCCGACGAGTCTACCGCGCGCGCCAAACGAGATCGGTGGGCACGAATCCCCCGGTTGGGTGCGAATCACCCGCGCGGAATCTCACCGGAAAATGGAAAGGGCGATGTTCGTCGATCTCAGTAGCGGAATTGCAGGCCGAGGTTGAGTCCCTGCGCCCAGAAATCGGTGCTTTGAAAGGTGAAGTTCGGTCGCGCCGGGCCATATAGGGTTCCATGGCCGACGAGCGAGGTGAGTTCCGTGGGATTCACACCGCGATCGATCTGACCGCCGGCGCGGAAGACGTTGCTCCAATACAAGAGCGTGTAGCCGAACGTGAGGCGGATGTGTCGCGTCAGGGCGTAGCCGAGATTGATACCCGCCTCCGGCACCACGGCGAATCGACTTTGTCCGTAACCGCCGACGTTCGACGGGAGAGCCAACTGCCCCACGCCGACGAAGCCGCTTTGTCCCAATGAATTGTTGTACGTCGACCATCCGTTGATCCCGGCATGTTCGACCGATACGCCCATCGCCACCTTGGTCAGCACATCGACGAAGAATCGGCCCTGACTCCACATAATGTCCGCGCCGAGTTGCCCGCCGTAAAACTGATTGCCCGTGTGAACGTGGTCCATCGTCGTGGTCCAAGTGTAGGGCGCGGAATAGTATTGCGGGAAATAGGTGTCGCTTTCCTTCAGACTCAGCGAGTCGTGCAGATCGAGGAAGCGAAAACCGCCCAGCAGATTGACCTGATAGGAAGCGCCGCGGAAGAGCATGCCGCGCAAATCGAGGTCGGCTCCCCACAGGCGCGTCGAAAGCGCCCCGACGACATTTCCGGCTTGTAGCCCAGGGTAGGACACCAAAAAGGCATCTTGATGATTGCTGTTGACGTTGAAGAACGGACGCGCCAATACCGGATCGCCGTTGGAGGAGTCTCCGAATCCCGCCGATTGTCCGCCGAGGAAGAAGAAGGTTCCATCGATGCCGAACGTCTGATCGGGCGTGAACCAGTAGCCGCCTCGCAGGCGAACGCCGGATCGCATCCGACTATTGTAATCGCCGCCGAAGAGAACTTGCGTACCAGGTTGGCCCAAGGCTCCCGGTATCGGATCGTTCGGCGATCCACTGCTCACGAGGGCGGGTACGCGGTCGCCCTTGGTCCACCACATGAGATAATCGACGCCGATCCAATAGCGCGTCGAGAAACCGTCGAGTCCAGCATCGGCGAAGAGAGGCGGGGGCGGAGCGGCGGTCGGCGCAAGCGGAGGAGGTCCAGGAGGCGCAACGTCGACCGCGAGACGCGGCTCGGTTGGCAGCGTCTCTGGGGGCGAGTCTTCGGTGATGACGGCGGTTGTTGCCGTGGACTTCGTTGGATCTTGGGCTTGGCCTCGGCTCGACACGGCCAATCCAATCGCCGCGGCGGCAAGGAAAACGTACCTCATCGCCCTAGTCTCCATCGGTTCTCCTCATGTTCGGCGCGCCGAGGACAACGGCGCGGCGAGGGAACGGTAAAACGACGCACATAGCCGGGAGGATAAGAAATGTCGAGAGCAATCCGCGAGAGTTGTCGGGATGGGGCGTGCGTCTGATACTTGAGTGAGATCTTCTCGTTCCGCCGCTCCCCGGTGTCTCGAGCGAGACTCAGAGCGTCCCCACGCTCGTTCCCACGCAGGAGCGTGGGAACGAGAACTCAGCGGGATAGGGGTATTTGGGTGAGGGGGTGAGATTTCCGAGGCTATTTGCCCCTCTTTCCTGACCACAGGGGCGGAGGAAGCTTCGCGCATAGTGTCCGACTGGATTCATTCCTTGCGCATCGTTTGCCAATACTGCACCAAATCGATCCGCGTTACGATGTCCACGACCTTGCCGTCTTTGAGCGCCAACACCCCGGTATGTCCCGCCATCAGCAGTCGATAAGCTTCGTCGAGATGCACGGTCGCATCCAGGGCTGGCAGCGGGCGGGCCATGATCTCTCCGACCGTTACGATATTCGGATCGCTATTGTCGTGCAACATGCGGGCTAGGGTTACCTCTTGCACCGCGCCGACGGGTTTGCCTTCTTGCAGGACCGGCAACTGGGAGATGCCTGCTTTCTGCATCAGCTCGATGGCTGCCGCCGCCGTGGCGTCGGGTGCGATGGATACCATTTGTCGAGAGCCGCGCGTTTTGAGGAGATCGCCGATGGAATGAGCCGGCTGATCTTTCAACATCAGCTTGTTCGCGGTCATCCAATCGTCGTCGAAGAATTTAGAGAGATAATTTCTCCCCGTATCGCATACCAGGGCGACGACGAGTTGATCGCCCGTCAATCGGCGCGCGAAGCGCAGGGCGGCGGCGACATTGGTGCCGCTGGAACCGCCGGCCAGAATGCCCTCGCGCCGAGCCAAGGAGCGGGCGACGTGGAACGACTCGGCATCGCCGACACGAATCCATTCGTCGACGAGTTGACTGTTGAATGTTTTGGGCACATAGTCTTCGCCGATCCCTTCGACCTTCCAAGGCTTCGGCGATCCGCCCGACAGAACGCTGCCCTCCGGGTCCGCGCCGACGATCTTGATGTCGGGGTTACGCTCCTTGAGGTAACGGGCCACGCCGGAGATGGTCCCGCCGGTGCCGATGCCGGCGACGAAGGCAGTGATGCGCCCTTCGGTCTGTTCCCAGATTTCGGGGCCGGTTGTGCGATAATGAATCTCCGGATTGGCGAGATTGGTGAACTGATTGGGACGCCACGCTCCGGGTATCTCGCGGGCCAAGCGGTCGGCGACACCGTTGTAGCTCTCGGGCGAATCGGGAGCCACGTCGGTCGGAGTGACGACCACCTCCGCGCCGTAGGCCTTGAGCAGCAGGATTTTCTCGCGCGACATTTTATCGGGTAGGACGAAGATGCAGCGATAGCCCTTGACGGCGGCAACCATGGCCAGAGCCGCCCCCGTATTGCCGGCGGTGGCCTCGATGATGGTACCGCCCGGACGCAGCCAACCGCGCTGCTCGGCTTCGCTAATCATGGCCATGCCGACGCGGTCCTTGACGCTGCCGCCGGGATTGAGCGATTCCACTTTCACGCACACCGTCGCCGGTACATCCGCGGCCAAACGACGCAGTCGCACCAGCGGCGTCCAACCGATCGATTGCAAAATAGTCTCGTGCATCGGTTCCTCCTTCTCTAAACCGTATTGTATCGAAGGCGAGAAAAAGTGCGGAATTGCGGTCCTCTGACAATTGCCCCGGCATGGAAACATCGTTAGGATGGGTACGGGCAAATCGAATTCGCGCGGGCGGCATCGTTGGAAATCGTTGGAAGTGGTGACGCATGGGTCTGGCACCTCAGTCGATAACCTTGTTGAAGGCGGCTCGCAACCTCGTTCATGCGTTGCCGGCCGATGCCGTCTTGTTGTTGGCGGAATCGAATCTCAATTGGGAGATCGTACTGCAGCATCTCGATGGTTGCCGATTACTCGTTGCCGCCGAGGATCATTCACTGACCGATCGTCTCAGGCATCATCCGAACTTGACGGTTCTCGATATCGACGCCGGCCCAACACCAACGCAGGAGCGTATGAGCCTCGCTCTGCTCGAAGCGGTTCGCAGCGAAAAACTGAGGCAGGGGGCGGATGTCATCGCTCTGTACAATGGAATCGACACCGGCGACGATCACTCCGAACCGCTCGACACGCTGAGCATTATCCATCTCGGCGAACATCTGGAGCGTCTGAGCGCGTCGGATCTCCGCAAGCTCGATACCCAGGTTCCTTTGGAGACGCTGCGTGCCGTGGTCGATTTGGCCGTCGAGATCGGGCGCGAAGGGCGCGAGGGGCATCCGGTCGGCACGATGTTCGTCGTCGGCGATACGCGCAAGGTTTTGAGCATGGCCCGGTCGATGAATTTCAATCCGTTTCGCGGTTACAGTCCCGAAGAGCGCGACATCCGCGACTTCAATGTGCGCGAACAGATCAAGGACATCGCACAGCTCGAAGGAGCGATCATCGTGCGCCGCGACGGCGTGGCCGTGGCGGCCGCCATGCGCATCGAAGCTCCGGACAAGGGGTTCACGCTGAGCAAAGGGCTAGGTACGCGCCATGCCGCCGCCGCCGCTATCAGCAAGAGTACCAAGGCACTCGCCGTGGCGGTCAGCCAATCGTCCGGCACGGTACGGCTGTTTCAAAACGGCGAGGTGATGCTTCACATCGAACCGCTGGCTCGACCCGTGATCTGGAGTCGTTTTCACATGGATTCCGCAGACCCCAATGGGATCAATCGAGTTGTCGCCACGCGACCCACGGCGGCTCCCGAACGTGTCACAACCACTTGAGGAGTATGTCCATGACATTCCGTACTTGGCTGACGTTCACGCTAGCCGCCGTCTCAATGGCCGGTTGTCAAAAGCTCAAATACGAAAACAACTCGATCGAGATCTTTCCTTTTGGCGTTCATCGCATCGAATTCGACGCGCCGAAATACAATCAAAAGCTATCGATCGAAGCCCACTCTCCCGGATCGCCTATCTCCGTCTATCTGGTAAGCCAAGCGGAAAGCGACGCGGCACAGGATCAATTGGAGAAGGATAAAACTCCCACGGCGTCTTTGGCGAGCATGGAAAAAGCCGAGGAAATCAAACTCGAAGCGACGGTTCCCGCGAATACCGCGTTTGTGTTGCTGATTCGCGCGGACAAGAAATCCGCCCAGGTCCGCGTCAACGTAAGCGGACGGTAGTTCCATCGTGCGCCGCTTCTTGCGTTTCGGACAGAAGCGGTGGAATAAATATCGAGCCGCGCCGCGCGGCTCAATCTCAACCCCGAGGAGTATTTGGCGATGAATCGTTTGCGTTTGTCCGTACTGGCCGCCATCGTAATGCTCGTGCCAGTCACCGGCCTGAAGTCCGCTCCCGCTCCGGCGGCGCAATCGGGATTGGAACAACTCCCGGCCTCGGCTCACATGGTTATCTATCTCCGAGGCGTCCAAGGCACGCGGGATCGCTTTGTCACCATGATGGAGAACGCGCTGCCGGAGGTTCTCAAAAAGATTCAAGGAACCATGGACGATTTTCTCACGGATGGCGTTGACGGACGCAAGCTGCGCGGATTACCCAAAGACGGGCCTATCTTCCTCGTTTTCACCGAACTGCCCGATCCGATGGCTCAAGTGGAGGTTCCAAAGTTCGCCCTCGTCTTCGCCGTCACCGACTATAAGGAGTTTCGAGATAACATCTTGACCGAGGGCGAACGGAACAAGTTGACCGACAAAGGCGACGGCATCGAAGCCACCAATATCAAAAACGAAACCGAGACGACTTATTTTCTCAACCGCAAGGGCTATGCCGTCGTCACCCCCAACGAAGAAGTCGCCAAATCGTTCACAAAAAAACAAACCGGCCTGCACACGCAGATGAGTAAGGAACACGCCGCGAAAATGTTGGCCGCCGACGGCGCGATTTACGTCAACATGGAAGCGATCTACAAGCAATACGGCGACCAGATCAAACTGGGGAAAGAAAACTATAAGCAAGTCATAGCTCAACTCGAGCAAGCGGCGACAGACGAATCGCAGAAAAAACTCTTCAAGATGTTTTCCAAGGCCATCGAGCCCGTCTTCCAGGCAGTGGAAGATCTCCGCGCTACTCTGGTGACACTTGAGTTTCGACCCACCGGCCTGGCTCTGCACGTTCAAGGTGAATTGCGCGACAACACGCCCACCGCCAGCCTCTTGGAGGATTCTCGCCCCGTGGCCTTCAAGGAACTCGATCGCTTGCCCGCCGGCAGCGCGCTTTATACCGGCATGAAGACCAGCGCGGCTCTCTTCCAAGGGCTGGGTACGCTGATGGCGAGCAACGTGCTGGCCCAATTCGGTTCCGATGCGAAGGGAGTAGCCGAAGCGATGGAGGCGTTGGGCAAGGCTGGCCCTTCGCTACGAGTGGACGGATTCTCGTTTCCCATGCGCGGGCTTCAAGTGTACCAATACGACGAACCCGTTAAGGCCGTTGAAGCGCAGTTAAAGATGTTCAAGGCGATTGCTGACGCCGATCCCAAAGAATTGGGTTTCAAGCAGAAGCCGACCATTAAGATGAATGCCGAGACGTTCGGCGAATTCAAGCTGCACTCGGTCGCAATATCTCTGGATTACGACAATCTCGCCGAAAAGGTTGGTCAAGCAGGAGAAGCGTTCAAGAAGCCTTATGCCGAGTACATGAAACAGATGCTCGGCGAGAAGACGATGACCTGGTTCGGCACGGACGGCAAGACGGTGGTACAAGTCACGGCATCCGATTGGGAGTCCGCCCGGAAAATTCTGGAGGACTTCCGCAAGGGGAAGAATACGACGGGCAGCGACAAAGCTTACCTTGAGGCGCGCAAGGGAATGCCAACGCGGACTTCGTTTCTAGGATTGTTCGACTTACTCAATATGTACGGCACTGTGATCGATGCCCTCAAACCGATGCTCCCACCCGGTCGAATACCGGCCAATCTACAGGTGAAGGGTAAGACGGCCTATATCGGCTTGGCCGTGACGTTGCAACCCAAGCGAGGCAGTTTCGATCTCTTCGTCACCGCGAGCGCGGCCCGAGAGCTTTACAACGCCGTCGTGAAACCGTTCGTGGGAGAGTGAGGCTGCATTCGCTGCCTAAGCATTGTCGCCGCGCGGCGGAGCGCATAAGTCATGCGCTTCTCCGCGCGGCACCGATGGCCGAGGAAGTTTTTGAAACCTTTTCTGTGGGAGATCGCCACCATGTTTCGGCTTGCATTTCGCTGGACTCCCCCTTTGCTCGTTTTGGCTTTGCTCAGCGTCACTCCTTCGCCGAGGGCGGAAGAAAACCTTTCGGCCGGACGTGACGACGACGAAACATTGCACCTCGCCGGTTTGGAAACCGATGGCCCCGCCTTGCTGGCGTTCTTCCATGCGCGGGCGCGTTCCGAAGTCGAGCCGGATCGATTGCGTGTCCTTTTGAAACAACTGGTGTCGAGTTCGGCGCGAGAACGAAGTTTGGCGACGGCGGAGTTCCTCGGCTTGGGACCGTTGGCCGTGCCGACGCTGCGCCGCGCCGCCAACGATTTGAACGAAGTCGAAATTGCTCGGCGTGCCGCCCATTGTCTGCAATGGTTAGAGGGTTCTTCCGGCACGTCGTTGCCGTCGGCGGCGGCGCGCGCGTTGGCGCAGCGTAAGCCGCCGGGATGCGCCGCCGCCCTCTTGGCGTATCTGCCCTTCGCCGACAATCCCGAGGTGTTGAAGGTCGTCACCGCCGCCTTGGCCGAAGCGGCGGCTCCCAACGGCAAGCCCGACGACGCCCTCCTCAAGGGGTTGGCCGATCCTCTCGCGGTGCGCCGCGCCGCCGCCGGTGTGGCACTGTGTCGTGCGATGCCGCCCGACCGGGTTCCCGAAGTCCGCAAATTGCTCAAGGACGATTCGCCCGGCGTGAGGCTGCGCGCGGCGATGGCCCTGGCCGAAGCGAACGATGCCGAGGCGATTCCCATTCTCATCGACTTGCTTACCGACCTGCCCGCCGAAAGCCGAAAACCCGTGGAAGAGTATTTGCAAAAGCTCGCCGGAGAATGGGCACCCGCGCTCAACTTCGCCGGAGAAGACGAAGTCGGTCGCAAGATACGCCGCGATGCCTGGGCCGTTTGGTGGCGCAACGTGGATGGCCCAACGCTCCTGGCCGCCCTCCACAAACGCACGCCCAACGAGAAGGATCGGCCTAAGATCCGCGAGCTGTTGGACAATCTATCGTCTGGAGACTTCGCCACCCGCGAAGCGGCCTCGAAGGAGCTATTCGCCTTGGGTCGTCGCGCCTTGCCGCAGTTGCGCGCATTGATGGACAGTAAGGATGTCGAAGCGGCGCGCCGGGCCAAATGGCTGGTCGAACGCATCGAGAACGATCCGTCGCATCACTTGCCGATGGCTGCCATTCGTCTCCTCAGCATGAGGAAACCGACCGGCTCGGTCGAGGCGCTGTTGGCCTATCTACCCTTTTCCGAGGATGAAAATCGCACGAAAGAGGTGCGTTCCTCGCTGTCGGCTCTGGCCTTGCACGAGGGCAAACTCGATCCGGCTTTGGTGCATAGTTTGGAGGATGCCAATCCGGAGCTTCGTTCCACGGCCGCCGAGGCGTTGATTGATGGAGGCGGCGAAATCGGACGCGATGCCGTGCGCAAAGTGCTGCGCGATCGTGCGGCCCTGGTCCGCATGCGCGTGGCCTTGGCGATGGCGATGGCCCGCGACAAGGAAGGCGTGCCCGTCCTGATCGAACTGCTCGCCACCCTCCCCAGCGACCAGGTTGGAGGCGTCGAAGAAGCGCTGTGCGAACTGGCCGGCGATACGGCTCCTTCCGTATCCCTCGGCAAGGACGCCGCCGAGAAGAAAAAGTGCCGCGATGCCTGGCTCGCCTGGTGGAAGGTGAACGCCGACCGCGCCGATCTCGGCCGCTTGCGATCCCATCCGATGCTCGGTTTCACCGTCATCTGCGACATCGGCAACGGCCGCGTCTACGAAGTCGATCGCGCCGGCAAAGAGCGATGGGCGATTACTGGACTGAACGGACCCAGCGATGCCGTCGTCCTGCCCGGCAATCACGTTCTCATCTCCGAGTATCAAGCCAACCGCGTCACCGAACGCGATTTCAAGGGCAACATTATTTGGCAACATCAGGTCAACGACAATCCCATCAACGTGCAGCGCCTGCCCAGCGGCAACACGTTCATAGCCACCGATTCCTACGTCGTTGAGGTAGATCGCACAGGTAAGGAGCTGTATACGCTGGGCAACATGCCGATGGTCAATGCGGCCTATCGCCAACGCAACGGTCCCGTCGTCTTGTTGCAACCCAATCAGTGCGTCACGATGGACACGACCGGCAAGGTGCAGTCGAGCTTCAACACCAACCACGGCCACATGCAAATGGCTGGGCTGGACCTGCTGCCCAACGGCCACATCCTCATCACCGGGATGCGCAACGGCAAGGTGATCGAGTACGATGCGACCGGCAAAGTGGTGGCGGAGGTGAACGCCCCCGGCGCGCGTTCCGCCACGGGATTGCCCAATGGCCGCTACCTCGTCACCAGTCAAAACAATCAGCGCGTTTATGAAGTAGATCGTGCCGGTAAGATTGTCTGGGAAGTAAAGGCGAGCGGGCCAATTGTCCGGGCGCGCCGCCGATAAGACCGATGAGGCAGGATGAACCGAGGAGTCCCGCAGGGTGGGTCCAAGCGCAGCGAGACCCGCCTTGCTCTCTGAAGGATCGCGTTTGCCATGAGACAGTGTCAAGGTTAAGGAGAATCAAAGATGAAAGCGATCGTGTGTCGTTCACAATCGAACTCCTTCCCAGTCGTCTCGACTCCGTATCTCCGCGACTTCCTGCCGGCATTCGCGTTCGTCTCCATCGCGCTCTTCGTGGTCGGCCTCGTGCGCGCGGCAGGAAAAAGAGAGGACGAGCAACCGCTGCGCGACGCGGGCCTGACCAACAACGGCCCATCGTTGTTGACGTTCTTCCACGCGAGGGCGCGCACCGAGATTGACCGCGAGCCACTTCAACGGCTGCTCGAGCAGTGCGTCAAGGGTTCGCCGGAACAGCGCGGGCGGGCGACGGCGGAGTTGCTCGGTTTGGGACCGCTGGCGTTGCCGCTTCTGCGGCGAGCGGCGGGCGATCTCGACCATCCCGATCTGGCCGCGCGGGCCGGTCGCTGTATCCCGTGGCTAGAGGGACAGGCCAGCCATCGGCTATTGATCGCGGCCGCACGCGCTTTGGCTCGGCACAAGCCGGACGGCGCGGCGGAAGCATTGTTGGCCTATTTACCCTTAGCCGAAGAGGGCGAAGTCGTTCGCGCCATCAACGAAGCGCTCGCCGAAGTGGCCGCTCCCCAAGGCAAGCCCGACCCCGCTCTCCTTCGCGGCCTGGCCGATCCCCTCGGCGTGCGTCGCGCCGCCGCCGGAGTTGCCTTGAGCCGCGCCATTCCATCGGAGCCGGTACCCGGAGTTCGTAAGTTGCTGCAAGATCCCGCTCCTCTCGTTCGGCTTCGCGCCGCGCTGGCGTTGGCGGAAGCGAACGACGCCGATGCCGTGCCCGTGCTGATCGATCTGCTCGGCGTGTTGCCAGCCGCCCAACGTCAACCCATCGAAGAATATCTGAGCAAACTAGCCGGCGAGTGGACGCCTGCCGTTCGGTTTGCCAGCGAGGATAAGATCGGTCGTCGCATTCGCCGCGACGCCTGGGCCTCCTGGTGGCGCAACGCGGACGCCGACTCGCTCCTCGCCGCCGTCCGCGAACATACCCAAACTCCCGAAGATCGAGTCAAAATTGCCGCCTTGCTCGAGAAGATCGGCAGCGACGATTTCAACGAACGCGAGAAGATTACAAAAGACCTTTTCGATCTGGGACGTATTTGTATCCCGCAACTGCGAGAAACGGCCAAGAGCAAGGATGCCGAAACGGCGCGCCGCGCCAACCGATTGATCGAACGCATCGAAAGCGATCCGATTCACCACCTGCCCTCGGCTGCCGTGCGCATTCTGGCTTTGCGAAAGCCGCCCCACTCGGTCGAGACCTTGTTGGCGTATCTGCCCTTCGCCGAGAATGAAGACATTGCCGGGGATACCAAGAACGCGCTAACGACCTTGGCCCTTCAAGACGGCAAGCCGCATCCATCCCTAATGCGATCTCTGAAGGACTCGAATCCCGAAGTGCGGGCCACCGTCGCCGAGGCGCTCCTTCAAGGGGGAGGGCCGGAAGGACGCGCCGCAGCGCGGACCTTGCTGGCCGACGACTCTCCAGAAGTGCGTCTGCGCGTCGCTCTCGCCGCGGCGCGCACCAACGACCGCGACAGCGTTCCGGTACTTATCGAATTGCTACTCGCATTACCCATCGATCGCGTCTCCCAAGTCGAGGCGTCGCTCTTTCAGTTGGCCGGCGATACCGCTCCAGACACCTCCGCGGGCACCGAGAAAGCCGATCGCAAGAAGTGTCGCGATGCCTGGATGGCGTGGTGGAAAGTCAATGCGACGCGCGTCGATCTCGCTCGCCTGACGGCGCAGCCCTGGTACGGCTATACCCTCATTTGCGACTTGCAGGGCAATCGCGTCTACGAGTTGGATCGCCAGGGCAAACAACGCTGGTTGATTTCCAACGCCGGCGGACCCGCCGACGCCCGCATCCTGCCCAACAATCGCGTTCTCATCGCCGAGTACGGCTCGGATCGCGTCACCGAGCGCGATTTCGATGGGAAAATCGTTTGGGAAAAGCATGTCCCCAATCCGGTCAACGTGCAACGGCTGCCGAACGGGAATACCTTCGTCGCCACCATCAACGGTCCCATTTTTGAGTTCGACCGCTCTGGGAACGAGGTGACGCGCATCAATAATGTAGGCGGTGCCAATTTAATGGCCGCCGTCCGCACGCGCCTCGGCACGATCTTCGCTCTGACGCAGAACGGGCAATGCTGCATTCTCGACTCCGCCGGTCGGCAATTGAAGACGTTCGCCGCCGGACGATTCGGCAACGGTCTGGGCGGCATTGAGGCGACGCCGCAGGGACGC
>JAJXWW010000092.1 GCA_021781415.1 Planctomycetota bacterium
GGATGGCCGGTAACGGCAACCGTCCGTTGTTCGCCGTCAAGGCCGGCGCGTCCGGCGACATCACCCTGAAGAAAGGAGAAACCTCGAACGCGGGCGTCGCCTGGTATCAGGCCAAAGCGGGACCGCAAACCGCTTCACCGCTGTTGTACGACGGACGCCTGTACATACTCGACGAACGGGGTGGATTCCTCAGCTGCCTCGACGCCAAGACCGGCGAGCTAGAGTACAAGGAGCGTCTCACCGGGGCACGCGGCTTCACGTCGTCGCCTTGGGCCGCCGGGGGCAAAGTTTTCTGCCTCGACGACGCCGGCACGACGTTCGTCGTCCAGTCCGGCGCGACGTTCAAGATGCTAGGCAAGAACACGCTGGAGGAAATGGCTTGGTCGTCGCCCGCCGTCGCCAGCCATGCACTCTTCCTGCGCACCGTCGATCACTTGTATTGCATTCAGCAAAAATAGAAAGGTACCCGGCAGCTAACGCTGACGGTTCGCCATCCTGCGCGGGATCAAGCGAAAGATACCCGGCAGCTAACGCTGACGGTTCGCCATCCTGCGCGGGACGAGCGAAAGATACCCGGCAGCTAACGCTGACGGTTCGCCATCCTGCGCGGGATCGAGCGAAAGATACCCGGCAGCTAACGCTGACGGTTCGCCATCCTGCGCGGGACGAGCGAAAGATACCCGGCAGCTAACGCTGACGGTTCGCCATCCTGCGCGGGACGAGCGAAAGATACCCGGCAGCTAACGCTGACGGTTCGCCGGGTTTTTGAATAAAGCTCTCCCCGCCAACGTCGAAATCCCTAGATCGTATGGGTACGATCTTCCCACCAGATCCCAGTCAACGGTATCTAAATGGAGGTTTGTTTTCATGAATGTTCGTTCGATGCTAGGGGCTTCCCTGGCGGCCACGCTGCTGATTGGCGGCGTCTGGGCTGCGGATAGCCTCAAATCGGGGCCGCAAGTCGGAGGTGGTGTGTCTCCGTTCAATCCACTCCACGTCACCGGCAGCACCAAGGGCAAGAAAATCTGCTTGGTCTGACGGAACGGCCGTAATCCCGTCGCTGTGATCTTCGCGCGCGAAGTCAGCGACAACTTGACCAGTTTGGTCAAGAAAATCGACGCCGCTACCGAAAAGAACCGCGATGCCCGCATGGGCAGCTTTGTGGTCTTCTGCAACGACGACGAAGGACTCAAGAAGAAGCTTGAGACTCTCGCCGACAAAGAAAAGCTCAAACGCACCATCCTCACCATCGACAATCCTGCCGGGCCGGAAGGCTACGACATCGCCAAAGACGCGGATGTCACGGTTCTTCTCTACGTCGGGCAGAAAGTCAAGTACAACCACGCCTACAAAAAGGGCGATCTGACCGAGCGCGAAGTCGAGCGCATCCTGTCGGAAGTGCCCAAGATTCTGCCGGAGAAGAAGGACTAGCCAGCGGCGATTCGCGTCGCGGTAAGACATGAGACTGGGATTTGCGCGACGCCGTCCGGCGCGGAGCCGGACGGCGTCTTTTTCTATCTCGCGGCGAAAGCAACCGTTTCGCCGATTGACAGACGGCTCGCCGGATGATACGAAACACCATCTTCGTATCCGAGTTTCCACGACACGACTCCGAGGAGTTTCATCGATGAATCCGCGCCGCCTCTTCACGGCGAGTTGCATTGCCCTCATCACGTCGGCCTTTTCGTTCACGATTCGGCAAAACATCAACGACGATCTCATTCGCGATTTCGGCTTTTACAAGCAAGAGGTCGGCACGATCATGGGCGCGGCCTTTCTGGGCATGGCCATCGCCATGGTTGTGTTCGCTCCGCTGTGCGACAATCTCGGCATGGGCCGCGTCCTTGGATTCGCGTGGATGAGTCACCTGATCGGCATTGTTGGAACCATCTTCGCGGCGGATATTTCTCAGCAAGATTTCGTCAAGAATCTGTTCGGCGGCGATCTCAAAGTCACTAGCTATTGGGTATTGTATGCTTCGACATTTCTCGTCGGCTGCGGCAACGGGTTGGTCGAAATCGCCATTAACCCCTTGGCTGCCACGCTTTTTCCCAGGGAGAAAACGCACTATCTCAACGTCCTGCACGCCTGGTGGCCGGGCGGGATCATCATGAGCGGATTGCTGGCCTATGCGCTCACACCGGCTCGACTCGAAGGCGTCGATCTCCACGGCTTCAAATTGTGGCAAATCAAAGTGGGGTTGTTGCTTGTGCCGTTGGCCATCTACGGTTTGATGTCGGTGGGCCAGCAATTCCCGCAAACCGAGCGGGTGCAACACAACGTCTCGACGGGTGAAATGTTCTTGCAAGCGTTAAGGCCCATGTTTCTGCTCTGGGCCTTCTGTATGTTATTGACCGCCTCGACAGAGTTGGCCCCCAACCAATGGCAAGAGTCGGTGCTGACGCGCACGGCGCATGTCTCGGGTACTCTGGTCATGGTCTACACCAGTGCGATCATGTTCGTGATGCGTTTCTTCGCCGGACCTTTGGCTCACAAACTTTCGCCGGTAGGTATGCTGACCTGCTCGGCGATTTTCGCGGGCTTGGGATTGTATTGGCTTAGCTATGTAGACAATTGGATTCTGGCCTTCAGCGCCGCGACGATCTTCGGCTTCGGCGTCGCCTACTTTTGGCCGACCATGCTCGGTGTCACCGCCGAACGCTTTCCCAAAGGCGGCGCGCTGCTGTTGGGTCTCATGGGGTCCATCGGCAATCTCGCCATCTCGCAAGCGCTGCCGCAAATGGGAGCCATCTACGATTCCTACAGCGTCCAAGCGATTCCCAGCGACATGCAAGACTTGAAAGTACCGATGGAAGAGGGCAAGACGGCGTCGTTGGTCGTCGAAGAGAAACCGAGCTGGCTGCCGGAGGCGATAACCCAGCACATCTACCCCGCCGGCAGCCGCAAGCTCAATCCGGACGCCGTCAAGTCGGTCAACGAGCGCGCCGAGAAGCAAGACCCGCAAGCGGAGAAAGAGAAGAGCGTCATCGAGAATGCCGAGAAAATCGGCGCGGCATGGGCTTTCCGCTGGGTGGCGGTACTGCCGTGCCTTCTCGTCGTCGTCTTCGGCCTGATCGCCCTGAGCGACCGCCTTCGCGGCGGCTACAAAGCGGTCCACATCACCGAGGGCAAAACGTCGGTCTGAGAAAGGGCGCGTCCCAGCAAAAAGTTTAGCCGCGAGGCACAGGCGAGCGCGCGTTGACCGCGTCTTCTGTACCTTGCGGCTAAACGATTATTTCACCTCAAACGGCAGTCGCACCGTCTGGGTTTGTCGTTCCTTGGGTCGGCGTTCATCGACCTCGAAGGCGCGGCCGATGCTGTTGCCGGCGAGGTCTTCCAAGCGCGTGTCGGCGACGAGATGATAGCGGCCCGCCTTCCACGGCTTGGACGGGGAGAAACGCCAACAGGTCTCCGCTTTCGATACGTCGATGGTTCCCGCCACCGTGTTGCCGCCCTCGTCTTCGATCCACAGCAAACGATGCAGCAGCGCGTGGTCCAGCGACTTGGGCGAGGTCATCACCAAGGGCGACATCGGGTCGGCGGCGGGCGGCTCGAGTTTCCACGTCTTCGGATCGGGCTGCGTCTCATCGGATGGCAACACGCGGAAGGTTTTTCGATAACTTTCCTTGAGCGGATTGCCCTCGGCATCCTTCCAGGCACGATCGACGACCAGCGTGTAGCGCTTGCCGGTCTCAAGCACGGGACCAACGTCTTCGCGCGGCTTCAAACCGCGTTTGACTCGGCCCGGATCGAGAAACAGCGTGAACCGTTTGCCGTCGCGGTCCCAAAGCTCTTGAGGCAACTCCAAAAACGCCGTCGCATCCGCCGTCCCATCCTCGCGCAGCAAGCGAACGTGTTCGTAGGCTTCCCCGACACTCATCGGCGCGGAGAAATGCAGATAGAACTTCAGCTGATTCTCCGGCAACTCGTCTTTGGTCGGATAAACGCGCGCCACTATGGTGGGAGCGATTGGTTTACGCTTGGGCAGCAGTAAAACCTTTTCCACGGTCGGCTCGTTGGAGTCCGCGTGTCCGGGCAGCTTTTCCGGATGAAACACGGCACGATAGGATACACCGCGCGCAAGAGGATAGCGCGGCTCAAATCGTATCGCTTCCTTGCCGATACGATAGATGCCGAGCAGCGCGGGTTGCTTCGATTTGTCGCCGTTGCCTTCGACGTAAACGGCGAACAGACTGTGCCATTGTTCCGGCGTCCAATCCAAGCGAGCCAGCGCGTGCCGTTCTTCTTCCAGCAGCCCCACGACTTCGATAGCCGGTTCCTTGTCGGCGCTCAACCGCAAGACGGGATTGCAGGTCGCCGGTTTCGGCGGCTCTTTCTCTTCGGGAGTGCCGCGCGCCGATTCAAACGAACAACCGCACGCGGTGAGGAGGAGGATGGACCAAGCGGACCAGCATGAGCGGATGATATTCACGGCAACACCTCGCATGAGAGAGGAATCCGATCTTCCCGATCTTGAAGTATAGCAAAACCGTTCATCGCTATTTGGTTTTTCGGAATCGGCGAAGATTTATCGCAGTTTGCTCAATTCAGAGAAGAGACCCAGACGTGCGAGTAACTGCCGGTAAGAGATGGCCGTCACGACATTTCCGCCAGTTCGGCACACGCTTGATGCAAGTCCTGCAAGGCCGCCTCCGCTTCCAGTTTTTCCAGCGACCGCTGCTGCGAGAAGGCGACCAAGGCCAACAACTCATCGTGTTCGGCCTCACTCAGCCATTCTTTCCGTTCGCCCAAATCGAGCAGTCGCCGTTTCAGAGCAAGATCTAGTTGAGAGTCGGCCACTCGACGCAGGGCACGCTCGCACGTTTGGAAAGCGGATTGCAATTGCTTGGAATCGACAGGCATCCAGAAACCCCTTTTAAGGAATCGATGCGAAACGGAATCCCTCTTTCTGCATTTTACTCCACTAACTGAATCGTCACAACTTGCGGTATAGCATCCTACAAGTGTAGCAGGCCGGTTCACCCCTTTTTCGGTTTGGGAACCGGTTTCGGAGGCGGCGCGGGTTTCGGCGGGGTCGGAGCCGGTTCGAGGCTGTAGGTGCGAACTGCGCCGTCGAAGAAGGGAATCGCCAAGCGTTTGCCGTCGGGATGGAGGGCGAGATCGCGCGCATTATTGGGGAGTTTAAGACTAAAGAAATCTTGCGCATTGTCCGGTTTCCAGAACCACAACATGCCGCCGTTGCCGCCTCCGACCCCGGCCACGAAGCCGGACGGATGGACGACGACGCCCCAAGCCGTGCCCTGAAACGGCGTTTTCGGCTTGAGCAACTGCTTCTGCTTGCCGCTCTTGAAATCGAAGAGAACGATCAGCGGATTGCCGACGCCGGCAAAGGCGTTGCTGACGTTGGTGATGCCGGCGCAGGCCAACAACGACCCGTCCGAACTGAATGCCATGCCGCGCACGCCGCCGATGTCGGCGAGGAATCCCCCGTCGTATTTGTGCAGTATTTTCGCATCCAACTCGCGCTCCGCCGGTCGCTCGCGCTCCCAGCTTCTTACTTTGACGTTGCCTTTGAGGTCGGCGGAGACGAGATGCGTTCCGTCGGGGTGGAAGGCGACGTTGTAGACGTGGCAATCGTGGCCGGGCAGTTCGCGGACGAGTTTGCCATCGGCGATGGACCACAGTTTGACCAGATGGTCGTTGCCGCACGAAGCCAGCGTTTGTCCATCGGGGCTGACGGCGAGCGCGCGAACCCAACCGCGATGGGCGTCGAGCGTCCGCGCCGGTTTCGGCGCGTCGGCATCCGCCGGCCAAAACGAGATACGACCGGCATAGTCGGCGGAGATCAGTTGTTTGGCCGCGAACGCCAAGGCGCGCACCCAGCTTTTGTGGCCTTCCAGCAGCGTTTTCTTGCCGCTGTCGAGATGCCAGCGAACGATGCGGTTATCCTGCGCTCCGGCGAACACGAATTGTCCCGACGGGTCGAAGCGGCAGCCGAGCAAGGGGCTGTCGTGCTTGTATTCCTTGAGCAAATGCGTGTTCGCTGGATCGAGTTTCGGAGTCGGTGTAGCGGTCATGCCAGCACCTCCGCGATGGGCGAGGCTTTGGGATCGGCGATGGGAATGGGGCGCTGATCGATGTAAAAGTTCTTCTTCGAGTCGAAGCCGAGGGCTTTCAAATAAGTGTGGAACAGATGCCCGCCGTGAACTTGACCGTCGGCGACCGCCGTGCCGTTGGCGTTGGTCTTGCCGCTGACGCTGCCGCCCTTGATGCCGCATCCGCCCAGCGCCACCGACCAGGCGCGCGACCAATGATCGCGGCCATAGTTGCGATTGATCTTCGGCGTTCGGCCAAACTCGGAAGCCACCAGAATCAGTGTACTCGACAGCAAGCCGCGTTCGTGCAAATCTTCGACCAGCGTGGCAAAGGGGCGGTCGAACTCGCCGACTTGTTCGATGTGGAAATCGAAGTTTTCATGGTGGGTATCGTAATTCGAGTGTGACACCTTGACGAAGGTCGCACCGCCTTCGAGCAGACGGCGGGCCATGAGGCAATGGCGTCCGAAATCGTGCCGTCCATAGCGATCGACGACGGCGGGCGGCTCCTTGTCGAGCGCGAACAGATCGCGCTTGCGCATGAGCTGTGCGGCCTGTTCGTAAGACTGTGTGTACGCCTCGGTCATCGCGGTTCGGCGCGAACTCAAGAACTTTCGATCGGCGTGGGTGCGAAACTCGTGTCGGCGTTGGTCGTCGTTCGCCGACAGATTCGCGGGTCGGTCGAGATTGGCGGGCGCATGGCCATCGCTGAGAGCCACGGAAGCGTAGCGCGGGCCGAGAAAAGCGGCGTCTTCGCTATTGACCCCGCCGTTGCCGCGCGGCGTGATGTGGATGTAGCCGGGCAGCGGATTGTCGCGGTCGCCGAGCAGCTTGGCGCACACGGAACCGAGGTGCGGCCATTTCATCGCCGGTTCTTGTCGCCGTCCGGTGTGCATGATGACGGAGCCTTTGCCGTGATCGTCCTCCGCCGTGTTCAGACCGCGAACCAGGGCCAGGCGGTGCATCTGCTTGGCGGTGTACGGCAACAACTCGCTGATGTGAACGCCGGGCGCGGAGGTGGCGATGGTCTGAAAGGGTCCGCCGGTGTCCGTGCCGGGCTTGGGATCCCAAGTCTCTAGCTGGCTCGACCCGCCGTTGAGCCAAATCATGAGGACTCGCTTCTGCTGTTGTTGCAGTTCGCGTGTGAAGGCGGGTTGCATCATCGAATCGAGCGCCATCGCGCCAAATCCCAGCGCGCCCCCAAGGAAACCGCGGCGCGAGAGGGAGTGATCGGACGAGCCGCATGAGTAGGAACATAACATGAATTCTATCTCCTATCGTCGTCTGATTATCTCACGGGGTTACAACCTTGGTTTCCACGGTTCTATCGCATCGCCGAAACATCGACTCCGGTTCCGTCGGGCAATTCGGAAAGGGAGGGAGGCCTTCCAGTCCATCGCTGCTTTTCATGTCCCTTCGGGTCAAAAAGAATGAAAGTCGGCGTCTCGGTAATCGCGATTTCCTCGGCATAGGCCCTGACGGCTTCCGACGACTTGTTGAGCAAGAGGACGCGCCCGTATCTCCACGTTTCCTTCAATCCGCTCACGGCGGAAACGGTGATCGCTCAGTCGAATCCAAAGTCGGAATACACCTCGACGAGCGTGGGGCGGTCGCCGCTGCCAAGAAAGCCCTTGATGTCCTCGACAGTCTTTAAAATCGGTTGGACTACCTGCATGTTGCTTTCGATTGTATTCGGGAATGGTGCAGGTTCATTCGGGGATAGAGAACCTTGAACTGGCTTGCTGTCATGAAAGGTCAAGGTCGCTGCGGGAGTGCGTAAGGTCAAAAGCAAGCCACAGGCGGCGGCGCTATAGCCGCCCCACAACAACCACCACGGCCGAGACGATCGAATTCGTCGAAGGACTAAGGCAGTTACGGCAATTGTGGCGAGGACAAAAATAGGAATGTTGTGCTGACGCGCCAATTGGAGATATTCCTGCATCGACTCACCCCCATTTCAAAAAAACCATCGCTAATGATTGAAGCGAAACTCCGCCGACGCCAGCAGCGCCCAGGCCATGTCCTGCAACGCCACGGTGCGATCCTTCTGGCGCTGAGACAAAAAGTTAGCGATCTCTTTTCTCTCTTCGGCATCGGGCATTCGAGTGAACGCGCTGAGATACAGTTCGTCGGCCAGCGCGTCGGCGTTCGCCAGACGCGCGAGACGGTCGATCAGATTGCCCGCACGAGGCGTCAGCCAGCCGCGTACCGTCGAGCCGTTGGAGAGAAACAACGCCTGTTCGAGCCGTGCATCGAACTCTTGCGTTTTGCCCGCGCCGCTGCCGAACGTGTTGACGAACGGCGCGATGTGGGGAGAGAGGCGCGCGTACAGAGCCGCCTCGGTGACGTTTTTGCCCAGCGCTTGCCGTTCGGCATCGGTCAAACCCGTCGCCTGCATCAGACTTGCGGCCAATTGCTCCGGCGTCAACGGCTTGAGGATGGCGACGGTGTAGCTCGCCTCCGGTAGCTGATTCTCTCGGCTCGCCTTCTGCTCGCTCGATCGCTGATACGTCTGACTGAGGGCCAACTCGCGGAGAAAGCCGCGCACGTCGAATTTGCGGGCGGCGATGTCGTCGGCCAAGAGTTTCAACAACTCGGGATGCGAAGACGGATTGGCCGAGTGATCGAGATCGAGCGGATGCACCAAGCCGCGCCCCATCATCAACGCCCATAAACGATTGGCAATGTTCCTTTTGAACGCTTCGTTGTCGGCGCGCGCCAGGGTGGGGCCGAGGAGCGCGCGGCGGCTATAGCGAGGCACGGCGCGCGTTTTCGGCGTCGGCGCGACGACGTATTCCTTACCCTTCTCGAGAGCCGGTTCCTTCAGCGGCGGTCCATCGGGAAGGCGCGGGCCGGTACTCTTCGTCGTCTTGGCCGGATCGAACACCGATTGATACGTCGCCTCGCCGTCCGCCTTCTCGGAAAGCACCGCCTTTTTCAGCGTGGGATCGACGAGCAGTGAGGTGCGGTTGAGGAAGGCGAACAGACCGTAGTAATGGGCCTGCTTGTAATCGTCGATGCGCGGATGATCGTGGCATTGACAACATTGCAGATTGGTTCCCAGGAATAGTCGGCTAATGTCGCGCGTCAGCACGTTTGGTTCGGCACCGCGCTCAAGAACGAACTTTGCCGCCGGCCGCGTTTTGGGATCGACACCATCGCTGGAGAGAATCTCGCGCGCCAGCACATCCCACGGCTTATTGACGGCAATCGAACTCCGCAGATACTCGAGCCATTCGCCGCGCGGCACATGCTTATCGGGCAGACGTTCCATGAGCATCACATCGAACGCGGCTGCGAGATGGCGCGCGTGTTCCGGGCCGGCCAAGAGTCGATCGATCAGCGCCGTCCGTTTATTGGGCGAACGATCGTTTAGAAAGGCGCGGGCCTCGTTCGATGTCGGAAGCGTGCCGATGAGGTCGAGATAGACGCGGCGAAGAAACTCGGCGTCGGAGGCCGGAGGAGCGGCGCGGCGCGCGAAGTCCGGCTGTGCCGTCGCGATGGCGCGGTCGATGCGTTCGTGAAGCGGTGTATCGGCCAATCCGAACGATGGCGCGAGCGCCAACAGGACGAGAACCACGGACGGCCAGAGGGTATTGCGAACGGCAAGCATGTCGCGTCCTTTCGTGCGGTGGGAGAGCGAGGGACGACGCGGTAGGTTGGTTCCCTTCAGTGTTACCCGTGTGGAGGGGTGCTGTCAAGCGCTATTCCGCGCAATTTTCGGGACGTAGAGCGTCCGCGCGCCCGTTCTCTCGCAGGAGCGTGGGAACGAGATCATTCCGCAAGTTTCACGTCGATTTCCACAGTCTTCTCGCCGCGACGCACCTTGAGGGAAATGGACTCGCCCGGTAGACGGCGGCGCAGGAACTTGTTGAGCGCCTCAAATGAAACCACCTCGCCCTCATCGGTGGCGGTCACGATGTCGCCGACGCGCAATCCGGCGCGTGCGAACGGTTTGCCTTCCACCACTTTGTCGACGCGGGCGAACTTGTCCAATTTCGACAACTCCACGCCCAGCAAGGACGGCTTGAAAAACGTCACCGCCTGAAGCGGCCCCTTGTCATTCTGAATGAAGCGATTGTCGGTCGCATTCCTGCTGGCCACGGATTTGAGGTTCAAATAGACGTTCTGAGAGGAGATGGCGTGATTACCGACGCTCTTGACTTGGAAGAACGAGCGTTCGGCCCTTGTGGAACTGGCGAAATCGCTCGTCGTCAACACGACGCTGTTGCGAATCAAGACGGCTCGACCGAGCGAGCCGTTGCAAACCACGAAACTATCGATGATGCTCGTGCATGCCGCCAAGTCGCCCTCAATGAAAACGATGGAGTTGACGATTGAGGTAATGTACTGGACATTTCCACTGCTCACCAGGACGCAATTTTGCAACGCGCTGATGCGACGGTCGATGCCGTCGGCGCGGATCTTCTGATTGACGTAGCGTACGGCCGATTTTCCCGAAACGGTGGGAAAGGTCTTGTAGTTGAGATTCGGCAACGGCCATTTGCGGTCGGCGAGCATCTCAGCTCGCTGAGACATGATTTTAGCAATATCGTATAGGCGATCCCAATTTTCCGTTTTGTCGAACTCGTCGCGCGTGGCTAGGCGATCCACGAATTGATCGAGGGGGAGATCCTTGATCTTTTCCGCCATGGCGCGGAAGAGGCGTTCGCGTCGGATGTGCCGGAGTTCGACGGCCAGCTTTTCGGCGCGGCTGCGAATCTCGGCGTCCTCGGAGCGTAGCGCCTTCTCGATGGCATCGAGCGCCGGTTCGCCCAAGGCGCGCAGCTGTCGCATCGCCTCCTCGCGCCGGACGAACTTTTCGTCGCCGAGCCGCTCGATGAGTTTCTGAATCTCCGCCGCATCGACTTTCTGGAGCGGCTCGGAGCGGCGCGCTTCGTCCGCTGCCGCGGCGCGGATTGTCAACGCGAGACCCAGCACGAGACAAGCCCGAACAATCGTCCGCTCGATCATGTCTTACCTCGCCGACGTGGGAGGAGTGGAAAGGGGAGGCACGGACGCAATTGTCTTATTGTAGGGAAAGTCGGCGCGGGTTGGGGCGATCGGGTCCGTGAGGGTCTCGGCGGCGAGCGAAGCGACCGAAGTTTTGAATCCCCCCTTGTAATCTGATTTGTCGTTGATACGATTCCTAAAGTTGTAGAGGTAAAGTAGCACTGTCCAAGTAGGCAGGAGTACCACCAGGCGGAGGTTACAAGGATCGAGATGGCGATCACGAAGGACCGCAAGACACAGATCATTGACCAATTCCGGCGCGAAACCACCGATACGGGTTCTCCGGAAGTGCAAATCGCGTTGCTCACGGAGCGCATCAATGAGCTGCATGAGCATATGCGCGCGCACAAGAAAGATCACGCCAGCCGGCGCGGTCTACTGAAGATGGTCAGCAAGCGGTCCGGCTTGTTGACTTATCTGCGCAACAAGGAACGTGGACGCTATCTGGCCGTGATCGCGCGGCTAGGTCTGCGCAAATAAACAACGATTCCCTCACCGGCCCGAATGCGTGAGCGAACGGCTCTTGTGGCTTCGTCGAGCCTTGGGGCCGGGGGGGGAATCCTTCTTTTACCTTCGCTTGTGATGCCCTACTCCCGCCGGGAGCGCGCGTGTGGCGCGGCTCTCAAAAGGAGGATTGTCCGTGCAGTTTTCTCGCGTTGAACGTCCCTTCGGAGCTAACCCCCTCGTTCTGGAAACCGGCAAATTGGCCAAGCAGGCACACGGTGCCGTCTGGGTCCAATACGGCGAAACCGTAACTCTGACCGCCGCCGTCGAAGGCAATGCCATCGAAGGACGCGATTTCTTCCCCCTGACCGTCGATTATCGAGAGAAGACCTACGCCGCCGGCAAGTTTCCCGGCGGATTCATCAAGCGCGAAGGCCGACCCACGACCAAGGAAATCTTGACCGCGCGCCTGATCGACCGTCCCATTCGGCCGCTCTTCCCGGCCAACTACTTAAACGAAGTGCAAATCATGGCCGGCACCCTTGCCGCCGACCGCGACAACGATCCGGACGTGTTGGCCATGATCGGTGCCAGCGCCGCCTTGCACATCTCGCACATTCCGTTCGTCCAGCCCACCGGCAGCGTTCGCATCGGCCTGATCGGCGGCGATTTCGTCCTCATGCCCAGCCACACGCAATTGGAAGAGAGCGATCTCGACTTGGTGTTGGCGGGAACGCGCACGGCCATCACCATGATCGAAGGCTTTGCCCGCGAGATGCCCGAAGCCGACATGCTCGAAGCCATCCTCTGGGGGCACAAGCACATCGTCGCCGTCATCGACGCCATTGAAGAGCTGCGGCGCAAGGCGGGATTGGAAGACAAGCCATTGCCGCCGCCACCGCCCGTGAATCCTCTGATCGAAGAGTTCCACAAGCGTTTCGGCTCCGAGTTCCGCGAACGCAAACAGACGGCCGGCAAGGCCGAGCGCGCGGTCAGCATCAAGGAACTGCGCGAGCGCATCAAAGCCGAGTATCTGCCCGCCGACGGCGAGGCCAAGGCCAAGCCCGACCAGGTTGCCGCCGCTCTCGCCGCCCTCGAAGAGCGCGTGGTACGCGATCTCATTCTCGAAGGCAAACGCATCGACGGCCGAACCGTCAAGCAGTTGCGGCAAATCTCTTGCGAAGTCGCCCTCCTGCCGCGCGTCCACGGCTCGGCTCTGTTCCAGCGCGGCGAGACCCAAGCCTTGGCCACGACCACCCTGGGAACCTCCAGCGACGAACAGCGCGTCGATGGACTCGGCGAGGAATACAGCAAGAAATTCATGCTCGATTACAACTTCCCGCCCTTCAGCGTCGGCGAATGCAAACCCATTCGCGGACCCGGACGGCGCGAGATCGGCCACGGCGCGCTCGCCGAACGCAGTCTGAAACCCGTCGTGCCGGATCAAGACAAGTTCCCTTACACGATCCGCGTTGTCTCCGATATTCTCGAATCGAACGGCTCGTCCAGCATGGCTTCGGTGTGCAGCGGCACTCTGTCGCTCATGGACGCCGGCGTGCCCATCAGCGATCCGGTCGCCGGTATCTCCATCGGTCTCGTCAAGGACGGCGAACGCTTTACGCTGTTGACCGACATCATGGGCGACGAAGACCACTTCGGCGACATGGATTTCAAGGTCGCCGGCACCGGGCGCGGCATCACCGGCATTCAGCTCGACCTGAAGATCGACGGCATCAACGCCGAAATCATTAAGGCGACGCTCGAACAAGCGCGCGAGGCGCGGCGCGAAATCCTCAAGATTATGCTGTCCACCCTGCGCCAGCCTCGCCACGAGATCCGCGACACCGCGCCGCGCCTGTTGACCGTGAAGATCAATCCCGACAAAATCGGCCTGCTCATCGGGCCGGGCGGCAAGACGATCAAAGGCATTCAGGAAGCGACCGGGGCCAAGATCGACATTGAGGACGACGGGACCGTCTACATCTCGCACAGCGAAGCCGCCGGCGCGGAATCGGCCAAACTCAAGGTCGAAGCGCTGACCGAAGAAGTCCGCGTCGGCAAAGTGTACGAAGGGCGCGTCACCTCGGTCAAGGACTTCGGCGCGTTCATCGAGATTTTGCCCGGACGCGATGGATTGTGCCACATCAGCGAACTCGACGATAAATACGTCGGCAAAGTCGACGAAGTGTGCAAAGTCGGCGATGTCATGCAAGTCAAAGTAATCGCCATCGACGAACACGATCGCGTGAAGCTGTCGCGCAAAGTGCTACTGCGCGAGCAAAACAAACCGGCCGAGGGGGGCGCGCCGTCCGCTCCACCCCCGCCCCAGCAACGGCGGAGCGAAGGGCGTCCGCCGCGCCGCGGCGAACACGACCGCGGCCCACGAGATGAGGAATAACCGCCCTCGGCGAAGAACCGCGTTCGCGCTCCGAGAGAGGCCCTCTCTCGAAGCGCGAATCCGGCCCTTTTTCGTTAGGTGTTCCGCAAACGGACGGCGTCAAACGTGGTCAACCAACAGTACACCGAATTGGCCGAACTTGCCGGTGGGTTCGTCCACGATCTCAAAAACCACCTCGGCACGCTCCGGCTCAACCTTCAGCTGTTGGCCGAAGACTTTGAAAAACCACAATCGCAACGCGAACGCCGCGCGCTCGATCGCGTGCTGCGATTGCAGAACGAATGCCAGCGGCTCGTCGATGTCTCCAACGAGTTTCTACGGTTCGCGCGCGTCGGCGATCTCGAACTGGCTCCCGTCAACCTCAACGAAGTCGTCGAGGAGCTGACGGATTTCTTCGGCCCCATGGCCCGCGCCAACAACATCGAGATCAAGCGCTACATCCCCGCCGACCTGCCTCCCTTGGCCCTCAACCGCGATATGTTCAAGCAAGCGCTGCTCAATCTCTTGCTCAACGCGCAGCAGGCCATGCCCTCCGGTGGAGAGATTGCCCTGTTGGCGCGCTCTGAGCCGGACGGCGTGGTGTTCGATCTCATCGACACGGGCCTCGGCATGTCGCCGGACGTTTTGTCCAAGGCATTTCGTCCCTTTTATTCGACGCGGGGCGGCGGTACCGGCCTCGGTCTGCCCACGACGCGCAAGATCATCGAAGCGCATGGCGGAACCCTCGACGCGCAAAGCGAAGTCGGTCGCGGAACGAAGTTCACCATACGGATGCCGATCTATCGGAATCCGGAAGAAACGAATCCATCGTGAACTGTCACGCCACTTCCTTGCGTTCGGACTTTTGTTTGCGGAGGCGACTCTCGAACGCCCGCACTTCCTCGACGGCCAAGACGATGGCCGCCCCGCTCCACTTCGCCAAGTCGGCTTCGTACCCCGCCTTGACCCCGGCCTGAACGAGATGCGCGACCAGTTCCCCCGACCCGCACATTCCCTGTTGCGCCAGACGCGCATCGTAATCCTGAACCCGCCGCCGCAATTCGTCGCCGTTCTCTGGCATCGTCGAGCCGTTCTTCGGTGTCCGATCGCTCGCGGCATTCAAGCGAACGGGCGGCGGTTGGGTTTTCGGGTTCGACGGCAGCGACGGCGTTCGCGCGAATTGCCGCTTGTTGGAATCGTAATCGACCCACTGCGACGGGAGGCGATAGAGATAGCGGCCGATGCCGAATTTAACGGCGGCGCGCTTGAGGGCGTCGCTGAAGGCGGCCTTGCGGCGATCCCCCTCGTCCGGTTGTTCGCTCGGTCCGCCCACATCCATTTTCGTGATCCATTCGTCGCCGATCCGCAATCGAAGTCGGCAGACGACCGAGCCGTCCGGCAAACATTCGTACTCGTCTTGCCAGCCAGTAACGCCGAGTACGCGATCGAGACGATCTTGAATCGAGCGGGCATCGACGTATGCCAGGGCCAAAGCGCGATTGCCGCTGACCACCGCCGGTTTGAAACGCACCTCGCGCACATCGAACGGCGCGGCCAGCGCCTCGGTCAATCGATCGATATTGCCGGATACCGTGGGGTTCATCGTAGCGTGCATCTTCTTGTCTCCTCTACCGAATGGTCCGTGCGAACCGCGTCCACCCAGGGGACGAAACAGTCCACACCTTCTCTTTCGGATAGTGTACGCATGTATCGTAATAATTCCAGGTCAGTTGGCGTCCGCCGCGCGCTGGAGACGGTCGCGCACGGCCAGCCATTCGTCCCCATGAGGTGGAAGTGTTACCACGATGCGATCCAGACCGGCGACATCGAGTTCGTGCAGCACGGCATACAGACGAGCGGCATAACCGGCGGGATCGGACGGCAGGCGACGCGCCATGACTTCAGGATAGGGATTAGGAGAGTCTGAAAATGTCACCCAGCCGACGCGCCGGCCCTCGGCAAGCAACGAGGCCACGCGCGCCGCGCCGTTTCCCTCGACGCATTCCAACGGCGTGCGCGGGGCGTAGTGGCGCGGCATCAGACCGGGCGAGCGCGGCGGCTGAGACTCATTCGGAGCCGCGACCGTGAGGGCGCGCTCGCGCATCACCGGCCCAACGATTGCCTCCAACGCGGCGACGCCGATCAATCCCGGACGCAACAAGCGCGGCGGCTGTGCCGTCAGATCCAGCACCGTCGATTCGATGCCGCCCGCCGTCTGTCCGCCGTCGAGCAGGACATCGATCCGTCCGTCCAAGCCGCGTAAGACGTGTTCGGCGCGGGTCGGCGATAGCTCGGTCGAACGATTGGCGGAGGGGGCGGCGATGGGTAGGGAGGCGGCGTGCAAGAGCGCCAGAGCCACCGGATGAGCGGGAATGCGCACGGCCACGGTCGGCCCACCCGCCGTCACTGCGTCCGGCAACCTTTCGCATCTGGGCAAAACGAGCGTCAATGGTCCCGGCCAGAAGCGATCGGCCAAGAGCGCCGCCGAATCCGGCCACGACGCGGCCACCTCGCGCACTCGATCGACATCGGCGACATGAACGATGACGGGATTGTTAGCCGGCCGACCCTTGGCCGTGAAGATGCCCTTCACGGCTGCCGCATCGAGCGCGTTCGCACCCAGACCATACACCGTTTCGGTAGGAAAGACCACCAACCCGCCCGCGCGCACCACACCCGCAGCCTCGGCGATGCGCTCGGCTTGCGGCGCGGCGGGATCAACAGCCACAACAAGGGTCTTCAATGGCGGCTTTCTTCTCGGCTATCGGCTATCGGCAATCGGCTATCGATAACTCATTGTATCTGGCTGATAACCGATAGCTGAAAGCCGATAGCCGATTGCCGATAGCCGATACCTAAATCTGATAGGACAATCCTTCTTCCGCTCGGGTTCCGGGGACGCGGATGCGGAGCGAGGGTTTCTCCAAGGATACGACCGCGTAGGGGGCGACGCTCTGCGTGATCCAGACGTTGGAACCGATGACGGCGTGAAGGCCGACGACGGTATCGCCGCCAAGGATGGTTGCGTTGGCGTAGACGACGACCTCGTCTTCGAGCGTGGGATGGCGTTTCATGCCGCGAATGATGTTGCCGTCGGCGTCGCGCGGAAACGACAGCGCGCCCAACGTCACGCCTTGATAGAGCTTGACGTTGCGGCCAATGTCGCAAGTCTCGCCGATCACCACGCCGGTTCCGTGGTCGATGAAGAACCCCGGTTTGATGCGCGCGCCGGGGTGAATATCAATGCCGGTGCGCGCATGCGCGTATTCGGTCATCATGCGCGGAATGAGCGGCACGCCCATCAGGAGCATCTCGTGGGCCACCCGATAGATGGACACGGCCTCCAAACCGGGATAGCAGAAAATGACTTCGTGATAGCTCTTGGCTGCGGGGTCGCCCTCGAACGCCGCTTGCACGTCTTGTTCCAGTTCCATGCGCACGTCGGGCAAGCGTTTCAGCAACTCGATGGCCTTCTGTTGGGCCAACCCCTCGAAGTCGAGATCGACGCGGGCTTCCGGCGGAGCGCAATCTTGCTCGTGGCGCAGGGCCCGGGCGATCTGAAGGGTCAACTTGTCGTGCAAGCCGTCGATGAGGTCGCCGACGTGATACTCGACATTACCGATGTGTAAATTCTGTTTTCTCCAATAGCCGGGATAGAGAATGTCGAGCAGGTCGCAGAGTATCTCGCCGACGGATTCGCGGCTCGGCAACGGCTTGTGGCCGAGGTGGCTGGTTCGGCTGCACTCGGTATAGGTGGCGACAACGCTCTCGACGACTTCCGGCAGGGTTTCCTTGAGTCGAATATCGGTGGCCATGGTCGGCTCGCTCGGTTAGTCGATCCGCTTCGCGGGTGCTGACGCACCGCCCTCCTTCATGCTAGGAGGTTGGCGGAAGCGGGTCAATTTGCCCCTCTTTATCCTTCGGACCCCAAGATTCCCCAAATGCAACAAATCCGCGCACACGGCACAATCGTCTCGCAGTGCCCCCTTCACGGAAGGCTTCGCCCAGAGAACAGGCAGGCAAAGCGCACCGAATAGGCGATGCCACCGAGCGAACCGCGTTCACTCGATGGAGTTCCGAAAAAAGATTGGTCTACAACAGCTTGTTTTTCAATGAGTTACGGCTTTTCTCGATCGAGAGACGACGCGATTTTGACGATTGGTCCGCCGTTTGCTTTTCCCTTTATCGTTCGTCTCTGGGAGAGAGCGGACCTAAAACCGACCGGCTCGCGATGGCCATGGGAGAGGTGGTACAGCGAGTCGGTCGGTTTATTTCTTTCTCGTCGCTCCGGTCGCACCGTCCATACTCAACGGACACTTCGAGTTCGTTCGACGAACGCGCCTTTGCCTTTCCCTCCCCTTTCTCTTTACAATACTCTCGTCGTTCCCTGCCTCCATCACCGCTTGCCGAGGAACCGCACGGTGTCCACCGAGCGAATCAACGAATATCTGACGCAGTTCAGTCAAACGCGCTCGCAGATGCTCGATCAGCTCCGTCGCGTCATTGTCGGCCAGAGCGAGGTCATCGAGTTGATCCTGGCCGCCATCTTCACGCGCGGCCATTGCTTGCTCGTCGGCGTGCCCGGATTGGCCAAGACGCTCATGGTTGGGTCGATCAGTCAAGTTCTCGACGTGTCCTTTAAGCGCATTCAGTTCACGCCCGATCTGATGCCTTCGGACATCACCGGCACGATGGTTCTCGACGAGACGGAGAGCGGCAAGCGCGCATTTCGCTTCGTGCGCGGGCCTATCTTCGCCAGCATCGTCCTGGCCGATGAGATCAACCGCACGCCGCCCAAAACGCAAGCCGCCCTGTTGCAGGCGATGCAGGAGCGCGAGGTGAGTGCCGGACAAGACACGCACAAACTCCCGGAGCCGTTCTTCGTCATCGCCACGCAGAACCCCATCGAACAGGAAGGCACTTATCCGCTGCCCGAAGCCCAACTCGATCGCTTCATGTTTACCATCAAGGTCGATTACCCCTCTTTGGACGAGGAAAAGCGCATTCTGTCGATGACCGGCAAGGGCGAGGCGGTCGAGTTGACGAAGGTGCTGTCGAGCAAGGCCATCAGCAACGTGCAGAAGCTGGTTCTCGGCGTGCCGGTCGGCGATTACGTCCTCGACTACATCGCGCGCCTGGTGCGGGCGACGCGGCCTTCCGATCCGACCGCCCCGGAGTTCGTGAAAAAGATGGTCGATTATGGCGCGGGACCGCGCGCCGGATTGTTTTTGCGCGACGGAGGCAAAGCGATGGCGGCGATGGATGGGCGCTTCAGCGTGGCCATCGACGACGTGAAGAAGGTGGCGATCCCGGTGCTGCGCCATCGCATCAGCACGAATTTCCAAGCGCAGGCCGAGGGAAAAAAGAGCGAGGATATCATCGAGCAACTGTTGGCCACCGTGGGCGAACCCGAGGTTGGCAAATACGAAAAACGTCGCCGCTAACCGTACAGCGACTCCCCTCTCCTCTGTACTCGGAGGAGAGAGAAGCATCCGAGAAGAACGCCGCATTCCGAATTCCGACTGATTCCCCGATGGAGTGAGATCATGCTAACCCGTTTGAAATGGTTTCTGTGCGCTGCCGGTCTCTTCGCCGGTTTGCTGCTGCTCCGCCCCGCGATCAAATCCAGTTACGCCGCCGACAAGAAAGACCCGCCCAAGATCGTCGAGGGAGCGGCGAGCGGCGATTCCGAATGGCAGGTGCCGCGCGAACGCTGGAAACTGCCCTTCAAAGACGAACAACCGATCTATTTCGTCAACCGCAGTCAGTCGGCTGCCGAATGGGACAAACTAGCACACTTTTGGAACGAGACGACCGAAAAAGCGGTCGATCCGAAGACCGGCGAGGCCGTGACGCGCAAAGCGGTCAAGATCAAGGTGCCGCTCGGCCTCACCGCCAATCCGCCGGTGCCGGTCGAGAATCCCATGACCGTCGCCAAATGGAAACTCGGCAAACATCTCTACTTCTCGCCGAGCCTCTCCTCCGACGGTACGGTTTCCTGCGCCAGCTGCCACGACCCCAAACTCGGCTTCACCGACCGCTCGCCGGTTTCGACGGGCATACGCGGCAACAAAGGCGGCATGAGCGCGCCGACCGTGTACAACTCCGCCTACAATGCCTTGCAGTTTTGGGATGGCCGAGCCGCTTCGTTGGAGGATCAGGCCCAAGGTCCGGTGATGAACCCGCTGGAGATGTTCGACGGCGACGGTCACGCCTGGAACCACGCCGTCTCGCGGATTCGCCGCGACGAAAAGCTCGTCCAGCAGTTCCACGAAGTCTTCGGCACCGATCCGACGCGAGACGGCATCGCCAAGGCCATTGCCGCCTACGAACGCACGGTGCTATCGGGCAATTCGATTCACGATCGTGCCGATGTGGCCATGCGCGCGCGCGTCGAAGACGAGGGCAGCGGGAAGTACGACTTCAAAGCGAAGGATTATGAAACGGTTCTGCTCGCCGCCTTCGACGCCAAGGATAAAACGGCGCTCGATGCCCTCGGTCTGGATGTGGACAAAGATCGGGCCAAAGCCGCGGCGACGGCCAAGAGCATCCACAACGGTCGGGCCTTGTTCTTCGGCAAGGCGCGCTGCAACGGCTGTCACATCGGCGATAATTTCACCGACAATCAATTTCACAATCTCGGCGTCGGCGTCAAGGACGGCCATCTACCGCCCAGCGCCTGGGGCCGATTCGCCGCGCTGCCCACCGGACACAAGAACGCCGAGTCGATCGGAGCCTTCAAGACGCCGACCTTGCGTCATCTGCTCGGCACGGCCCCGTATATGCACGACGGCAACGAAAAGACGCTGGAAGAGGTCGTCGATTTCTACGACCGCGGCGGCAACGCCAACGAATTCCTCGACACGAAAATGCGCGACATGGACGCGGAAAGAGCGTATCTGCTCAGCAAACACAACCGAACGCCGTACAAGGGAGCCGAGGTCAAGGTGTTCGGCAAGGATGAGAAACCTATCGCGCCGCTGAAGCTCAATCTGACACCGCAAGAGAAGCACGATCTCACGCTCTTCCTGCGCGCCCTCCAAGGCGACCCCGCCGATCCCCTCGTGATGCTGCGGAAGGAGTAGTCAGAGACTATCCGCAAAGCCCCCCTCGCCCCTGTACTCAGGGGAGAGGGGTCGGGGGTGAGGGGTGAGAATATGCGGAAAAATCACCCCCTCACCCCAACCCCTCTCCCCCTGAGTACAGGGGGAGAGGGGCTTCTGGGACGGCCTCTCAGTAACCAGTAGTCGGTAGCCAGTAGTCGGATTAAAGTTTACATCTTCCCGGCTGCGACTGGCTACCCTCCTCGACTACCGGCTACTGACTACCGACTACCACGGTTTGACGATGTGGTATCGCATCTTTAGCGACGAATCGACCTTGCCCATGCCGGAGGAGTTGCGCGCCTTGCTGGCGGCGGGGCATGGGGACTTTGCCGTCGATGACGGAGAGTGGTATCGCGGCGATCTGACCGTCGATGGCATTTCGTTCCAGATCGAGCGCTATGTGGCCGACGAGCCGGGTATTCGAGCCGAATTGAACGGCTGGGCCGCCTGGTTGGAGACGCGGGAAGGAGAATCCGATCGCACCCGGCTGATGGAGCGAGTGATTCAGACGAGGCAACTCTTCACGCTGCGAGCCGACGAAGATTCGAGCCAAGCCGCCGAGAAGTGCCTGACCCTGTGCCGATTTATCGCCGAAAAGACATCGGGAATCTATCAGATTGACGGAGAGGGGTTTTATTCCGTCGAGGGGCGATTGCTCATTTCAGAGCCGGAAGCGTAAGCGACGACAGATGCCGCCTACCGTCGCTAACGCTTCCGGCTCGGAGGGTTCTGGACAACAACTTGAAGGTGTGAGGATGTCTTTTTTCGCAGCTGAACGGGAAGCGTGTCGCCGTTTGGCCGAGTTGGCACTGGAGGAAGATCTCCACGCCGCCGGCGATGTCACCAGCGCGATGCTCCTTCCGTCGGATCGCAAGGGCACGGCCCATTTCGTCGCGCGGCGAGAAGGCGTTCTAGCCGGCCTCCCAGCCGCAGAGCTGACGTTCGCACTCGTCGATCCGTCGCTCGTGTTCGAGACGTTGAGTCCCGAAGGTTCCCCACTGCGGCCGGGCGAGCGCTTGGCCGTGGTGAGCGGATGCGCGCGGTCGATTCTCGCCGCGGAGCGAACGGCTCTCAACTTCGTCCAACGGCTCAGCGGCATTGCCTCGTTGACGCGCCGCTACGTCGATGCCGTCGCGGGATTGCCTTGTCGCGTTCTCGATACCCGCAAAACGACGCCGGGCTGGCGACTCCTGGAGAAGTACGCCGTTCGTCAAGGTGGCGGACACAATCATCGCCTCGGCCTCTACGACGGCATTTTGATTAAGGACAATCACCTCGCTGCACTCGGCGATTGTATCGACCCCATCGCCGAAGCGATTCGCTTGGCGCGGCTAAAGTTCGCCGGAACGCTGCCTCTGGAAATTGAAGTCGATACACTGGAGCAACTGGATTCCGCGCTGAAGGCGCGTCCCGACATCGTGCTACTCGACAACATGCCGCCGTCCGAACTGCGCCGCGCCGTGTCTCGCCGCAACGAGATAGCTCCCGCCGTACTCCTCGAAGCCTCGGGCGGAGTGACGCTGGACACCCTTCGCGCCCTTGCTGAAACCGGCGTGGATCGCATCAGCGTCGGCGCGTTGACACACTCGGCCATCGCCCTCGACATCGCACTCGATTGGCAACCATGACCGCACCGAACCAAGAATGGTCTCTCGACACGCGCCGCCTCGGCCGGCGCGTTCGGGTGTTCGACCGTTTAGACAGTACGAACTCCTTGGCCGCAAGCCTAGCAAACGACCCGGCAAACGATGGCATGGCCATCCTGGCCGACGAGCAAAGCGCGGGACGCGGACAGCACGGGCGCACCTGGTTGGCCGGTCGCGGACAGAGCGTCTTGTTATCGCTGATCGTGTCGCCACCTCCAGAGCTGTGCCGCCCCGCTGTTCTGACCGCGTGGGCCGCCGTCGCCGTCTGTTCGACCGTCGAGCAAACCATCGACTCCCGTTGCCGCATCAAATGGCCCAACGATGTTTTTCTGCACCAACGCAAAGTGTGCGGCATCCTCATCGAATCGGCTTTCCGATTTCTCGATTCACCCAGAGAGAGCCGGAGGTCCATGATTGTCGGCATTGGCCTCAACGTACAACAGAGCGCCGAGACCTTTGCCGCCGCCGGCCTGCCGGAAGCGACTTCGTTGGCCCAATGGACCGCCGGGCCGCTCGACACTCACGCCGTCGCCGCCGACCTGATCCGCCAACTCGACCGCGACTACGACGCGCTCCTCAACGGCAATCTTGCCTCCTTGGAATCGAACTGGAAAACGCATCTCAATCTCCTCGGCAAACCCGTTGTCGCCGAGTGTTCCGACGCCGTCCACCACGGTCGCCTGCTCGATTTGTCGTTTCAAGCCGCGGTACTCACTCGGCCCGATGGCTCCTCGCTCGCCCTGCCCCCCGAACGGATTCAGCATCTCCACGAATCCAACGAGCCATAATCGGCACGGTGGACAAAGTCGAGCGGCAAATGGTTGTCTCCCGCCAAGCGACGCTACAATAAGCCGCGAGGCGCGGGCCTATGCGAAACGCCGACGCCTCGCGGCTCAACCTTGCTGCCTCGGAGATTCCGGATGCGCTATTACTTCTTTCACCTCATGTCCTGGCCCTATCTCCCGGCCAATTTCGCCGAGGAACACGATTCCGCCTGGGTTTGGGTTCCCAATCGCTTGTACGATCCGATTAAGGGACACGATCTGTATCAAAATTACATCGACACACTGGCCTACGCCGACGAACTGGGCTTCGATGGGATCTGCGTCAACGAACACCATCAAAACGCCTATGGGCTGATGCCGTCACCGAATCTGATCGCGGCGGCGCTGACGCAGAAGACGCGCCGATGTCAAATCGCAGTCATCGGCAACGCGCTGCCGATGTACAATCCGCCGCTGCGCGTGGCCGAGGAGTTCGCCATGCTCGACGTGATGTCGGGCGGACGCCTCGTCGCCGGTATGGTCGTCGGTGGAGGACCGGAATACTTCTCGTATCAGATCAATCCGACCCATGCCCGCGAACGCTTCCGCGAAGCACTCGATCTCATCGTAAAAGCCTGGACGACGCCGGGTCCGTTTCTGTGGAACTCGAAGCATTATTTCTTTCGCTACGTCAACCCGTGGCCGAGGCCGATCCAGCAACCGCATCCGCCCATCTGGATACCGGGCGCGGGCAGTTTGGAGACGATTGAGTTTGTCGCCCAACGTCGTTACGCCTATATGGGCATCCCGTATTTTCATATCGACACGTTTCGACGGGTGTTCGGTCTTTTCCGCGAGGCGTGTAATAAAGCCGGCTACGAAGCCGATCCCGGACAGATGGGTTGGGGTGTGCCGATCTATGTCGCCGAGACGGATCGACAGGCACGCGAGGAGTTCGAGCCGCATCTGTGGTATTTCGTCCGCAATCTCCTCAAGAATATCTCGCTCGCGCCGCCGGGCTACACCTCGGCGAAATCGGCGCTGGCGATTCTCCGCAATCGCGGCGCGTTCCTCGCCGATCAGAAAGATTGGGACGCCATCGAAAAGGGTGTGTTCGCCATCGTCGGCAGCCCGGAAACGGTGCGACAAAAGGTCAACCACTATCGCAAGGAACTGGGCGTCGGCGTGGTGCTGACCGGATGTCAGACCGGGACGTTGCCGCACGAACTGGCCCGCAAGAGCATGGCGATCTTGGCGAAGGAGGTGTTGCCGCATGTTCGAGACAATTAAGAAGCTGAAGTACGGTACCCGCGTCTTCCTCTCCCGCAAGGGCGGCGAACCGGAGATGATCGACGTGCGTGGACGGCCCGTCTCCATTATGTCCAGCGGCGACGGCCCTCCGTTCGTCTATCTGCACAGCACACTCGGCGAGTCGATTCGCTGGCTGCCGTTTCACGCGGCGTGGAGCAAGCGTTTCACGGTTTACTCGCCGCTGCATCCTGGTTTCGGACAGAGCGGTGGGTTCGATCGAATCGACACGATCGAAGACATGGCGTTTCATTACGTCGAACTGTTCGACGCGCTCGGCCTGGGTGAAGTGATCCTCGGCGGCGTCAGTCTGGGCGGCTGGATCGCGGCGGAGTTCGCGGTTCGTTGGCCGGAGCGGGTCAAGAAACTGTGGCTGTCGGCCGCGCCGGGATTGTGGGTCGAGGAGCAGCCGTTGCCGGATCTGTTCCGCGACATGGCCAATCCCGAGAAGCTGCGCTCCCTGCTGTTCCACGATCCCGACGGCTACATGGCCACAATGATTCTCGGCGACAATCCCGACGACGAGCGGCGCATCGCGGGCTTTCAGGCGATGACCGTGTTGGCGCGATTGACTTGGGAGCGACCCTACGATCCAAAGCTGGCGAGCCGACTGCATCGCATCCAATGTCCGACACTGCTACTATGGGGTGCGAACGACCGCCTCGTTCCACCCGCCTACGGCGAAGCCTATCGTCAACACATACCGCAAGCGGAGATGAAACTCATTCCCGAGTGCGGACACTTGGCCATGTTCGAGAAGGAAGCGGAGTTTGTGGAGACGATAACGTCGTTTTGCATCGGTTAGCCGCGACGCGCAGCGGAGCGGCTAACCCGCGCTCCGCTGCGCGTCGCGGCTCGCCGAGGGACAGGTGCAACGTCGCGC
>JAJXWW010000179.1 GCA_021781415.1 Planctomycetota bacterium
CGCCAAACCGCGTTGGAGTATCCACGACGATTCTTCGACGCCGGCCCGCACGTGTTCGAGCGAGACTTCGCGGTCGGCGGCACGCTGCAGCGCGCCGTAGCGGCGCGCTTCGTTGAACAGGTTGTGCGCCAGGATGCGCCGCAGCCACGCCAGCAATTCCCTCTCGTGTTCGCCCTGAAAGGCGGCGAAATCGCGATGGGCCTCCAGGAGGGTTTGTTGGACCAAATCGGAGGGCGCGCACTTCACGCGCAGCCGTTTGCCGAGCTGGGCCTGGGCCAAAACGTGGAGGTACGTCTGATAGCGCGCGAACAATTCGTCGCGCGCCACAGCCTCGCCGTCGCGGCAGCGGCGAATCAAATCGGAAACGGTGGACGAAACAGTCATAGCCGAGGATTCCTCCGAGGATTCTTGGAGTGTAAGCGATGGAAGCAACGAAGGCAACCGTGAGGCGGCGGGATCTCGGTCGCGGAGTCCCTCTTGCCAAGCCGCGCATCATCCCCTTAACTGACAGAAAGGATCGGAACTCACGCCTCGTTTACGCACATTGGGAGGAAATCGAATGCGACGACTACTCGGCTTCGCAGCGTTGGGCTTTGTGGCCGCTGCTTGCAGCCTCTCCGCCGGTGAATCGAACGCTGCCGACGGCGATAAAGACAAGGCCAAGGGAGTTGTCGTGGACCTCGATGGTCTTAAATCGACCGCGCCAGGCGATTGGAAGGAAGAAACGCCGTCCAATCGGATGCGCTTCATGCAGTTCCGCCTGCCCAAAAAAGACGGCGACAAAGACGACGCGGAGTTGATCGTGTTCAAAGGTTTGGGCGGCGGCAGCAAGGCCAACATCGAGCGCTGGAAGGGACAGTTCGTGCCGCCCAAGGACAAGAGAATCGACGACGTTGCCAAAGTGGCGGAGATCAAACTCGGCGAACAAAAGGCCGTATTGCTCGACATCGCGGGGACGTACTTGTCCAGTTCGCAGCCGTTCAATCCGCGCGCCAAAAAAGAAGAAAAGCCAAACTACCGGATGCTGGCCATCTACATTCGATGGTCCCAAGGATGTCTATCAGATCAAATTGACCGGCCCTAACAAGACGGTCGAAGCCTATAAAAAGGGCTTCGATGAATGGGTCAAGAACTTCAAGTAAGCGACGGAGAGCTGACTCGCGGTATCGATCTTTGGGGCACGCCGCGACGATTCCGCGAGTTAGCCGGAAACGGAGATTCCGCCATTCGCATCGACGAATTCGATTACGATTTGCCGCCGGGGCTGATCGCGCAGACACCTTGCTCCCAACGCGACCACGCACGGCTGATGGTACTGCGCCGCTCTGGAGAAGCGCTGGAACATCGGCACTTCCACGAGTTGCCGACGTTGCTCAATCCCGGCGATCTGCTGGTATTGAACGATACGCGCGTCCTTCCCGCTCGCGTGATCGGTCGCCGCGCGCGCACCGAGGGCAAGTGGGAAGGGCTGATTCTTGGCGCTACGCCGGACGGGAACTGGGAATTACTCTGCCAAACGCGCGGTCGCTTGATCGTCGGCGAGACTCTGCTGGTCGATCCCACGAACGGCGATGCCTCCACGCCGCCTTTGCGTCTGTGCCTGATCGGCAAGACGCCCGGCGGCCACTGGTTGGCTCAGCCGAGCGAACCGGGAACCATGACCGAATTGCTCGGACGCTATGGCCGCGTGCCCCTCCCTCCGTACATCCGCAAGGGCCGTGCCAACGAGGGCGACCGCGAACGCTATCAGACGGTCTACGCCCAACGCGAAGGGGCGGTGGCCGCTCCGACGGCGGGATTGCACTTCACCCCGGCCGTCTTCGAGGCACTGCGACAGCGCGGCATCGAAACTTCGTTCGTCACCTTGCACGTTGGGCCGGGGACGTTCCAGCCGGTGCAAGTCGAAGAAGTCGCCGCGCATCGGATGCAAAGCGAATGGTGCGAGTTGCCGGCCGCGACCGTCGAGGCCATCGAGGCTTGTAAGAAACGAGGCGGCCGCGTCGTCGCCGTCGGGACGACAACGGTGCGCGTCTTGGAGACCGTGGCCCAAAAGGGAATGCCCCCGACGGCGTGGTCGGGAAACACCGACTTAACCATTTGTCCGCCGTTCGAGTTTCGCGTCGTCGATGCGCTGGTGACGAATTTTCACCTGCCGCGCTCCAGTTTATTGCTTCTCGTCGCTGCCTTCGCCGGACTCGAACCGATGCGGCAAGCGTATCGAGTCGCCATCGAGCAACAGTATCGCTTCTACAGTTACGGCGATGCCATGCTGATTCTGTAACGGGCTATCCTGACGTGGACAATCGCATTCTCCATCTCGACGTTCGCAACGGCTCCCTGATGCCCGCTCAGTCGGAAGTGTGGATTCGCGTTGTCTCAGAATGGCAATCGCCCACGACCGAACTGCGCGGCCGACTCATGGGACCGCGCTGTCCTTACGCGAACACCGTGGAGGTGGCGTATCCACTGCGTCCGATGCCGCAACGAGAAAGCTCCGACCGTCTGACGGCCCGCGTCGTCATCCCGGAAGCCAGCTTATGGGATACGGAAAGTCCGTTTTTGTATCAAGGACCGATCGAACTGTGGCAAGACGGTCGATGCTGCGAACGACTCGCGCTCAGCCACGGATTGCGATCGGTTCTCTTGGGCGAGCGCGGTCTCTCGCTCAACGGCAAGCCGATGCGTCTCAAGGGGCAAGCGGTTGCTTCCTGTACCGATGAGGAGGCTCTGAAACTCCGCGAGAATGGGTACAATTTGTGGATCGTTCCGGTCGAAGAACGCACGCTTTCGCTCTGGGAACGCGCCGACCGTCTGGGCTTTCTCGTTTTGGGGCAATTGAAGGATGGAAGCGAGGAAACACTCCAATACCTGAATCGGCTCCAGTCGCATCCAAGCTGTTTGGGTTGGCTCGTGGAGAGAGGGAAACATCCACCGCTCGACCTTCTGCCGTCGAGATGCCTGGTCGGTCTGGTGTGCGATGAAACTGCCCCGTCGCTTCCCCTAGGGACCGGCCATTTTCTGTTTGGCCCGGCGGAGTTGGCACATCTCGGCACACCGATTCTGGTCAAGGGGGAAACGGCGCTATCCCTCGAAGGCGGTTCGATTTTGGGACGCGCCGACTGAGCCATCTCTCGACCGGACGCCTGCTACAATCCACAAAACTTGCACATTCCTCAATCCGTGGATGCTCCCCTTTCCGCCCGCAAAGTTTTCCTTGCGGGAAAAGTTCTCCCAATCTGTTAGAATGGTAGATTGAGACACGTCGATTTTACGGATGGTAGCGAACGCCGTCGGGTCTCGAAAGGCAGGAGGAGGCATCCATGTTATCCTCGCCAGGCAGGTATCTCATTTTGCTCCTTTTGGGCGCGACGATCGCCTTGTCGTCGCACGCGCAAGAGAAACCCGCGAAGGCCCCCCCTTCCGCGAAGAGTGGCGGCAAGGATAAGAAGACCGCGCCCGATGCCGAATCGAAAAAGGCCGCCGAGCTGAAAAAGCTGGACCTGGCTTCGCTCCCCGCCGAGGCCGTTCTCATTTTGTGCGAGCGAGCCAATGAAGCGCTCGAACTGTTTCCCAAATTGGTCGTTTTGAGACCCGAAAAATATCAGGAGATGCGCGACGAGATCGAACGCCTCAAGGAGCAGCTTCAGTCCGAGAAACTGACCACCACGCCGACGCGGTGCGTTCTGCGCGGCAAGGTCGAAGCCAATGCCGTGCGGCTCGAGGCGGAGTTCACGGGAACGACGGATCGCGCCGCCACTTGGGTGGCGCTGGCATGTCAGCAGGCCGGCGCGTCCCTGGCCGAGACCGATGGAAATAAAGCACACATTCGCCACACCGAATCGAGCGGATTCGCCGTCCGAATCGAGAAGGCAGGCGACTATCGCGTCAAGCTCGATTTGATTCTGCCGTTGGCATCGCGGGACGGCAGCACGCGCGGTTTCGAGTTGACGCTGCCTCGCCCCGTCATTACCACGCTCGAACTCGATTTGCCCGCCAACGTGAAGGACGTGCGCGTCGGCGGACGGCTCCTCAAAGATGCGCGTCTGTCGGGTCTGACGCTGAAAAACAATCGCCAACTGCAAGGCAATCCCAGTCTCGAACCCGTCGAAAAACTCGACCTTTCGTGGAAAGAGAATCGGCGACCGGTGGGCGAGCCGATGCGCACGGCGCTGGGAACGATTCAGGTGCGCTTGGACGAGACGGGACTGACGACCGAAGCCGACCTGCTGCTCGCCGTCGAAGGCGCGCCGACCAACGAGTGGCGCTTGCTCGTTCCGCCCAAAGCCGAAGTCAAAGTCGATCCGCCGGACGACATTCGCATTCAAGAGATTCGCATGGTCCCCGACACGCCCTTCTCTTCGCAGTGCATCCTTCGCTTGAAAGAAGCGAGCGGCGATCCGTTTCACGTTCGCATTCGCGTGCCGGCGCAGCTGCATCCCAAATCGCCCATGCCGGTGGGTCCGTTCTTCGTTCTCGACGCCGCTCGGCAGAGGGGAACGGTGGTGGTTCGCAATCGAGCGCGCAACGTGCAGTTGGATTATCGCGGGCACGGCGACATGCAGCTGCGCCGTCAGCAAGCGGCCGAGATCGGAGAGACGCCGGGAACCGTGGCGACTCTGGAGTACAGCGATATACCCAAAGTGAGCAAGCCGAAGGAAGCGACGGGGCCGCACTCGCTGTCGTGGTTGGATCTAGTCGCGGAGACATCGCTCCCGCAAGTGCGGACGCGCGTTTCCCACACGCTTCGGCTTCGTCCCAGCGGCAACGAGGGGGCGATGCACTGGGTCATCGAGACGACGATTGCGCCGGCGTCGAAATGGAGCGACGGCGAACCGATGAAAGTCATCGTGCCCGCCGATTGGCAATCTAGCGAGGAAAGCGTCTCCGTCAACGGAAAGGCCGAGTCCCGTTATGTCTTGCTGCCAATCCCGCGCAATGCGTCTTCCTCGCCCTTGCGTTTGGAAGGGAGCTATTCGACCGTCCACAAGGCCGAAGGGCGCGTCGCTTTCAACCTACCGCGACCTCAAGGAACCGTCGAATCGTGCGAGGTCTCGTTCGTAGCGCCAGCCGACATCGAATTGGTCGTCAACAACGGCGATACACTCAATCTCGAGCCTGGCAAGCCGAATCGCCCCAACGAGCAGACCTGGCGCTGCCTCAACGGCGCGCCGGACGGAGTCGGCATCGATGTAATCTGGAGGCCGTATCGCCCCGAACTGCGCGTCGCGTCCGTCGTCGATCTGACGTTGAACGGCAACCACGGCGATCTGCGGCACGAATTGCGTCTCCAGTTACCACCGCTCCCGCCGACTTCGTTGAATCTCCGCGTGCCGGAAGGTATCGACGATGTGCGGGTGGAAAGCGGAGAATGGAGAGCGGAGAAGAAAAACGGCAGATTGATTCTCGTTCCAGCCGCAGCGCTCCACGCTCCGCCCACGACGCCTTTGTTGCTACGCTATACGGCTCCGCTGACGGGAAAAACCTCCGAGACGGACGCGAAGAACACGCCGCTCCTCGTGCCCTTGGTATCCGTGGAACAGGCGACGGCGAGCGATGTCAAAGTTCGCATCTGGAGCGAACCGGGGGTACTGCCGCGATTGGCGTCAAGCCGAGCGTGGGAAGAACTCGGGATCGAAGAAGTCGAGGGCCGCCGCGAGCTACCGGTGTTGGTGTTGCGCGCCGCGCGGCGCGACGCGCCCTTGCGGTTGATTGTGGCCGAGCAGTCGGCGAGCTACACGGTACTCGTCGAGCGTACGCAGCTGCGCGTGAGGCTGGGCGAGAACGGCGTGCAATCCTGGCGCGCGCGCTTTCAAATCCGTCAACTCGCTCAGCGCGATCTCGACATCTCCTTTCCGGTTCCCGTGGCCACGCTTCACGCTCGCTTTTTCCTTAACGGCAAGCAAGTGACCCCGGCTTTGCTCGACGACAAGGGCGAGCCTACCGACGGGGGCGAAGTGGCTCGGCTGCGCTTGTCGCCCGAACTGATTCGGCAGACCTCTCTGCTTGAGGTGTCCTTTCAGTCGCTGCCATCACGAAGCGAACGCAGCCCGTTGCATACTCTCTTGCAGCCGCCGTTGCTGCGGGGAGCGCCTGCCGTTCCGGCGCGCTGGCTGGTGAGCGTGCCCGGCAATCGCGTGTTGCTTTCACCCGAAAGCGAAGCGGGAGCCGAACGCTCCTGGACGCGCCACGGTTGGCTTTTGGCCGCTCGGCTGCAACAGAGCAGCGCCGATGTCGAACGCGAATTCGACGGCGCGCTGCCGGAACATCTGCGTCGCGAACTGGAATCGCGGCCAGCTTCCTCCGGCGACGACCAGGCTCCTGCCTTAATGTTCTGGCAAGATCAGACCGCGCCGATTGTCTTAACGCAAGCGCCTCAGCAGGCTTGGTTATTGGCCTGTTCGTTGGGGCTGCTCCTTCTCGGCCTGGGTGTCTACGCGGCTGCCCGACCGCGTGAGAACGGACACTGGGCCAGTTGGTTTTGGCCGCTGTTGGCGGTCCTGGCGTTGGTAGTCTCGGTGGCCGCCTTGTTCTGGCCGGCGGCATTTTGGGCCATCGTCTATGGGTGCGAACCGGGCGCACTCGTCTTGCTCGGCGTGGTGGCGATGCAATGGATGATGCACCAGCGCTATCGACGACAGATCGTATTTTTGCCCAGCTTTAGCCGAGGTCGGGCCGGTTCCTCCCTCGTGCGCAAACCGCCCGTGCCGCGCGTTCCCAGCGGCGAACCATCCACGGTCGATGCTCCGCCCCCCGTGGGATAGCGGCCAATGTTCGGGCGACGAAGCGATAACGAGACAGGGAGACGTTCGATGGCGAGAGCGCGGATCGCATGGGGGCAAGCGGAATTCCACGGCCCGGTGAGCGTACTCCGCTACTTCCCTCTCTGCTCGCTACCGTTTCTCGCCGGTGTTCTCGTTGTATTGTCTCTATTTCAGATCTTTAACTTGTCGTCGAATGTTTCGCAGTCGGCGGAGCCAAGGGAATCGATGCCTGGCTTTCGGCGTCTGCTGCTTTCGGCGGAACAATTGCCGGAGGAGTTGAATCGCGTTCGGGATGGTGTGCTGGTGCGTCTGCCACGCGCCGAGTTTGAAGCCTTGGTGGACAGCGCGACTCGGGCCGTCGCAAAAAAGGTTCCGCCGCGCCTGCTGGAAGCCCGCTATCACGCCAAGTTGAAAGACGACGCACTGTTCGGCGAGGGCCAGTGGAAGCTGACGCACAAAGGGCCGGGGCCTGGACTCTTGAGCCTCGATCCGTTCAATCTCGCCGTGCGACAGGCGCGATTCGAAAACGACGAAGCGATCCTCGCTACCTTCGGCGGGAAGAATCCGGCCCTGTTGGTCGAAACGCCCGGCGAGCGAACCGTGTCGCTCGATTGGTCGGCGCGCGGCGAACCGGGACCGAATGGATTGCAGTTCCATCTGGAGATGCCCTCAAGCCCCGTCGCGCTGATGGAATTGGACGTGCCCGTCGGTTGCGGCGTGGCGATGCTGAAAGACGGGGTGCTGCTTTCCGGGCCCCACGAGGCGGACAAAGCAGAGTTCCGCCGATGGAAAATCGTTTGTGGCGGAAGTCCTAGCATCGATGTCCTCATCCTCCCTATCGACCGCGCCGACGCGGTTTCGCCCCCTTTAGTGCGTCAACGAACCTCGCAAAAACTCAATCCGGAGGGACTCGAAGCGACCTTCGAGCTAACGCTGGACGGCCCGACGCGCGGCGTGCGCGAGTTGGTGTGCGAATGCGATCCGGAGCTAAGACTACGCGAAGTCGTCGGCCCCAACGTGGGGGATTGCTCGTTTCAACGCGGCGACGAGAAAAAGCCCTCGCGGTTGACGATTCGATTGCGCGAGCCGACCCGCGCGGGAACGTGGCAAATTCGATGCTTGGCTCCGCTCAATCGTTCGTCGTCGCCGGGGGGAGCGCGGCAGATCGCCTGGCATAGTCCCGGACTGCGCCTGCTCAACGGCGCGTCGCGCGGCGAAACCTTGACGCTGTGGCTGCATCCCGAGTTGCGCGTCGAAGATTGGGATTCCGGACATTATAGACTCATTTCGTCTGAAATCGAACGCGCCACGGGCGGGCAGCTCCTGACCCTGCAAGGCGGCGGATTGGGTCCGCTCCGCCGTCCTTCTTGCCGCGCGCGCGTGCATGGCGTCGATTATCGCGTCCAACAACTGACGTGGTTGCACGGCGACGCCTCCGGCATGGGGATGACGGTCCAGCTCGCATGGGAGGTCGACCAGGGGCAGCTCTTTCAGTTGCCGATACGATTGCCCCCGCAATGGAAAGTAGAAAAGGTCGAATTGAACCCCGCCGCTCTGTTGCGCGATTGGCGCGTGCGCGGTCCCGCCGAGAAGGCGACACTCCTCGTCGATCTTGCCGAGCCTGTCGGCGCGCGAAAAACGACCGAAGGGGAGCGCGAGACGGATCCGGCGCGCGCAACCGCCGCGCCGCGCTCGCGCCCGCCGATGCTTACCCTCCATCTGAAGCACGATGTCCCGAATGGGTCGGTGGGGAAATGGCTGCCGTTTCCCGATGTCGAGGCTCAAGGCGCGCGATTCCGCGAGGGGGCACTGGCGCTCGATTGCGACGAGCAATTGTTTCATCTTGAGGTGGAGGCGCGAGCGGAGCGTTCCGAAGTAGATGGCGAAGGACCGTGGGGACAGCGCTTACCGGAGTATTATTATCGATTTAAGGGTCCGCTGCCACCGGGGCGTCTGCGCGTTTTGCCGCGTTCGCCGCGCATTCGTGCCAGGTGCGAAACGGAGGTATTACTCGCCTCCGCTCGCGCCGATGTCGAGCTGCGTTTGTTGCTTGAGGCGGAGTCCGGCACCTCGAACGCCGTCGAATTGTCGCTCTCCAGCGGCGACGGCGAGCCGTGGTCGTGGCGCAACGAGGCCGCTCCGCGCGGCGAAGAGTCGTCGCACAATCGCGTGGTCCGCATGGATCGACTCTACGGAGAGGAAATAGCTTCCGCGTTTCGTCTGATTGGCCAGGCGTCGCCGCCGTCGATCGCCGCCGTCGCCGCCGTTTGGCCGAGCGACGAACGCTGGCGATTGACGCTGGCGCGACCGCTTCGATTGCGCGAGCCGCTCCGCTTGCACGCGCGCCGTACGCTGCAACCGCGCGACGGCCGCTGGCACGTTCCGCTGCCGATCGTTCGCGGCGGCGAACGCATGGAGGGCGAGGTGAGGCTGCATTTGGAGCGAAGTGATCTCGTGTATCCGCACGCCCACGGTCTGCGCGAGGCGGCGGCCCTACCCGGATCGGGCACTCCGCCGTGGCGCACCTATCGCTACGGGCAAAGCGCGGTCGGACTGACGCTCACCGGCGCGGCCCAAGTGTCGAGCCAGGCCTCGACCGCCGTCATCGACCGCGCAGTACTCCTAACCCATGCCGGAGGGGATGGGGTCTTGCACCATCGCTTTTCCTTTCGGGTCGCCAACTGGAACGAACCGATCCTACCGTTGCGTCTGCCTCCCGGTTCGCGCCCCGCGGCCGTGCGGATCGACGGACGTTGGTTGCCGCGACTGCTGCCGAGGCTGGAGGAAGACGCCCTCGCTCCTGCCGACGATCCGATCGAATTGAACCTACCCGTGCCGATTCGAGAAGGAACGGCCGTCAAAAATATCCATCGGATCGAGGTCGTCTACACGCGCGCCGTGAAGCCGTGGACCGTGTGGCAACGACTCGAAGCGCCCGCTCCGAGTCTGCCGGTTGGTCCGCTTTCGTTCCGTCGCATCTGGCGATTGGCACCGCAGCTGACGCCCCTGCATTCCGAGCGCTATCAACGCGCGCCCGCCACCGGCGGGGCTGCGGAATGGCCCTTGCTTCCGCGACGCTTCGCCGACCTGTTCCATTTGCCGGGATCTTGGCGAACCTTCGATCCGATGGTGGAGGACCGCGCCGCGTCCACGCGCGAGATTCTCGATCGAGCCGGTCGAGAGTTGCGCGGTCGTCGCGCCGAAAAGACGATCTCCGTGCGCGAGATGGTGGACGAATTGGCTTTCGACCACTTAAAGGATCGCTCGATACTTCTTCTGGATGCGGTGGCGTTGAGGGAAGCGGGAATTGGACCGGAGACAACCGTTCGGATCGATCGTCTGTCTGCCGACGATGTGTCGCCTCCCTGGACGGTCCTCGGCCTCGTCGCCGTCCCTGTCCGATCCGCGATACTCTTGACGACCTCCGGCGCGTCGAGCGAGATGCTTCGTTCCCCGTTGCCGGAAGAGATGGAGAAGACGCTGGCCGATGCGGCGGCGCGCGGCCAAGATCCGTCGGGACGATTCTGTTCCGCTCTGAATTGGCTCGATCCCGACGGTGCGGCGCTCGGCATTCAAGGGTCGCCGTCGGATTCCGAGACCCAACGCGCGGATTGGAGCGAGTGGGAACCGATTGCCGGAGTGTTGGAAGACGGTCCCTTGGTAGTACGGTGCGAGGGGGTGACGGCGGCCGCTTTGGCTTTCGTCTTCGCGGTGGGAGTGTTCTTCTGGTTGTGGAGCCGTTGGCTGGCTCGCCTTCGCTTGCTATCCCTTTTGTCCTTGTTGGCACTATTGGGATTGGGCGTGGTTTGGCTGCCGGGAGCGCTGCGCGGCGCGGTTTGGTGGGCTTTGTTGGCCGCATGCGCCGGAGCGGTGGTGCATTACTTGCGCTGCGTCGTTGTCCCGCGGAAGCGAGGGCGAGCGCAGTCCACACTTCTCCGTCCGCGAAAAGCCGGCTCCGCCGCCGCGGTAAGCCTGCTCCTGTCGGCGGGTCTCCTCGGTTGGTCGAGCCGCGCCGATGCGCCCACTCCCTTCACGGTCTACCTGGTTGCTACCGGCGACGAGAAATCGGACCAGCAAATGGTGTTGGCTCCCGCCGATCTCCTCGACCGCCTCAAGGAGCTGACTCGGCTGCCCGCGTCGGCGGCCGTCGGTTCGCGGGCGGTTTTGCTCGACGCCTCCTACGAAGGGCAAATGGTTGAAGGTCAGGCCGAGTTCGCCGCCGTTTTCTCGGCCTATAGCACGACCGACGCAGCGACGCAACTCACACTGCCGCTGTCCGATGTGCAGTTGATCGGCGACGTTTTACTCGACGGGGCGCGCGCCTGGCCGTCGACGCTGCCCGAGCCGCAGGCCGGTTGTTCTCTCAAGCTGCGAGGGCGCGGCCGGCATAAGATCGAGTTGCGATTCCGCGCTCCCATTCTCGGCACGCGGGAAGATCGCAACGTGCTGTTCGCCGTGCCGCCACTGCCGCGCAGCCGTCTGTCGTGGCGTTTGCCGCCGGGCGCGCTCGAACCGCAAATGTTGGTGAAATACGGCGCTCAATGGAAGAGGCGCGCTCCGGACGGCGAGCGTTTGGAAGCGGACCTCGGCGCGGTGCCTCGTCCCGTCCATCTGCAATGGTATCAACCGTCGGGAACCCCTCTCGTCACTTATCGGGCCGCCTATTTGTGGGAATTGGGCGTCGAATCGAATCGTCTGACCTCTTGGTTGCGGTATCGGGTTCGGCAAGGGTCGGTGAAAACCTTGGAAGTCGATCTGCCCGAAGAACTAGAGGTAAGCGCGGCGACGGCGCAGCGCACGGCGTCCATCGAGCCGGCCCCCTGGTTGGCGCGCGCCGTGTTGCGCGATTGGCGCGTGGGCCGAGCCGACGGCCAACGCCGTCTTTATCTGGAGTTTACCTATCCGGTTGAGGGTGATTTTCAAGTGACGTTGAAGCTGTTGCCGCGACGACCATTACCCGCACGGGCCTCGCTGCCGATTCCCTCGCCGCGCGGCGTTCGCGCCGCCGGCACCTCCGATCTGGCCTATCGCACCGATGCGGGACTGAGCGCCCAACGCGACACCTCGAATTATCTCACGCGCATCGCCGCCGAGCAATTCGCGGCCGATTGGCCGGACGCGACGCGCCTGGAAGAGAATTTCTCCGGCACGGCCTATCGCATCACTCCCGACCATGTGCCGCAATTGGTGTTGCGCTTGGCGCAGACGCCGCCGGCCATTCAGTCCGAGGTCGATGTTACCGTGCAGGCCAGTGGACATTCCGCCCAATTTCGCGCCCTCGCCGATCTGAGATCGACCAATAAAGACTTAGCGTATCTGGAATGGGAGCTTCCTGCCGCCGAGTGTACCATCGTGTCGGCGACGGGCGACGACGTGCGCGCGTGGAAACAACACGGCGCGCGCTTGCTCGTATGGTTGAACCGAACGACGACGGCGACGCGCCTGCAACTGTCCGGTTGGCTGCCGTTCAAACCGTCCGGCGCGACCTCGCATCTCGAGTGGAGCGGGCCTCGTTTGCACTCGGCCTCGCGCCAGCACACGCGCCTTCACGTTGTGGCCGTCGGCGACCACATCCTTTCCGAGGTTGTCGCGCGCAATCTTCAGCCCCTCGCCGCGTCTGGGGGAGTGCGAAGGGCGGGGGAGCGCGAGGCGAGCTTCGAGTCGACGGATTCGCCGTATCATCTGCGCTGCCAAGTACGGCCCGCCTCGAATGCCATCGCTCAGGTGCTGACCTTGGCCGAGGCGAACGAACGCGAGTTGCGATTTACGACTGCGGTGCATTATCGAGTAACACACGGCGAGTTGCAGCGCGTCCACCTGCGACTGCGCAACTGGGATCGAGAAAAGGTTGAACTGAAGGCGGAAGGTGTCGCCGAGACGCCGAGTCCGCGTCGAATAGCGGGGGAACGATCGTGGCTGATGACTTTACCGGCGGGCGTCACCGGCGTCTTCCGCGCGACGCTGAGCGGAGTCATGCCGCTCGACGATGCCGAGTTGGGCGTACACATGCCCGAGGTCGTCGTGGAAGGCGTCGAGAGTGTTCGGTCTTATGTCGCCGTCGCCGGAGATTTAAGCGCCCAAGCGAGTGGCACATTGCAAGCGTTGCTCCCATTCAACAAGGAGTTGGTCGCCTCATGGCCGAGTGAGACGCAACGCCTGGAGCGTGCGGCGGGACAAGTCTGGCGGGTAACGGGCTCCGAATGGCATGTACGCTTGCTGCCGCGTGCGCGCACGGAGGACGCAACTCCCTCGCGTGTGTTTCTGACAGAGCAGGGAGCGGCCTCGCTCGATGGACGACGTTGGCTCCACGAGGGGTGCTGGTGGCTGCGGCACGAAGCACATGCGGACCTGAGCCTCGACTTTCCCGCGCCGGCCCGAGTTCTGGCTGCCACAGTCGATGGCGTGGAGGTAACAACGCTGCAATCCGCTTCGGCGCGCGTGTGGCTGCCGCTGCCGGGTCGATCGGGCGTGCGCTGCCTTCGACTTCGATGGATTTACGACCCCTCGGAACCGTTGGATCGGCCGAATCTGATCCCACCACGAGTGGCCGACGCCATTCAAGGGCCAACGCTTTGGTCGGTGCGAGTCCCCGCGGGTTGGGATGCCGGCAGCGGCGCGCCGGCGGCTCGACTGGGCAGCGGCGCGCCGTGCAAGGCCGCTCTCTCGCTGTACCGGGCCGATGCGCAGCTTCGCATTGCCCAATCGCTCGCCAAACAAGCGCGCGCGCCCGACGCGGAGACAATGGCATCCGTTCGACTCCGATTTGAGTTGTACTGCCTCCAGGCCCAAAATGCTTTCGCGCAGGGAGGCAAGGACGCGAGCCTTAAGGGACCGAGCGGCCAAAGCCCGACCGAGTGGATGGCCGAATTACAAGCCGCCGGCCGAACCCTTGGGAAAGAGGAAAGCGGAAAAATGAGGGAAGCGGAGAAAGGGACGAAGAACAACGAAGATGCGAAAAGTGGCGGAGAAGGAGAGAGGGGAACGCAGGACCGTCGCCTTTCTCCCCTTATTTCCGATTCGTGTTCTCCTCAAATCTCTGAATTCATGCTGGAAAGAGGTGGTATCGTGGTCTCTTGGCACGGTCGCCCCGGTTCGGAGCCACCGCGTTTGCGACTGACCTCGGAAGCCAATCGGTACAAACGTCAAGCCCTGGCCGCGTCCGGCGAATGGATCGGCGGCTTAGTTGTCGTTTGGCTTCTATCGCTGCTGCCGTTCGTGAGAGCTAAGCTGCCCCTGTTTTGGCCGGAGCAGATCGCATTGCTCGGCCTTCTCGGTTTGCATCTGGCGGGAACGACTTCGATTGTTCTGGGCTTATTCGTTCTCGCGATCGGCGGTCGATTCTTTTTGCTGGCGCGGGGTGTGCATGGCTGGTTGCGCGGTCCTCGACACCAACCGAGTACGATGAACGCCGTCGGTAGCAGCGGAGGATAAGAGCCTCGATTTCGGCTTGGCTCGATCTCAGCGAGGTTGTTCGATTTGAGTCAGCACCGCGCGAATGGCCGACAGGGGATCGGGAAAGGTTTGCGTGGTCCCGTAGGTGCGGTTCGTGTTCGGATTGCTCGGTACGGGGATCGAACAACTAAACTTCCATGTGCCATCGTCTTCCATGTCGAGTCGCTGCCAGGTGACGTGTTGCCGTTTGAGCAATTGTTGGGCATCCTCGAAAGTTCGCACGGAGGCCGCCGTTCCGGTGAATGCGGGAGGCGACGGAGTCCCACTCGTGGCCGATGCCATTCTCGCGGTCGTCCCCGGTGATACCGGCTCTGGCGTGCCCACCGAGACATTGGGGGCTACGCCGCGCGCGGCACCTCCGGTCAAGCGCACGTCGCGCACGGGTTCCGGCGCGCCCATCTCGCCACTGGCCAGCGAAGCCGTGCCCGCGCCGGAAATGGAAGAAGGCAAAGGCGGAACGGGACCGTTCGACGCCGTCTGGGGCGAGGTTTGTGCCGGTGTCACGCCTGGTCCGGCCACCGGCGTCGGATTCGGCGGGGTGTGAGAACCCATAAACGGATCGTTCGAGGCGTATTTCTTGCCGTACAATCCTTCGCAACCGGCCAAAGTCGTCAGGGCGAGGGCCGCGATCCAAAGACCCATGCGACCGTCGCTCTGCCGGAGTCCCTTCCGCCTGGACTGGTCCACTGGGTTCATATGCCTTCCCGCCTTTTGCCGCGCTTGCCGCTTTTGTCCGTAGTCCGTAGTCGTAGGGTGAGTCGAATACGGATGACCCACCGAAAACAGACGACTGACATACCGAAGCGAAAGGGTTCAGACAATGGCAGCTTTTCGAATCGCCGTCATCGGCGGAGACGGCATCGGCCCCGAAGTCATCGATCGGGCCATCCAAGTCGCCGACGCCGCGCGCCGCCACGACAATGCCGTTCTCGACTGGAATCGGCTGCCGTGGAGTTCCATTCACTATCAGAAGACCGGGCAGATGATGCCGCCCGATGGCTGGGACATACTGTGCCGCCACGATGCCATTCTGCTGGGTGCCATCGGCCATCCCGACGTGCCCGACCACATCACCTTGCACGGTCTGCTCTTGCCCATGCGCCGAAAGTTCGATCAGTACGTCAACCTTCGTCCCGCATATCTGTACGATGGCGTGCAGTCGCCGTTGCGCGACAAGGCTCCCGGATCGATCGACATGATGGTCTACCGCGAGAATACGGAAGGAGAGTACGCCCCCATCGGCGGTCGGCTCTATCAGGGCACGCCGCACGAAATCGCCATTCAGACCAACACTTTTACGCGCCGCGGCTGCGAACGCATCATGCGTGCCGCGTTCGAGGGCGCGCGCAAACGCCGCAAGAAGGTCACGTCGATTACGAAATCGAACGCCCAGACGTTTGGCATGGTGCTGTGGGATGAGGTGTTCAAAGACGTGCGCCGCGACTATGCGGACGTGGAATCGGGATCGCTGCTGGTCGATGCGGCGGCGATGGATTTCGTGCGCAAGCCGGAAGTGTTCGACGTGGTGGTGGCCAGCAATCTGTTCGGCGACATTTTGACCGACTTGAGCGCGATCGTCACCGGCAGCATGGGTTTGGCGGCCAGCGCCAACATCAACCCAGAGCGGACATTTCCCAGCATGTTCGAGCCGGTTCACGGCTCGGCTCCCGACATTGCCGGCAAGAGAATCTCCAATCCGCTGGCGGCAATTCTGTCGGCTGGACTCTTGTTCGACCATCTCGGCCTGGACAAGAGTGCGAACGCGCTCCGCCAAGCCGTGGCGAAGGTGTTGAAGGACGGCGCGCCGCGAACTCCCGACCTAGGCGGCAAAGCCAGCACGACCGAAGTGGCCGACGCCGTTCTCGCCGCGCTGCCCCGCGCGTAGCATCGCCACATCATTCCCCTCTCTCGCATCCTCGCGGGAGAGGCGGAAAGCGCGCGGACTGGTTAGGGCGCTCCCGCGGGAGGCAAAGCCGGAGGCAACGGCACGGCGGCACCCGCCGCCGCGGCGTTGGCAGCGGCCGCCGTCGCTTCTTGACCCGCTAGTTCGCGCGGAAGTGGGAAGGGCGGCGAGGGCGGGATATATTGAGGAGGATGCAGCAAATAGTGCGGCGACGGGACCGTCATGCCGGCCATCTGCGTTTGACAGCCCGTCAACGCCAGCACCGCCAAGCCCAAGCCGCTCCAACCGAATATCCGTTTCATGGGGATCGCACTCCCTCTCGCGGGCCTCGGCCCGATGGGTTCCGTCACAGAGTATCGTGACGATTGTATCGGTTGTATACGACGGCGGAATTTACTGGATCTATCGAAAAATCCGAGTCATAGTGGGTAGGATTTCCCTCCGGCGCTCGCCGGTGAACTTCGCCCTGGTGTTGCGAAATCGGTTGGACGACTGGAAGGAGTATAGGCGTGGCTCGGATACCTCCCCCTCTGAACGAGGCGGCCCTGCCCCTCGTGATGCGCTGGAGCGAGGCGGACAATCCCCTGCCGATGCGCACGGTGCGATTGCCGAGAAAAGCTCGGCGTCCGTCGTTCGGTCTGGAGGCACCGCCGTGGCTTCCGACCGGACCAACCGACCGACCGTTCGACTTTTCCACCCGCGTACGCGCGCTCTGCGCCGACATCGTCCGCCACTGCCCCGAATTGCGGCACATTGATGTTTCGCGTCTCCTCTTCGGCATGACGCAAGCGCGCAGCGGGCGCACGCACGGACTGCAAGCGCGCGTCACGCCGATGCGTTTTCGTCGCGGCCAACTAACCCGGCAGCGGCGCGGCGGGCTCTATCACGTCCAGCGCTACTTCGTCGAAGGCCGCGAGATGCTCTATCTCGTGACCTTTTGTCTGCCGCGCTTTCTCGACCGCGATTTCGACGACAAGTTTGTCACGCTCTTTCACGAGTTGTATCACATCGGCCCACAATTCGACGGCGACCTGCGACGCCACGAGGGCCGCTGCGCCCTGCACACCCACAGCAAGCGCCAGTACGACGACCACATGGGCCAGATGGCCCGCGCCTATCTTTCCAACGGCGCGGAACGCTCGCTTCATGCGTTTCTGCGGCTCAATTTCGCACAGTTGCAGCATCGGCACGGCAGCGTCGTCGGCGCGATGGTACCGCGACCACGCCTTTTGGCCATTCCATCTTCCGCGATCGACTCCCGACGAAGCGGATGCTCGCGCGCCGAGAGCAATAGAGATAGTTAATATCCATATGGTGTTTAACCGAGTTCCAATCTCCTCTTGACCTCCCGATGAATGTCGCTATAGTCCCGCCCTTCACACGAGAGGAAATTTATCCTCCCGATCTCGGGAGGGGTTGCGCAAATGGGGGATTCGATTGTCCGCCCAGGGGGAGGTGCGTAGATGAATCGATGGATGGCCATCGTGGGGATGGCATTGATCTCGGCTTGTGGCATTGGTTGGGCGGCTTTCGCCTGGGCACAACCGAGCATGGGCAAACTACCCACCGGCAGCGAACTGTCGGCGGAATTAACCGGCGCGGAATCGGCATCGAATGCCCCGCGCCAGGCCGAAACACCCATTCGTCCGCGCGCGGATGTCTCGGCTAACCCGTCACCCATATCGCCCCTGCCCGCGGCTCAAACGAACGCAGGGCCGGCGATGGCGTTCCCAGGCATCGTGCCATCGTCGCCGAGCATGCCGCCCGCCAAGGGATCTGCCGCCCCGCCGCTCAGTCCCATGCCGTCGCAGCCGTTGGGCGGCTACATGCCCGTCGGACAGCAATTGCCCGGAGGGACGAGCGGAACGCCTCCGCTGCCAACTCGTTCGTCACTGCCGATCGAACCGGGGATTTCGCCCGTCGCTCAACCTCAAAATCCGCTGAGCGCCACGCCGCAACCGTTGAACTCTCCTCAACCGGGTAATGTGCTACCGCCTCTGGGCAGCACGGGGGAACCGGGCAACGTGCCGGGCAGCGTCGGCGGTTTGCCGGCCGCCAACGACGAACACTACGGCGATTCTCCCACCGGATCGGAGAATGGGGGCAATCGTCAGGAACCGTCGGTGAGTTTGGAATGGGTGGGGCCCTCCACGGCCAAAGTGGGTCAACCGACCGGCTACAGCCTGATCGTCCGCAACACGAGCAATGTTCCGGTTCAACAAGTCGTCGTCCGCGCGCGCATCCCCAGTGGGATGACCTGTGGCGAAACCGAACCGAAGGCGATAACCGAGGGCAACCTCATGGTCTGGGAATTGGGAGCGCTACAACCCAGACAAGATAAGAATCTGCAAATGAAACTTCTGGCCGAACAGAAGGGAGACGTATCGCCGCAAGCGTGGGTCACGTTCACGGGCTCGGCCCTTACGCACATCAAAGTGCGCGAGCCGAAATTGTCTCTGAAGGTGCAGGGGCCGGAAAAGATTCTGTTGGGCGAGACGGCGGCCTTTACCTTCGCCGTCTCCAATCCGGGTGACGGCTCCGCCGATCGGGTCAAGATTCATGCGACGTTGGCGGAAGGGTTGGAGTGTCCTCGCGGCAATAAAATCGATTTCGATATTGGAAATGTTGCCGCTGGAGAAACCCGCAACGTCACCGTCATTTGCATGACCAAGTTGGGCGGAGCGCAAAAGTGCGAGGTGGCCGTCGAGGCCGAGGGCGGTCTTCGCGCCAAGGATACCGCTTCCGTCACCGTCACCTCGCCGCGCCTGGAGGTGCAGTTGGTCGGCCCTGGCCTGCGCTATCTGGGACGCAAGGCACTCTATTCGTTGAAGGTTAGCAATCCCGGCGATGCGGCGGCGACGAACGTGACCGTTAGCGATGTGGTGCCGGATGGATTTAAGATCCTCGCCGCCAGTGACGGCGGACGCCACGACTTCGCGTCGCATACCGTGTCGTGGTTTCTCGGCGAGATCAAGCCGGGCGAATCGCACGAGGTCAAGGTGGAGGTGCAGGCCGTCAATCCGGGCGAGTTCAAGCACAAGGCCGCCGCCGTCGGCGCGCACAACTTGAACGCCGAATCCGAGTTGACCACGCGCGTCGAAGGTCTCTCCGCCCTGATGTTGGAAATGGTGGACACCGACGATCCCATCGAAGTGAACAGCGAAACCTCGTATGAGGTGCGCATCACCAACACCGGCTCGAAGATGGAGACCGACATCAAACTGATCGCCACGATACCGGACAAAATGGAGTTTAAGAATGCGACGGGTCCGGTACGCTACCGTCCCGAAGGCAAGACGATCGTGTTCGAACCGCTCGAAAAGTTGGCTCCCAAGGCCGACGCCGTTTTTCACATCAACGTCAAGGCGCTCGACCAGGGCGCGGTTCGCTTCAAGATCCAGATGACCAGTGCCAGTCTGACGGACCCGGTCATCAAGATGGAAGCGACGCGCATCTACTCGGACGCCCCCGATACGAAGTCGTCGAAATAAAGCGAGCGATCCGTCCAGAAACGAAGAGAGCGCGGGAACCATCCCGCGCTCTCTTCGTTCGTTACCTCCGCCGCGAAAGCCCATTCCCTTCGAATCGAGAATCTTCTTCGGCAAATCGATGCTTGGACTTGATTCTTCTTAAGGCTCTTTTATACTCCGCCGCTCGCAAGTGATGCCGTGTCCAAGATCGCGCATCCGTTGTGTTGGCCGTTTCTCGGTGGCGACGCTGCAATGCGGCGACGAAGAGACAGCGACCCTCTCAGGAGACGCCGTAGTGAGGTATCCCTCGTTCCGCTGGCTGGCAAGCCTGCTCGCGTTGATGCTGGCGGTCGGCAACCGTGCCGTCCCGACGCTGTGCGCACAGGATCGCTCCGCCGCCGTGCCGCCTCCTCGCGCTTGGTGGAACGTCCCGCCCCAGCCGACGCCGCCGGCATCGCCCGCGCCCAGCGCCACGAACAAAGCTCAACCGGCCGCGCCCGATTCTCCGATCTATCGTTTGCAGCGAGACCAACGCGGCGAAGCCAAACCGCTCATTCTCGACGCCGACGAAATCGCCAGCTGGAATGAGAAAGTCGGTACCACCGAGTATTGCGTCTTCTTGTTTCGCGGTTTAGTGTTCGCGCAACAAGGCATCGTGCAAGCGCGGTTCGAGCAGGGGGTAGCCTGGATCGATCTTGCCCACTATCGCTTCACCAACAAAATGCGCACGTTGATCTATGCCGAGGGGAAAGTGCGCATCGACGACGGCTCGACGGTGCGCGACTACCCGCGCGTCGTTCTCGATCTGACCACGCGCGGCGAGTTCCGCGTCAACGCCTATAAGAATCCCCTAATTCGCCGAGCGTTTCGAGACGATCCGCTCGTCGAGCGCGCCCGCGCTGCCGGGGTGGGGCTGCGGATACCCTCGACGACGACACCGGCTCCGCCGACGATGCAACAAACCTCGTTCGAGCGAGAACGCCAGTTGCGTCTTCCCCCCACGGTGCAGCCCTCGCCGACTCCTCAACCGAGCGCGTCGCCGAACATGCAACCGTTGCCTCCTCTACCCAGTTCGCCAACGCCCTCCAGCGCCGCGCCGCCCTCTGGACCCATTCAGCGCATCGCCCATTATGGCCCGGTGGAGGACGAGAGGAATACATCGCCACCGATCCGCTCGACTCCGGCGACCACGATACCCCCTCCGGGACAGGCGGGGCCGCCGGCCGCAAGCCCCACGGCGCTACCGGGCGCGGGGCCGCAACCCGTGCAAACCGATGGCCTGGCCAACGGCTCGCCGCCGGCCCCCGAGAGCGCGGTGCCACCGTCCGGCCCGATGCGCGTGCCGCCCGACACGGCTCCCCTACCGCCTCCCTCTCAGGCCACGCCGCCCCCCTCCGGAAAGGCCGTGCGCGTTACCCCCAATTTCTTGGTTGCGCCGCGCCAGGGAGGCAAGGATCTTCAGTTTCGCAAGTATCCCGGTCCCAACGGCGAGTCGATCTTCATCATCACCGGAGGCGTCCTTCTCCAAGTACGCAACGCCAACCGCGTCGGCATGATCGACATGGCGGCGGATCGCATCGTCATTTGGACGAACAATGACTCGACGAACTTGGAGTCGAACATTCAGCAACCGGCCGGACACTCCAGCAATGATATGGAAGTTTACCTATCCGGAAATGTTGTTATCTATCAGCAACCGACCGTGAATCCCAAAGGCGATCAACGCACCATCAATGCCGACGAAGTGTATTACGACGTCAATCGCAGCGTCGCCATCGCCAAGAATGGCCGCCTCGAACTCAAGCAGCCGATGATGAACGATCCCATCGTCGCCACGGGGCAGGAGATCCGACAAACCTCGGTCAACACCTTCGAGGTTTCCGAAAGCGAAGTGTTTTCGAGCCGGTTGCCTTCGGACCCCGGCCTCAAAGTGTACTTGCAAAACGGAACGATTGAGGATCAAACGGTCCCTCTGCGCAACATTTTCGGCGTGCCCGTCCTCGATCGCGCCACCGGCCAGCCGGTGATGACGCGGCAGTCGATTTTGACCGGCGACAACACGTTCTTCACGATGGAGAAGTTTCCGTTCTATTGGCTGCCCCATGTGTGCAACAATTTGCAAGAACCGCTCGGCCCAGTGCAAAATTTTAACTTTGGCTTCAATCAATTGTTCGGCGCGCAGTTCGGCGTCTCGTTGAATCTTTACGAAGTCCTCGGTTTACAACCTCGACCGTCCACGCAATGGCTGCTCAACCTCGATTACATGAGCTATCGCGGCCCCGGAGTGGGCACTCTCTATAGCACGACGAGGAGCGAGGTGTTCGGCGTACCGGGCAACTATAGCAACACGCTGCGCGCCTACGGCATGTACGATCGCGGCTACGACATCCTCGGCGGCCCGCGTCCGGTGAACAATTTCCGTCCCCCGAACTTCCGCGGTTGGGCGCTCGACCGTATCGTCGACGAGAACATGCCGTATGGGTTTACGGTCTTGTCGCAGATCTCGCCGGTCAGCGACCGCAACTTCATCGAACAATACTATCAACGGGCCTGGGATCTCGATCCGAACTTCGACACGTTTTTGTTCGTGAAACAACAACAGGACAACTGGGCTTGGTCGGTGGAGGCCATGCCGCGCTTGCGCCCGTGGGTTACGATGACGCAAGACTTGCCGCGACTGGACGGCTGGCTCGTCGGCCACGATTTTTTTAATTGGATTACCTATACCACCCACGCCAACGCCGAATATGCCGTCCTATCGACATCCAACGATCCGCTGCCTCAAGTGAGCGCTACGGATCAGAACATCTCGACGGGACGCCTCGACTGGATGCAGGAGGCCGAGGTTCCGTTTTCGTTGGGGCCAATGAAACTGGCCCCGTATGCCCGATGGGAATTGACGGGGTATTCGCGCGATTTGTCGGGAAATCCCATCGGCCGCTCGTGGGAGGCCGGCGGAGTTCGCGCCAGCATCCCGTTCACCCACTTGTACACCGATGTCGCCAGCGAATTGTGGAACCTCAACGGACTCAATCATAAAATTAGCTTCAATGCAAATTATGTCAGCGCGTATAGCAATGTGTCGTATACGCAGTTGCCGCAATTAGACCGACTCAACACCGACGCCGCCAATCAGGCGCTGCGCGACATTCGCCCGTATCAACTGTTATTCAATCCCAATGCCGTTTTTGCGAATCATGGCATGAGTTTGATCTTCTCGCCTTATTACAATACGCCGCAGACGTATGCCATCCGCCGATTGTTGTTCGATCGCTACATCGACACGCTGGACACGATCCAAGAGTTGCAATTACAAGTGAGTCAGCGCTTGCAGACGAAACGAGGCTTTCCCGGCTCGCAGCACATCGTCGATTGGATGATGCTCGACCTGAGCGCTTCGTTCTTCCCGGCGGCCAACCGCGATAACTTCGGCCACGAATGGTCGTTCTTACAGTACAACTGGTTGTGGAATGTCGGCGACCGCACGGCGTTGACCAGCACCGGCTGGACCGATCCCTTTCCCGGTGGCGTGCGCGTATGGACCATCGGCGGCTATTTCAATCGTCCCGACCGCACCAATTACTATCTTGGATTCCGCTACATCGATCCGCTGATGGTCCGAGCGGCCACCGTGTCGATGAGTTATATCTTCAGCCCCAAATATGCGGCGACCGTGAGCAGCACTTACGACTTCGGAACCGGCGAAGCCTTCGCCAACTCGTTGATGTTCACGCGCATGGGATCGGACTTGCAAGTGAGTCTCGGCGTCTCGTACAACGCCTTGCAGAACAACTTTAACTTGTTGTTCAACATCGTGCCCAATCTGTTGCCGGCCAATAAGGCGTTCGGTCCCATGGGTGCGGGCGGCGCAGGATCGCAGGGCGTACTCAACTCGAACTTCTGAGAGGGCGCGGCTGGACTGGACGCACCGGCGCGGGAAGAGTACCCTACCGTCCGATCGCCGTCCTCGTTGGCGCGAAGAGGCATAAGAGAATCGTGACCATCGCAAACTCCTCGCCCCGTTTGTCCGCTTTCGACGAAGGCCCGTCCCCCGCGCCCTCGCGGCGTCCGTGGAACGAACGGTTGCGACCGGCCTGTCGCGGCGTCAAACTCGGCGTGCGCGGGCATTCGCGCTTCTTCGTCCATTTTTTCTGCACCGCTCTGGTGGTCGCCGCCGCCATCGTGTTGCGCTGCGATCTCGCTCAGTGGTGCATTCTGCTCGGTTGTATCGGCATGCTTTTGTGCGTCGAACTGCTCAACAGCGCCCTCGTCGCCTTGTTTCGCGGCCTCGACAAAGACAGTCGGCTGCGGGTCGCGCCCTGCTTGGACATCGCTTCCGGCGCGGTTTTGGTGGCGATCGTCACCACCTTTCTCCTCGGCGCTTTGATCTTTCTCTCGCGTCTGATCGAAATGTTCGCGCCGCTCTTTTCAAGTAGACAGTGACGGCTCTCGTCGTAGTAAATTCTTCATGCGGCCGCTTGCGCGCGGTTCCGCAGCCAATATCCTTCAACGTGGAGCCATTATGAGCGCCGACGCCTCTATTCTCAACTGGTTGGACAACCACCACGATCAATTTGTACACGACCTCTCCGCTTTGGTCGCCATTCCAAGCATCAGCACCGACGGGAAACATCAAAAGGAAGTCGAACGATCCGCCGATCTCACCTGCGCGCAGATGCGTGCCGCCGGCCTTCACAATGTTGACATCTTGCGAACCGGCGCGTCCAATCCCTACGCTTACGGCGAATGGCTCGGCGCGCCCGGCAAGCCAACGGTTTTCCTCTATGCCCATCACGACGTACAGCCGACCAATTTTCTCGCACAGTGGCAATCGCCGCCTTGGGAGTTGACGCGGCGCGACGGCCGATTGTTTGGGCGCGGCTCCGCTGACGACAAAGGGGCCATCACGGCCCAACTCGCCGCCGTCTCCGCCTGGCTCAAGACGAAAGGCCAACTACCCGTCAACGTCAAGATGGTCGTCGAGGGCGAGGAAGAAATCGGTTCCTCGAATCTGCTCGATTTTTTCCGCGAACACCAACGGCGTCTGCACTCGGATGTCATCGTGGTCTGCGACACCGAGAATCTCGACGCGGGTCTGCCGAGCATCACCTATGCCCTGCGCGGCATTGTCGCCGTCTCGGTCGAAGTCGAGAGCGCGCACTTGCCGGTTCACAGCGGCATGGCCGGCGGAGCCATGGCCGACGCGGCCCTGGCTTTGAACGTCGTCCTGTCGCGCCTCTATTGGGGCAACGGCCCGCTGCCCATTCCGCACTTTTACGACCGCGTTCGTCCTTTGACGCCGGCCGAACGGCAAACGCTGTCCGCCCTACCTGGAGACGAAGCGAAATTCCGCGACGACCTCGGCATCTTGCCCGGCGTCCGCTTTGCCCTCGAATCCCATAGCACGGTGTACGAGCAGACCTGGCGCAAACCGGCGGTCACGGTCATCGCGCAGGAAGCCAGCTCCATCGAAGGCGCGTCCAATCAGGTCTTGCCCCGCGCCAAAGCCATCGTCAGTTGCCGTATCGTGCCGGATCAAGAGCCGCAAGAAGTGTACGAACAACTCAAGGCGGTGTTGACGAAGGATCCGCCGTGGGGCGTGAAAGTCAAAGTCGAACAACAGGGCAAGCCGGTGAGGTGGTGGATGACCGATCCCACTGGCCCCGCGTTCGAGTCGGCGGTGGCGGCGATGCGCGAGGGGTTCGGCAGAGATCCCATCTCCATCGGCTGCGGCGGTACCATCGGTTTCGTCGGCCCGTTGGCGGAACT
>JAJXWW010000063.1 GCA_021781415.1 Planctomycetota bacterium
TGGCTTGCGCCCAATCTTGGGTACGACGTGGAGTGAAACGAGATTCGGTTAGCCGCGACGCGGAGCGCGAGGATCATTCCTCACGCTCCGCTCCGCGTCGCGGCTAACCGAATCTCGTGCGTCTCGCTCGATCGAGAATCGGCTTGCTTCGACGTATCTTCGCATGTTAATGTACTCCTCGTCCTGACGTCGGAAGCGCGAGAGGAGATGCTTCATGCGCCAAGGAAGGATTTACTGCTGGATCACGTTTACTGTTTCGATCATGGTTTTTGTCCCCGTGGTCGAAGGCAGCGCGATTACTCCCGATTCCATTCCCAATCCGCCCGTAGCGGTTAACTCGGCGAGCGGAACGATTGTTCCCGCGCAACAAATGGTGACGACGCAATATAGCGGACTTGGGCTAGACTTCACGTCCACGGCGATCTCGCAATTGAAAGGGGTCGCCGTCTGGGCACCCGTGAACGATGCGTTCGCCATCCCAGCAAGTCAGGTCGTCGGTCAGCCGCCTCCAACCCCACCGCCGCCGAGTATCGGCTATGGAATGTGGACGGGAGACGGTCAGTTCGTTGTCCCCGGCACAACGAGGGCAACATCAGTGAATTCGTTCCGTTTAGAGATCGTGGGAAGGGGGGATCTTGGCACGGGAGTGGATGTTTTCAACCGTCAATGGCAGATCATCGGGTATGCCAACCCAGTGGGCGTGGGACCGCACGGTGGCGAAATGTACACTTACAGTGGTGGAAATGCCAGTGCTTTTTCGATTTTTATACCGATCATGGATGGTATGCCCTACAACGATTATCCTCCTTGGGGCATCGCAGAGATCTCCTCTGTAGCCACCCCCGAACCGTCCACACTCTTGCTTGCCAGTATGGGGTTACTTGCCACAATTCTTTCTTTTAGGGTAAAAAGAGTGGGATTGTGCATGTGAATCGAGCGAGTGCAATGTGGCAGCCCCCCGTCCGTCTGCTTTGCTCTCATTCGAGAACGGCGAGCATTTTGTGGGCGTCGGGAAGAAAGATGCAAGAGTCGCCGCAATCGAGCAAGCGCTGGACTTCGCGCGGCTCGCGCAGAGGCGTGGCGAACAACTCTTCGACCGTGTCGTCTGGAAGTCCGCTCATCAGATTGATATTTGCCTGGCTTGCCGCGCTGGACCATTGCAGCGCGAAGAGCGTATCGGGGCGGATGTCGCCTCGCAATCGCTGGTACAATTGTTGCGGATCGTCGAACGAGCGGATGAGTTCCATCTCGTTTCCAAGTTTCGGTTCGGCTTCGGTCAGCAGGACGATGCGTCCGCCCGTCCGCACGACGCGCGCGGCACACGCCAGCGCGGCTGCCATCGCGGCGAGCGTGTGCCGGGTCGTGTCGCCGCTCATACCGGCGACGACGAGATCGGCGGGGTGCGCCATTGCGTGACGCCAGCAGGCATCGAGTTGGCGTCGTCCCTCGCGGCTGGCTTGAACGGAGCCTGCAATGACTTGGGCGATCCCGTCGCCCTGCGACTCGATGGCTTGGATGTAGAAGGGCGCGCCTAATAGCCATGCCGTCTCGACGGCCGCTCGCCGAGTCGGCCAGGCTTCGTCGCCGGGCGGTTCGAGATGCAGGTCAAGGCTCAACCGTTCCAGGGTCTCCCGATCGGCGAACGCGGGAAAGAGAGCGCCTTCCGCTCCGCTGTAGCCCAAGAGCGGATCGTACCGGAGTCCGGACAATGCGACGATTTGATCGGCCTCGACCAGAGTGCGGTTCAAATAGAGCCGGTCGCCACGATTCGTGGTCGCCAAATAGGCCAAGCGCTTGCGGTCGTCGGGATCGGTGATTTCGACGCGAACGTCTTGAAAATCGTCGGGCAATTCGTCGATCCACGACTGCGGCGACGACGACGGAGTACAGAGCAGTGTCGTCGCTTCCGGGGCCACCCCAGCCTCGCGCAGGTGTTCCAACACGGGAACCAACAATTCGACCAGGCGCGGCAATTGTTCGTCGAGAACGACGGCGATGCAATCGTCGGGGGTCAGCGCCAGACGTAGAGCGGGATACTCGTAGGGTTGCTCTAACGCGGCTCGAACGGCGGCGGAAGGATCGGCCAACGGATTGGGAGTTTGCGGATGGCTAATCAGCTTATTGTCGGCAACCTCGAATTCGAGTTGCTTCCATCCGCAATTCAAAACCCTGCGCATTGTCACTCCTTGCCCCGCTTCGAAGACGGAGAATACGATCTCCTTCCATTGTACGCATCCGTCCGACCGAGACACGAGCAAAAGGCGGCGCGTCACCCTTTGTCGCGGCGTTTGTCAACGCTATAATCCACTCATTACCCGAAGTTGATTTCTCCGCCGTTTGAGAGTGGCATGAAGATCGTTTATTATCCGCATCCGGCTCTGCGTCATCCAACCAAACCGTTGGCCGCCATCGATCGGCAGGTTCACCTCGACGCGGGCCGAATGCTCGATTTGATGTACGAAAACAAAGGACTTGGATTGGCTTCCAATCAGGTCTTTCTCTCCTATCGCATCGTCGTCCTCAATCCGACCGGCGATCCGCAACAGCGCGACAAGGAAGAAGTTCTCCTCAACCCCGTCGTGTTGGAACGAAAGGGAACGATCGAAGGCGAGGAGGGGTGTCTCAGCTTCCCCGATCTGTTTCAAAAGATTCGTCGGGCGAAAACCGTCCGCGTTCAGGCATATAATCTTCGGGGCGAGGTCGTGGAAAAGACCATCGGCGATCTGGAAGCGCGCTTGTGGCAGCACGAAGTCGATCATCTCGACGGCATTTTGTTCATCGACAAAATGGGGCCAATCGCTCGTCTTAGCAGCCGAGCTTCGCTGAAGAAGTTCGAGCAAGATTTTCAGCGCGGACGGGAAAAGGGAGAGATTCCCTCGGAGACCGAACTCGAACGCATGATTCAGGCACACGACGAGGAGTTGGAGAAGAACGGCGGCACGCCTCCGTTGGAGCAGCCCCCAGCACTTTGAGATCAGGAACACTTGCTCATGCGTCTCGCGATGATGGGAACCGGCTTATTCGCCGAACCGACCTTGGAAGCATTGTTAAACAGTCCGCATCAAGTCGTCGGCTTGGTGACGCAGCCGGATCGCGCCATCGGTGCCGAACGCGGATCGACCCGGCAAACGGGACGCGGCATGAAGACGATCGCCTTGGAGAAGGGCGTTCCGGTATTGCAACCGGAGAGCATCAACACGCCGGAAGGGGTGGCCGCGCTGACGGACTTGCGGCCCGAGTTACTCGTCGTCGCCGCCTACGGGCAGATTTTGTCGCGCGAGGTTCTCGCCGTGCCTCCGCTCGGCGGCATCAATGTCCATGCGTCGCTGCTTCCGAAATATCGCGGGGCGGCACCCATCGCTTGGGCCATCTATCACGGCGAAACACAGACCGGCGTGACGATTATCAGAATGTCGGTATCCCTCGATGCGGGCGATATGCTGGCGCAGGAAGCCATCGACATTGGACTCGATGAGACGGCCGGCGAAGTCGAGGCGCGACTGGCACCGTTCGGAGCGCGGTTGGCGTTGCAGGCGATCGAACAGATACAGAATGGGACGGTGCAAGGCCGCAAACAAGATCCAAGTCAGGTGACGAAAGCGCCGAAGCTGAAAAAGGAAAATGGGTTGATCGACTGGAGCCGCACTCCCAATCAGACACGCGACCAGATTCGAGCCATGCAGCCGTGGCCAACCGCTTTCACGTTTCTGCACCGACAAGGACAGCCGCCGATACGGGTGCTTATCAATCGGACGGGACGGATATTCCTGATACGTCCCGATTCGGCTGCTACCGCGTCGGGATCGATAATGCCATTAAAGGATAACAAGAGTATCTTTGTGACCACGGGCGGAGACGGCGGCATCGAAATCCTCGAAGTGCAGCCGTCCGGCAAGCGGCGCATGACGGCGGAGGATTTTCTTCGCGGCCATCGGTTGCAATCCGGCGATTTCTTCGGTTCGGAGAAACCATGAAGCGAGCCGCGCCGACTTTTCGCGGTTCCACCGTACGCGGTTCCACTCGTTCTGCTCTTGCCTGTCGAGCCGAACCGGGACATACTCCGCTATTCCCTCTCGCCCATAACGGGGAGCGAAGTCATGCGATACCGATGGATGCTTGTGGGAACCGTTGCGCTGTGCGGCTGTAGCGACGATGTGGACCGACTGGGGCGCATTTTTCAAAAGTCGGCATCCAAATTCGAAAGCGCGACCGAACCCATGCGCGATCGTCTCCACAACGGCCGCGATCCGCTGCGCGGCGCGGAGGCCGAACCGAGCTTGGAAACGCGCGTGACCCTGCGCATGCGCTGGGACGCGGACATGGCCGGTGTCGAAGTCCAGGCGCACCTCGTCGGACCCGGAACGATCGAACTAACGGGAACGGTGAGCGAACTGGCACAACAGCGGCGCGCCGTCGAATTGGCTCAGACTACCTCCGGCGTCGAAAAGGTACTCGATCGAACCGTCCTCACGGTTGGCGAAGACAAGCCGTAATCGACGCCGTGCGCGGTTTGCGTGTCGGAGTCTTCCGCTTATAATGCAATCCGAGAGTAGGGAACTCGATCGAACACCGTTGGAAGAGGCTGGAAAGGCGAGCCGTGTGATCCACTATCGAACCTTTCGTAACAACGACCCGCCCGGACTGGTCGAAGTCTGGAACGAAGCGTTCACCGGCCGCGGCGCGGTGCGCCTGCTCGGCAGCGCCTGGTTGGAGTATTTCCTCTTCTCGAAGCCCTATTTTGATCCAGAGAAGCTGATTCTCGCCTGCGACGACAAGCGCATCGTCGGTTTCATCTGGTCCGGCATTGGACCGGACGAGGTGGAAAGCTGCCTCGATGGGGATGTCGGCGTCGTCTGCCTGCTCGGTGTGCTGCCTTCCCATCGCCGCCAAGGCATCGGATCGGAGCTGCTTCGCCGCGCCGAAGCGGGGTTGCGCGATCGCGGGGTCAAAGAGTTGTTCGCGGGTCCGATGTATCCGCTGAACCCATTCTCGTTCGGTGTCTACGGCGGTAGTTCATCGCCTGGGTTCCTCGAAAGCGATCCGTTGGCAGCTCCTTTTTTCGAACATCGCGGCTACGTCGTTGAGAGCAGTTGCCTGGTGTTTCAACGCAAACTTTCCACCGCCCTCAATCCGTCGGACGGACGATTCGCCGCCCATCGACTGCGCTACGAGGTTCAAACCAATCCGTTTCAGGGAACGACCTGGTGGCAAGAGTGCATTCTCGGCCCCGTGGAATTGCACGAGTATCGCCTCCAGGACAAATTGACCGGCCACACCGCCGCCCGCGCACTGTTGTGGGAGATGGAACCCTATCGAGAATTGTGGAACGAACACGCCCTCGGCATCACCGATATCGTCGTGGCCGACCCGCTGCGCCGTCAGGGGTTGGCCAGGTTTCTCATGGCACAACTCGTGCGCTACTTGCAAGACCAATTTTTCAGCCTCTTGGAAATCCAAGTGCGCGCCGATAATTTGCCCGCGCTCGGCTTGGTTCGGAGTCTCGGATTCGAGCCGGTGGATCGCGGTCACATCTATCGGCACTCCTCGTTTCCTTTCGGGGGCAGTGCATGAAGAGCGTTCGCATCGGCAACGGTTGCGGCTTTTGGGGCGACAACCTCGACGCGCCGCGCGCCCTGGCAGAAAGCGGCCATTTAGACTATCTCACTCTCGAATATCTCGCTGAATTGACCATGTCCATCTTGGCGCTTCAGAAGCAGCGCCACCCGGAAGCCGGCTATGCGGGCGACTTTCTCGATGTTCTCGCGCAACTCATTCCGATTCTTCGAGATCAACCGAAGTTGAAGGTAATCACCAACGCGGGTGGTATGAATCCGCGCGGCTGTGCCCTCCGCGCGCGCGCCCTTCTCGATGAGGCCGACTTGAAACAACGTCGCCTTGCCATCGTCTTCGGCGACGATTTGATGCCCAATCTCGACGGACTACTCTCTCAAGGACATTCGTTCGTCAATCTCGACACCGGCGAGCCGTTGAACGCGATTCGCCATCGGATCGTTAGTGCCAACGCCTATCTCGGCTGTCAACCGATTGTCACCGCGTTGCGGATGGATGCGGACGTGGTGATTACCGGGCGCGTTGCCGATGCGTCGCTGACGCTTGGTCCAGCGGTTCACGAATTGGGATGGAAATGGGACGAGTGGGATCGCCTGGCGGCGGGAACGGTCGCGGGACATCTCATCGAATGCGGCGCGCAGGCTACCGGAGGATTGTGGTGTAACGGGATGGATACCGATCTCGCTCTGGTCGGCTATCCCTACGTCGA
>JAJXWW010000140.1 GCA_021781415.1 Planctomycetota bacterium
GGCAGCCTATGGCGTGCTGAGAATTGTTTACGCCGATTGCCGGATTGGATGAGAAAAGTCCCCCTCCCACCACGACGCATGGAAGGGGGTGAGTGTGGGAACGCCTTTACATAAACTCCGCCACCAGCTCGCGCCGTTGTTCCGCCGACAGGCCGCTCGGTTTGCCGACGAGCGGGCCGTCCTGGAGAGCCGGATCGAGCTTATCCAGCGAGGGACGCGGATTGGGATTGCGGAAGAACAGACCAATCGGAATCTTCCCTCCCCATTCCATGGCCCGCTCCATCGCGCCGTGGAAGCTACCGGCATCGTGGCCATTGTCTTCCAGGCGATAGACCCGGTCGCGGAACCAGTGGTAGGTGTTCTGTTTGTTGAACGTCACGCACGGGCTGAACACGTCGACGAGGGCAAATCCCGGATATTGAATCGCGTCCATATAGAGTTTGAGCAGATGCTTGGGATCGCCGCTGAAGCCGCGGGCAACGTAGCCGCAGCCGGAGGCCAGCGCCAAGGCCAGCGGATTGAGCATTTGTTCGAGATTGCCGTTGGGCGTGCTTTTGGTGGTCATGCCCTGTTCGCTTGTGGGCGAGGTTTGGCCCGTCGTCAGACCGTAAATCTCGTTATTCATTACGATGTAGGTCAAATTGATGTTGCGGCGCATGGCCTGAATGAAGTGATTCAGCCCGATGCCGTAGCCGTCTCCGTCGCCGCCGGTGGCGATGACGGTAAGAGCGTGATTGGCGAGTTTGGCTCCGGTGGCGAAGGCCAGCGCCCGGCCGTGGAGGCTATGCACGCCGTAGGAACGGAAGAAGCCGGGCAGGTTCGACGAACAACCGATGCCGGAGACGACGAGTAGCTCGTGCGGTTGAATCTCCAACTCGGCGCAGGCCTTTTGCAGTACGTTCAAAACGCCAAAATCGCCGCAGCCCGGACACCAATCCGGTGCCACGTCGGCTTTGAAGTTCTTGAGTTCGAGTTTGCGAGGGGCAGGCGCGGTCAATGTCGTCATGTAGGAACTCCTTGATTGTGATTCACGGCAAACCGGCGGCATGAGCCGTCGGGTATTACGAGGTTGCGGGCCGCGATTTCTCGCGCCGGAGGATGATGCACAAGTGATGCAGGTCGTCGTCGGGCGGAAACGCCACGAGACGATTGCCGGTTCCCGGTTCGGCGGGACACCAGATTAAGTGATCCCCGTCCAATTCGTAGATGACCAGAGAGGTTTTGCCGCGATGTTTCGCCGGTCCCTCGTGGATGGTCATGTCCATCATTTTCGGCTTGGCGGTCGGGTCGAGCGTATAGCTGCCGAGATAGATGTCGCCGTTGGAAAACTTGACGGTGAAGTGATCGCCGGCGATGAGGATTTGCGCTCGACGGACGCCGGAAACGAAGTTCCAAGACCCTTGCAAACGTCGTTTGTCTTTGTCGATGGCCGCTTCGCGCGCCTCGTCGAGATCGAGTAGTAGAGTATCCATTGGTACTGCTCCCTTGATTTATGGTTAGCCGCGAAGCGGAGCGCGAACGCGCTCCGCTTCGCGCTAACCGTTAATGACTGCCGGCCAGGGCGACACCGGACAGCCGCCCTTTCCAATCGTCGCTCGTGCCACTCGGATGATCGGTGCGCCATCCCGCTTCGGTCGATTGCACATCGACGATATCCTCCTTGCCTTGAAGGATGGCTTGCACGGCGGCAACAATATGCTTCGGCTCGAACGGCTCACCGTCGTATTTGCGGATGTGTCCGTTCGCCGCGATGCCCGTCTCGGCACGAAGGTGGCGCGCGAATTGGCCGCTCTGATTGTTCTCGACGACGAGAATGCGCCGACTGCGACCGAGCAATTTTTGCACTTCACGGACCTGAAAAGGTATCAAATAGCGTAGATGCAGATGATTCGTGCTAATGCCGGCGGCATTGAGGCGTTCGACGGCTTCGCTGAGGACTCCCCAGGTCGAACCCCAACCCACCAGTGTGACCTCGGCATCCGCCGGCCCGGTGAACAACGGCGGCGGCAGATGCGCCAACACCGTACTCATCTTGCGGACGCGCTTGTCCACCATGCGCTTGCGCCGCACCGGATCGGTGTAGATGTCGCTGAGGAGGACGCCGTCTTGATCGTGTTCGTCGCTGGCGGCGACGTACAGATGGTCCGGCACGCCGGGTACCGCGCGCGGCGAGATACCGGACTCCGTAACTTTGAAGCGAAGGTACGGTTCGCCGTTGGTGTGAAGCAATGCCCCATTCTCCGACGGCAAGATCAGCTCGCCTCGATCGACTTCCGGTATTTGCTCGAATACCGATGGATCGACCGTCTCGTTCCCCTCGCTCAGAAGCAGATCGGAGACAATGAGGACGGGACATTGATAATGGTCGGCAAGGTTGAACGCCTGTTGAACGACCGCGAAGCAATCGGCGATGCTGATGGGGGCGACGATGATGCGGGGGAAATCGCCCTGACTGGCACCGATGGCTTGATTGAGATCGCCTTGCTCCGTTTTTGTGGGCACGCCGGTCGAAGGCCCGGCCCGCATGACGTTGATGGCCACGACCGGCGTTTCCATGATGCCGGCCATGCCGATGGCCTCGGTCATCAGCGCGAAACCGCCTCCCGACGTAGCGCACATCCCGCGCACCCCGGCATGATTGGCCCCGATGGTCATGTTGATGACAGAGATCTCGTCCTCGACCTGGCGCACACAAATACCGAGTTGTTTGCCGTGTGCTGCCATCCAATGCAGAACCCCGGAAGCCGGACTCATGGGATAGGCGCAGTAGAATTTACAGTCGGCCATGGCGGCGCTCATGGCCAGCACCTCGTTGCCCGTGACGAGTGCCCATTTCTGTTCGGCGGGCTTCAGCTGGCGCGGCAGAGGTTGAAAGTGTTGACCGGCATAGTCGAAGCCGGCCTTGGCCGCGGCCACGTTGGAAGCGACGACCTTGGGCTTCTTGGCGAACGTGGTGCCGATCACCGATTCGAGGCCGGCAAACTCCAGTCCCATCAGACGCAACATCGCGCCGACGGCCACCGTGTTTTGCATTACGGGCAAATCTTTATACAGAGGGGTCAACTCCGGTACCGGCAGCGGGCAGAGTTGAACGCCCTTGGGCGGTTCGTAGTTGGGCTTCACTTTGGCACTGTTGTAGAGAGCGATACCCCCAGGTTCTAACTCTTGCAGATGGCGATCGAGTGTATCTTGATTCAAGGCGATCAATCCATCGATCTGGTCGCCGTGATTGAGCGGCTTTTGCGCCGACACGCGCAGTCGGAGCCAGGAATGTCCGCCGCGAATGACGGACTGATAAGCGTTGTAGGCATACACGCCCTGCCCCTGCCGCGCAGCGGCTAGAGCCAGTGTGTTTCCAGCCGAGGCGACGCCATCGCCCGCGGCCCCACCGATCCCGACGATCAGGTTGGCATGGTCCATTGGTTCGATTCCCCCGCCAAAAATGACTAATTCGGGCCACGACACCGCGAACGGCCGCCCGGAATCGCCGGACGGATCGTGGCAGAAATCGGAAATGCTCTCGACTCGGAACCGTGGATGTTGCTCGGCCGCGACGCGAACGGACTCGTTCGGCACAATCGGCGTCGTCGGCAAGAAAACTGGGATATGGATGGATGATAAGCGAGACGCACCCCGCTTGCAACGAAAATCTGTCGGAAAGCGAAATTTCCTAGCCCGGATTGGGCATCATAGAGAACTCAGAGAGCGCAGCACAAGCTAGAGATATGAGAAATCAAAAAGGGTGATGTTTTAGCCAAGGGAGGTCTCACACCTTGTCTTTGTTGGAACGCTTGCGCCGAAAATTCTTCGCCTCGTCCCCCGTATGAATGCAGCTCGCCCGCCCCTTCTTTAGAAGACCTGATCGGAGGTTTTTAAGGATCGTCTGCTTCTCGATACATTGACTTGTTATCTCGTTCGAGTCGAGATTTCGCAAGAGTACGATTATGTCGAGTCGATAAGCTATTAGGGGATCTATCGAAGTTGTTCGCGCGAATATACGGGAATGGACCAATCTGGAGAAACCGCGGTGCGACAGAAGTTGGATTATCTCAAGCTCTTCTGTGTGTCACTGGGGTGTTTGGTGACGTTCGGCTGCGCTGCGAACAAACTCCACCCGAAATCGCGTTCTCCGATGGAGATCCCCGCGTTTGGGGTCGGGACCTCACCCAGCACAGTTAGAGGCGACTCACCAACGATTGAAAGAGTATCGTACCAAGAGGATCTGACCAAACCGCGCTTCGCCCCGGAAGCCGCCTCTTCGAGCGAGTCGCTCGCGGCGAACGGTGCGCTTTCTCTCCAGGCTCTAGTGGCCGAGGTTGTGGCGCGCAATCCGACCCTGGCGCAGATGACGGCGACGTGGAATGCGGCCCAGGCGCGCTATCCGCAAGTGACCTCGCTCGACGATCCGTTCTTCGGGTCCATCGTCGCGCCCGCGGGACTGGGGACGACGGGCGACGCCAGCAACGGCTATCGTTTCGAGATGTCGCAGCGGTTACCGTGGCGCGGCAAATTGGCGTTACGCGGCCAAAACGCGCGGGCTTCGGCGCTGGCCGCCGCCAACGATGTGGACGCCGTCCGCCTTCAGCTCATCGAGAGTACCAAGATCGCCTTTTACGATTACTACTTGGTCGCTCGCGCCATCGAAGTGAACGAAGAGAATCTGAGCCTATTGCAGAAGTTCAAAGAGAATGCCGAGGCCCGCTACAAGTTCGGAGCGGACGACAAAAAGGCTCCTCAACAAGACATTCTTCAAGCCGATGTCGAAATCGGAAGGCAGCGCAAGCGCAGCCTGACACTGGAACGCTTGCGCCTGGTGGCCGTCGCGCGCATCAACACGCTGCTCAATCGCGATCCAGATGTGGAACTCGCAACTCCACCGCTTCGACTTGAGATCGGCGACGAGCTACCCGATGCCCCGCAGTTGCGGGCCGTCGCTCTGAATCGCCGTCCCGATCTGTCCGCGTTGTCCAACCGCATCCGCGCCGAGGAAGCGGCTTTGGCCTTGGCCTATAAGGAGTATTATCCGGACTTCGATGTTATGGCCGCTTACGATGCCTTCTGGACGGAACCCGGATTGCGCCCCCAAGTCGCTCTCCGCATGAATCTCCCCGTCCGGCTCGCCCGCCGCCGCGCCGCCGTCTGGGAGGCCAAGTCCAAGATAGCCGAACGCCGCGCCGAACTCGATCGCCAAGTAAACCAGATGAACTACGAGATAAACCAAGCCCACGCCCAGGTCAACGAGAACAAGCAAGCGAGTCGGCTCTACGAACGCACCGTGATTCCCGCCGCCGAATTGAACGTCAAGGCGGCTCAGGCGGCCTATCAAACGGCCAAGATCCCGTTTCTATCCCTGATCGAAGCCGAGCGCGCGATCATCGCCCTCAAGGACGAATACTACGAATACGTCGCCGAATACTATCGCCAATTGGCCACGCTCGAGCGCGCTGCGGGCGGTTCGCTCAGCCTGGCCGACGACGACGCCACGGTAAACAAACCCTCTTCGACCCATCCCCTCTCTCGTCGTTGAAATACAGAGAGCGTATCTTCGGTCGAGATGAAGCGTCTCCATCTCCATATAAAATCAAATGTTGCGCTTACACGACAACGGACGGGCGACGTTGAACGCTTGCCAAAATAGAGACCAACTTACCCGTCTGGGCGATATTCGAACGAGGTTATTCGTGTCGTAGCGCTTCGATGGGATCGAGCATGGCGGCTCGGTAGGCGGGGTAGAGGCCGAAGCCCACGCCGACGGCGACGGCCACGATCAACGACAAGAAGATCGATGGCACATGCACCTTGGCGGGGAGATGCGCACTCCAAAACTCGAAAATCGGCGGCATGATGAAGACGATGGTAAGGCCAATCATCACACCCAGCACGCCGCCCAGCGTCGTTTGCACGACGGCCTCAATGAGAAACTGCATGGTGATGTCGCGCCGCTTGGCTCCGAGCGCGCGGCGGATACCGATCTCGCGCGTTCGTTCCGTCACGGTCGCCAGCATGATGTTCATAATGCCGATGCCGCCGACGACTAATGAGATGCCCGCGATCATACCCATCAGGATCATAAAGCGGCTCTTTTCGCGTTCGGCGGCCTCCAGTTTGTCGAGGGGAACCGAGACGGCCCAATCGGACTTGGGATGATCGGCGAGAATGGCCTTGATCCATTCGCCCGTCGTTCGGACCTTGTCGATGTCGCTGACGGTAAGGGTAATTTGACTGAGCGCGACTTGCTCGCGCTGGAAAGAGCCGGCTTGACGATTGGTGATTGTCGAGCCGAAATGTTCGTTGCACGCGGCCAACGGGATGTAAACGTCGTTATTGTAGTCTTCCATCTCTTGACCACCGCTGTCCCCGACGGCAGTGCGGTTTTTGAGAACGCCCACGACGGTGTAGGGCGATTGGCCGATTCTCAGATCTTGCCCCAGTGGATTCTCGAAGGGAAAAAGCGCATTGGCCACTTGCGAGCCAAGCACGACGACATTGGATCGATCCTCGTGGCGCAAAAAGCGTCCCAGTGCTATGGGGAGATCGTTTACGGCGGCGTAATCTTCGGTGGTGCCGACCGCGCGTCCGGTGTACATCAAATGATACCGGCGCATTTCTTGTTTGAAATCGCGCATGGGAACCATGCGCGTGACGGTTCCGCCATCCCGCAAGACGGCGAATCGATCGTAATCCGCTTGCGTCAGACCGTAGATCGCCACGCGCGAACGCCCCGCCGTGGCCGAGTTCTCCGGCGGCTTGCGGCTGCGAACGATGATATTCGTGGCTCCTAGTTTGCGGATGTCGTTGAGGGCCTCTTGCATGCTGCCTTCGCCAAAGGCCATCAAGGCGATGACCGCTCCGGTCCCGATGATGATACCGAGTACCGAAAGGAAGGCGCGCATTTTGTGCAGCCATAAGCTGCGTATGGCCAAGATCAGGCTTCGCCGCCCCTTGTCCCAATAGAGCAGGGGCACGAAGATGCCGGCCAACAACGATAGTCCAAGCAATAAGTACAGCAGCAAGTACATAGGAGGATTCCTGGGGTCGGACGGTTGACGTTGACCTCGCTCGAACTTCCGGTGGGGCGAGAAGCAGGTAGCGTATCAAACATTTACCGGAAGCTGAGAGAAACCGTTGAAGTTTACTCCATCCTTGGCCAGCGCCTTGCCGATGGTCCGATGCTGATTGCGTTCGTCGGTTTCGATGTGGCCATCGCGCATGCGGATCACGCGCTTGGCCCACGAGGCGATGTCGTTTTCGTGCGTCACCATGATGATGGTCTTGCCGGTATCATTCAGTTGTTGCAGCCGCTCCATGATTTCATCGCTGGTGCGCGAGTCGAGATTTCCGGTAGGTTCGTCGGCGAGAATCACATGCGGATTATTGACGAGGGCGCGCGCGATGGCCACGCGCTGTTGTTGACCGCCGGACAGTTGCATCGGTCGATGGTCGAGCCGATCGCCCAAGCCGACCAGCGTGGCCAAATGAATGCACCACTCGCGCGTCCGTTCGGTGAGTTTGATTCCTTGATAGAGCAGCGGAATCTCGACGTTCTCGACGACGGTGTACTGCGGCAGCAGATTGTACGATTGAAAAATAAAACCGAGAAAGCGACTGCGAATCTCGGAAAGTTGATCGTCGTCCATCTGCGACACGTCTTCGTCGCCGAGATAGTAGTGGCCACTCGTGGGTCGATCGAGACAGCCGAGTTGATTGAGCAAAGTCGATTTGCCCGAACCGGATGGTCCCATCAGTGCGACGAAATCGCCTTCCTCGACGGTGAGCGACACGCCGCGCAAGGCTTGCACGGTCACGGATTCGAGATAGTACGTCTTCACCAGATCGATTACGCGAACGACATCGGCCATCGGGTTGTCTCTCTCGGTTAGCGGCGAGGTTCGTGCCGTCAGCCGCGACGCCGGCGAGGGAGATTCCCGTCGGCGTCGCGGATCGTTGGACGAGAATGTTTACGGGTTGGCGGGAGTTTTGCCTCCAGCGGGCGCTCCGCCTTGGCTCTGAGGGCCGAAGCCGCCTCGAGGACGACCGCCTCCCGGCGCTCCTCCGGGGGGACCGCCTGGTCCGCCTGGCCCACCCGGACGGCCGCCCTTGCCTCCCGGTCCTTTACCGCCTTGGCCCTTGCCGCCCCAGCCTTGGTTCCCTCCCGCGCCGGCACCGCTTGGAGCGGCTTGCACTCCATACTCGGCCCGTTGTTTCTCGGTCAGAAGCGCGCTGGGATTGACAACGACTTCGTCGCCTTCCTCCAGACCTTCCTTGATCTCGACGTGCGTATCGTTGGCCTTGCCCACGACAACGTCTCGCATCACGGGACGACCTTCGACGAGGACGAAGCAGCGTCGATTCTTGTTCATCTCCGTGCCGCCCAAAATGGCCTGCACGGGAACGATCAATACCGGTTCGGGAGTGCTATCGACTTTGATTTCAACGACGGCATCCATGCCCGGTTTTAGACCTTCCAGATTCGAGTCGTCGATGGCAATGTAGGTCTGATAGACTTTCACGTCGGAACTGAAGAAGTCCGTCTGCGACGCCACCGGCGCAACCTGCTTGACGTGCGCCTTCAGAGGCCGATCGGGGTAGGCATTGACCTTTACGACGGCATCCAGCCCGCGTCGTTCTTGTCGCTTTTGCAAATGGGCGTAGGTGTTATTGAACGAATTCTGCAAGGCCGTATCGAAGGTGACGTAAGCGCACAATCCGGACAGCCGATTCGGCGCGAACAAGAGGGCGGTATTGATGGCCTCGCTAAAGCCGGTGGAGCGTTCGACATCGTCTTTTACGCGCGACACCATCGACTCGTGGACGCGGGCATTGACGACCATGTTCTTCAGGTTGGGAACGCTCAGCAGTTTCTGTCCTTCCTTGACCTGTTCCCCCTGAGCGATCACGCCGCCGCTGCTGCCGCCAAAGCGTGCCCGTTCCTCGACGTAGTAGACGACCATGCCGTCGCGCGGGGCGCGGATGAAGCAGTTGTCGATTTCCTCTTCGATGTCTTGCAATTTGGAGAGTTGCTTCTCGTAAAGCGCTCGCGCCGTCTGAAACTTAACGAGGTCGGCTTCGTGTCTTTTTTTCAGCACCGTTTCGTACATCTTTACTTGTCGATTCAATTTTTCGATGCTGCCTCGATATTGGGTCTCGAACTTCTTTTGAGTCAGTTTATCGAGTACCTCGGTCTGCTTTTCCAGATTCTTCAGCGTCAGTTCGGCGGTGCGGCGTCGGGCGGCGTCGGCCTCGGCCTGCGAGACGGTGACGTACAACCGGCCCGGACGGGACATGAGGTCCGACCAGTCGGCTCGCTCGCGCCACATCTCCAGATCGGATCGGGCCATCGTCAACTTGTTTTCGAGGTCGATGCGATCCTTGACGTATTGCCCGTCGAGATACTCTTGCAAGGTGATTTTGCCGACTTCGAGATCCGACTTGGCCAATTCGACGTTGGCTTGGTCTTGAATCTCGTCGATCGCCAGGGTCTGTTCGGCGGTCTTCAACGACTCCAACGATTTGAGAACTTCGATCTGTTGATCGGTGAGTTGGGACCGCAGGGCGGAGTCGTCCAACTCCATGATCTTATCGCCCTCTTTGACGGGAGAGCCGTTGTCGATGACCCAACGGATACTCGTGGCGGCTTGACCGGGGTTCTTGGCTTTGACTTTGCACGAGTAGTAGGTATTGTCGGCGGGTTCGAGACTTCCGCGATCCTTTATGGTCACTTGCAGCGTCATCCGCTCGACTTTTTGGGTGAGCATCGGCGGCCAAGCGGCGCTAGAGCGTTTGTAGAAATACCAGCCGGCCGCGCCGATGCTGCCGCTTGTGACGAGCAGCGCCAGCGCGACGAGCGACCATTTATTGCGCCGGCTGAAGCGGCGCGCCTTGGGCAGGCGATTGGGCGTTGGGCTGGCTTCGTTCGGGGCGAGGAGGGGGGAGCTGTTCGAGAGTGCCGGGGTTTTGTTGCTGCCCTCCGGCGGGTTGGTTGTTGTCAGAGGCGTTGTTGGGGGTTGCGTCTGCATCGATCCACACTCCTCGGTTGTCTAGGGGCATCACTCCCATGTCGCGGTAGATATAAGTCCGGCTGATGACAAAATTGACCCATGTATTGTACAAGTCGTTCTGCGAACCTAAAAGAGACGTTTGCGTTGAAAGCAATTGCGTCGTCAGAGCCGCCGGATCGCCCGTTTGAGGCCGTGCCGAGACCGGACCGATCAGGCCCGGCAACACGCTGTCCGCTCCGGGGGGCGCTTGCGGTTGATAGAACGCCTGCAAAGCCTGATCCACTTGAATATACGCCAGTTCGATCTGCCGTTTCTGCACGCGCTGATAGTTGTTGGCTAACACCCGAAGCTGGCGCAAATCGAAACGGACGTTGAAGAGCAGCTGATCTTCAAAGGCCATCAGACTGCGGCGCGACTGCTGAAAATTGATGAGCGTACTGCGATAGTTATTCCGTTGCAGGATGCGCACCAAGGGCAACTGCCCCGTGAAGATCAATTGGTGCGTGGAGCGCGTGCCACTGAAGGCGAAGGGATTGGCTCCACCGGCGGGCGTCGTCGCGCCCAAGTGGTAATCGACGTTGAAGGTTCCCAGGAGGGCATTGGCGGCCACGCGAATTTTACGCCAGGCATCGGTTTGCTGAGCGCGGACGTTCATGAGATCGACGCGACTCTCGAAGGTTGCCTGTTCGACGGCCAACAGAGCTTGCTCTTCCGGTGCCGCGATGACATCCACGCCTTTCGCGCGGATCGGGGGTAGTTCGGGCCACATCTGCTGAATGTTGCCCAGAATCTCCCGATAGCTGTAATCGACGACTTTCAAGAAGATGCGCCGAACTCCAAAGAACTCGTTCCGCGCTTCGCGCGCGCTATCCTCGGGATTCTTGATGGTCTTCCATTTCTCCTGTTCGTAGATTCCCAAACCCAGTTCGTACTCGACGAGATCGATCTCGAACTGAATGGCAAATTGGAGTCGCTGGTCGGCTTCCGACAGCGGAACATCGGGGTTCTTCGCTTTTTTCGTGCGAATCGGAGCGAGATCGCTCCTCAATTTGGTATGTATTTCATTCAATGCCTTTTCCCGTTCGTTCCACGGTTTGTCCTTGGCGATGCCCTCATAATAAGGCAGCCGATTGAGGATCGCCTCGCGCGAGCGAGTGCCGCGCATCAGGGGAGTCCGATCCAGAATCCTTCGGAGTATGGTGCGAAGCTGCCTGGCCATGGAAGAACTGCTCGCTTGGTCGACGGCCGTGATGACGCGCTGATGATCGATGTAGAGTTTTTCGAAGGTATCGATGATGGTGATCATCGGCTGCAGAGGACCGGGTTCCAAATCGAGCGGCACGGTAAGCGGCAGTCCGAGCTGCTGTTTCAACTGATCCAACGACACGCGGAAGTTGAGTTGTAGCCCAAGAATCGCCTCATAATTGTTCAACAATCTCGCTTCGATGAGGCCCTTTTGCACGTTGTTGACCAGTCCGCCTTCGAGCCAGACTTCGAAGATCCGCAAGTAGCGCTGAAGGGCTTGGATGTTTTTATAGTAGTTAAAGAGTACGGTTCTCTCTTGGATGGCGGACAGATAGCCTTGGGGTGTGATGAGGACGCCGGAGTTCTGGATGGCTCCCAACGGCGATGTCGCCGCCACTTGCACCGTCGCCGGATTGGCCACCAACGGCAAGGTGAATGGGCCGGGCACGAAGGCGGCCGGCGCGTTCACGGTGCCGGGCAACAGAGCGACCACGCCCGCACCGACGCCGGGGATGAAGCCGGTGGATTGTCCCGCCGCGAAGAAGACATAGTATTCTTGCCGGAAGCGGTAGAATTGGCGAATGGCGTAGACGAGATCGCGCTCGGCCTGGGTCAACGGCTCCAGCACGACGGCGCGGCCGCCACCGGCCAAAAAGGGCTGAACGATATCGAGATTGATCGTCGAGACGCTGACCGTGCCGTTGGCACCTCCGCCCAAATTGTACACCGTCTGGTTGGCGAAATTGAACAGCAACAACGCACCCGTCGAGAACGCCTTGGTGAAGCCGGTTGTAGTGTTAGAGATCCAGTTGTTGGTCCGTCCTCCCGCCGTGCCCTTGCCGGAGCGTTGGCGGAGGAATTGTTCGGTGGCGAACGGCTGTGCGATGAAAGCGAAGCGTTCGGCCGTCACCGCTAGTGCGGTCAAATACAGCTGCTCCCGAAGAGTCTGAAACTCGCGGCTGTTGATAAACCCCAGCTCGGTTATCTGCTCCAGATTGAGCCGGAACGGCTTCACCGATCGAGGATTGTCGATCGCTAGCGATACGGGCAGACGATTGTTGCTAGAAATCGGCTGGGCGAGATCCTGATCGATATTCAGTTCGATCTCGCGTCCCCGCTCCTCAATGGTCTTTTTTTCGCCCATCAGAATCGGTTCGGTCTCGTCTGGCTCACCCCGATTCTCGGCTTGCTTGGCTTCGTCCTTGGCGCGATTCTCCGCATCCCAGCGGCGCATCAACTCCAGGTAGCCGGTGCCTTGCCAATTGGCATAACCCTTTAACAGCGGACGCTGAGGATGCGGCGATAAGTCCCACGCGGCGGGATCGTCGGGAGGCATCGGCGGACGATCGGGATTCGTCGGATCGGCGAAGCGCGATAGGGGATGGGGATAGACGTAGTAGCTGTCGATCTTCCACTGCGGAAAGCGATCCTTCTCGGCCAATAGCTCGTCTACTTCGGCGTCGGCCCGGCGTCGGAAGAAACGCCGCGAGCAACCGCTGAGGGACAGCAGCTCGGTCAGAGATAAGGCAAGGAGAAGTAACACCCAACCCAGCCTGCGCGAGGAGCGCTGTTGGTTTGTATTCGCCATGAGAAACCTGCATCCATGCCCGCAAAAAGGGAACAACCGCTACATCCGTTATCGCCCGCGCGGTTTCTCATTCTTTACCGTAAACCAACCTACCTCATAAGCCATGAGAAGATGATGAAGATGGGCGGTTCGCAGTCGGCTTTTCGCTCGCTATCGAGGCAGTCCAAATCGGCGGGTGACGATTATAATGGTTGAGGAGGAGAAATCGTCCGTGGCTCAACAATCTTTATCCATCCTTCCCGAACGGTTGCGAGATCTGCCGGCCCTCGTGGAATCGGCAGAGGGGTTCGCATCGGTGCTCGCCGCGCTCTCCGAGGGACGAAGCGCCGTCGTGGATGGCGCATGGGGTTCGTCCGCGGGGTTGGCGGCTGGAACGCTCGCCCGCCGCGTGTCGGGCACGTTGCTCGTCGTTCTCGCGCATCCGCACGATCTCGACGGGTGGAGCGGCGACCTCGCCAGCTTCGCCGGGATGGAACCGCTCGTCTTTCCCGCTTGGGATGACTTCCGCAACGAAGGGATGGATTCTCCCCGACGAGCCGTCGACGAGATCGCCGGTCAGCGCCTCCGCTCTCTCAAACGGATGGCGGGTACCGATCCGCCGTGCTTGTTGCTGGCCACGCTGCAAGCCCTGATGCAGCCGGTCCCCACGCGTGCCGAGTTCGCCGCGGCGAGTCGCGTCCTGAAATGCGGGCAGACCATCGATCTCGAAGAATTGGCATCGTGGCTCGTGGAGCGCGGCTATCGTTCGACCGAGGCCGTCGAACTACCCGGCGAGTTTGGCCGACGCGGCGGCATTTTCGACGTGTACTCGCCCGATGCCGAGGCACCGTTCCGCCTCGAGTTGTTCGGCGATGAGATCGAGTCGCTGCGTCAATTTTCGCCGGAGACGCAGCGCAGCCTCGGTACGATGAACGCAGTCGAGTTAACCGGCTATCAAGCCCGATCCGAGAACGCGGTGGACAAGAAGCCCGCAACGAAAGAGCGTGCCGGAGAGGCGACAGGGCATCTCTGCGATTACTTGCCCCACGGTTCCTGGACCGTACTCGTCGAGGTGGACGAACTGCGCGAACAGGGAAAGCATTATCTGGAGCGCGTCGTCGATCGGACGGGCTTGTTCTCGGTCGAGGGAGTCTTCCAACAACTGCTGCGCTTTCCCAGCGTCACCGTCTCCGCCCTGCCTTCGCCGTCGGTCGAGGCGTCGTGCCATCTCCGCGTCGAATCGGTGGAGCGTTTCAGCGGCGAAGTGGGGCGCGTGCGGGACGAGTTAGATGCGGCGGCGGCTCACGATGCAGTTCTCGTTGCCTGCCATAACGAAGGAGAGCAGAAACGTCTGGGCGAGGTGTTGGCTTCGGGGCAACTGGCACAATCCGATCGCCTGCGCCTCGTCGTGGGCCGCGTCCGCGCCGGCTTTCGCATCTTGGACACGGCGAAGCGTTTGCACAAGCCGTCGGACGACGGCGAACCCCCAACGGCTTTCGCGGCTGGATCGCTGATCGTTCTCGGTGGTCAGGAGCTATTTCACCGCGAGGAAGTGCGGCAAATCCAGCCGCGACGCCAAATCGAAGCGAGAGCCATCGATAGCTTTCTCGATCTCAGCGAAGGCGATCTCGTCGTCCACGTTAGCCACGGCATCGCGCGGTATCGCGGGATGCAACTCATCGAGAAAGCGGGAAATCGGCGGCGCGAGTCATCGGGCAGTAGCCAAACCCCAACGTCGGACGCCGCCGGTTCGCCCACGCGCCATGCCGAGGAGCATCTCATTCTGGAGTTTGCCGCCGGAGTGCGCGTCTTCGTGCCCGCGTCGAAGATCGACTTAGTGCAAAAATACGTCGGCGGTGCCAAGACCGAGCCGGAACTCTCGAAATACGGCGGCACGAGTTGGCAAAATCGCAAGGCGCGCGTGCAAGCGGCGGTGATGGATTTGGCCAGCGACATGATCCAACTGCAAGCGCTGCGCGAGGCCGAAGCGGGAGTCGCCCTTCCGCCCGACAGCGAGTGGCAGCTCGAATTCGAAGCGTCGTTTCCCTACCGGGAGACGCCGGATCAACTCACGAGTTTGACCGAGATCAAGGGGGACTTGCAGCGTCCGCGACCGATGGATCGGCTTCTGTGCGGCGATGTTGGCTACGGCAAAACCGAGTTGGCCGTGCGCGCCGCCTTCAAGACCGTGGACAACGGACGACAAGTCGCCATCCTCGTGCCGACCACGGTTCTCGCCGAGCAACACTATCGAACCTTCAGTCAGCGTCTCGCCGAGTATCCTTTCACCGTCGAATGTCTCAGCCGTTTTCGCACCGCCCGCGAACAGAAACGCATTGTCGAGGGACTGAAGACGGGCGGTATCGACATCGTCGTCGGCACGCATCGCCTCGTGAGTTCCGACGTGCAATTCAAGGATCTCGGTCTGGTGGTGATCGACGAGGAACAGCGCTTCGGCGTCGAACACAAAGAGCGCTTGAAACGACTGCGCCAAAAAGTGGACGTGCTGACGATGACCGCCACGCCGATCCCGCGCACGCTTCATTTGTCGCTTTTGGGAATCCGCGACATCTCGAATCTGGAAACCCCTCCTCCCGATCGACTGGCCATCGAAACGCGCATCGTCCGTTTCGATAAACAACTCGTGCGTCATGCCGTGCTTCGCGAGCTGAACCGCGAAGGACAAGTCTATTTCGTTCACAATCGCGTTCACGACATCCACGATGTCGCCGAGCGCGTGCGGCAAATTGTGCCCGAGGCCCGCTTCGCCGTCGTCCACGGTCAAATGGCGGCGGACGAACTGGAGCAAGAGATGCTGCGCTTCGTCCGCCGCGAGGCCGATATTCTCATGGCCACCACGATCATCGAAAGCGGGCTGGACATCCCGAACGCCAACACCATCTTCATCAACCGGGCCGACAACTACGGCCTAGCCGACCTGCACCAGTTGCGCGGCCGTGTCGGCAGATACAAACATCGGGCCTACGCTTATCTACTTCTCGACGGCGATCGCTCGATCGCTCCCAACGCCGCCAAGCGACTCAAGGCCATCGAAGAGTTCACCGAACTGGGCGCGGGATTCAAGATCGCGCTGCGCGACCTGGAGATTCGCGGCGCGGGCAACATCCTCGGCACGCAGCAGAGCGGCCACATCGCCGCCGTCGGCTATGAGATGTACTGTCAACTTTTAGAAAACTCCGTGCGGACGCTGAAGCAGCAGCCGTTGCGAACGCCGTTGGAGATTCACCTCGATTTGCCGTGGTCGGCCTATTTACCGCGCGACTACGTCCCAAGCCAGCGCGCGCGGATCGAGGTCTATCGCCGCTTGTCGCGCATTCGCAAGCTAGAACGGCTGGCCGATTTTCGTCGAGAGTTGCGCGATCGCTTCGGTCCCCTCCCGGTGTCCGTCGAATGGCTTCTGCGCTTCGCCGAGTTGCGGCTTTTGGCTTCTCGGTGGAAAATCGCGTCGATTCATCTGGAAAGGGCCAGCGAGAGCAGTCCCATCGACGCGGTGTTTGGGTATCGAAGCGTTCGGTTGATGCAGAAGTTGGCCGCTTCCTGGCCCGATGCGCTGCGAATTGTCGATGGCGAAAGCGCGTACTATCGCTTAAGAAAGAAAGAGGCCGAGGGTATCGCGCTCCATGCGGTCTTGAAGAAAGTCCTCTCGATCGCATAATATCGGTTTCATCTTCACCAGGAGGAAGAACTCCTCCGGCAATGATGCTCACCGGGACGATTCCTGGGTAGACAGTTGCTTCTCCGATGAGGTGATCGCATGGCTTTGGGTTTGTTGGGTCTAAAAGTCGGTATGACACAGGTCTACGACGACGAGGGCAAGATCGCCCCCGTGACCGTGCTGCAAGTCGGCCCCTGTCCGGTTTTGCAAGTGCGGAATATGGAGCGCGATGGATACGATGCCGTTCAGTTGGGTTTCCTAAGCAAATCGCGGCACAAGGCCAGTCGCGCCGAACGCGGGCATGTGTCCAACGCCTTGGAATCACGGCGGCGACAGGCGCGTCTGAAGGCGGGAGTGCAGATCACGGCCAAAGCCGACTGCGAGCCGCCGCGGTTCGTCCGCGAGTTTCGCCTGGAGAAGGCGGGCGACTTTCAGATTGGCTCCCTCCTGAAGGCCGGCGATGTCTTTAAGGACATCAAAGCCGCCGATGTCACCGGAACCTCGAAGGGGCGCGGCACCGCCGGCGCGATGAAGCGCCATAACTTTGCCGGTTTGCCCGCCAGCCACGGCGTCAAGAAGCATCACCGTTCGCCGGGTAGCGTCGGTTCGCTCGCCAGCAACCGCGGCAGCGGCAGACCGAAGCGCGGCAAACGCTTGGCCGGTCGCTACGGCGCGGAACGAGTCACCGTGCGCAATCTTCGCATTGTTCGCATCGACGTCGAAAACAATCTCGTCCTCGTCGAGGGGGCCGTCCCAGGCCCCAACGGAGGCTTGGTGTCCATCCGACCGACGAATAAGAAGAAGTGATCGAACGACGAGGCAGCCAGGCGATCCGAGAAGCCCCTCTCTCCCCGTGAGAGGGGGCTTCTCGGATCGTCTCTCAAGCCAAGAGGTTGTCGTGAAATCTCCATTACTGCCCCTCATCGCCGTCGCAATGCTATTCGTGGTGCCGTTCTCCGCGCTCCACTCCGAGTTGAATGAAACGAAACTTGTCGAGCGGGGCGATGCCGACCCGCGCTTGAAGGGCTTCCTCGCTCCCGAAGGGGTGAAAATCGAGATCGTGGCCGACGCGCCGACGGTTGCCTCCGGTTCGGTGTTGGCGTTCGGCGACGACGGCACGGCCTACGTTCTCGAAACGCGACCCGACGCGAGCGGCGCAAAGTCAAAGAGCAAAGATGTCGTTAAAGTGCTAAAAGACGCGCAAGGCAAGGGCGTCTACGACTCGGCCAGCGTCCTCTTGGAAGTCGAGCCGTCGGCATGTCTCCTCTATCACGACAACTCCTTGTACTTGGGTGGCGAGACATTGCGTCGCTATCGTCTGGAGAGCGCGGGGCAACCGCCGAAAGGAGAGATCGTTGCCAAAGGGTTCGGCGGAGCTTCGCGGCGGCGAATTCTGGGGTTATCCCTCGGTTCGGATGGATGGCTCTATATCGGGGTGGAATCGGGCGATCACCGCGTCGAGGGAGCCGACGGCAGCCGCGCGCTGGTTCTCGGCACGGGCGCGATCTTCCGCTGTCGACCGGATGGCTCGCGCATGGAGGTCTTTGCCTTCGGATTTCAGCGTCCTCAAGGCGCGCTTACTTTCGATGCGTTCGGCAACGGATTTCAGTCCGAGACAATCGAACCCGAGGGCGACAAGTCGAGAGGCGGGCGATTGCTCCACGTTGCCGAAGCGTGCGATTTCGGCTGGAGGCAACGAGTCGGAGCGAGCGGCGTGCTTGCCGACCGTTTTCGTACCGCGCTAAACGGCGAACTACCGGGTAAGATGCCTCCGCTTCGCAAGGCCGTAACCGGTCCAGCCATTGAAACGATGATCTATGGAGCGACGCGCTTCCCGGCTAAGTATCGCGGATTGCTCTACGCAGCCGAAATGGAAGGAAACTCGATTCGCGCCTACCGCCTCCAATCCAAAGGCGCTTCGTTTGCCGTCGCCAGCGAATTTGTCTTTCTGAAAAGCAAAGACACGCGCTTTCTGCCCAAGCAATTGATAACAGGCCCAGACGGCGCGATGTACGTTGTGGAGGAGCGAGGAAGAATAGATCGCCTATCGTGGAGTGGAACGAAGACGGAGGCCGCGCTGCCGTTGTCGCCGATGGATCGCTGGTCGAAAATTGTCCGTCAGAGCGACGACCAATTGATGGCGTCGTTGGCCGATGAAGATGCGTCGCGGCGCGCCCAAGCACAATTCGAGCTGACGCGGCGCGGCGCGCGCAATCGGGTTCCGCTTCTCAAGCTGGTTCGGGATAGCGAACAGCCGTTGCCGGCGCGTCTGGCGTCGTTGAGCGTACTCGAGTCCTTCTGGAACAACGACGTTCAAGAGGCGTGTAAAACGGTGTTGGCGGACGGCGAGTCTTCGCTCCGGCGCGCGGCTGCCGAAGTGCTTGGACGGAACGCGGCCAAGGGAGAGTTGCGCGTCCATGAGTGCCTGTTGAAAGTGTTGAACGAGAACGATTTACCGCTGCGGCGCGCGGCCGCGTTGGCAATGGGACGCCTCGCGGCTCAAGGCGCGCCGGACATCCTGGTCAACACGTTGGCCTTCGATGATGGCGACGATGCCTACCTCTTCGACGGACTGATTCGCGCTCTCGAACGTCTGGGAAGGCCGGGCATTGAGCGCCTGCTCGCCCTGGCCGAGTCCGGCGTCAAAAAAGATACCGACAGGGTCGTTCGCGTGTTCGCCGCGCTGCGCGTTCGATCCGGCTTCGAGGGACTGCCGCTGTTATTGAAGTATCCTCATCTGACGGTTCCGCAGCGCGCGCGGCTGATCCGCTCGTGTGGAAATTACCTGCTCGATCCGCCCGTCGCACTCGACGCGATTGTGGCGTACTTGTCCACTCCAGCCGGTCAAACGGCGGAAGTGAAGCAGGCCGGCGCGGACTTGTTGGCCGCGCGACGGGACATGCCGACACCGAAGAAGCCCAATCCGTGAGCAGAGATTCGCTTCGCGGTTAGGGCATCAATCCGCCGTGTACCCGCTCCGGGGTCAGATGCGAAGGCATATCCGACAGCCAGATTCGCTCCCACTCCAACTCAATCTGGCGCAAGTCCTCGGACTGATTGAGCAGTTGACTCATCCGACGATTGGGGTCGGATGAATACATATTGATGAAGCACCCAGACTGGCTGAGGATGAACGCCGACGCCGCGATCGCAAGCAACATACGCCGCATGACAACCTCCGAGGTTGGTGATGAGGCCGCGATCGGCTGGAGCGTCCCGACGCGAAAACCCCACAGGTTGTATCGGATCTAGCGGTATGGAACTTGAGACGGTAGATGCCGACGGTGCCGATTATGAGGTCTTGCGCACTCGACTCGGCTTCTTGCGGGGTTTGTGAGTCGCGCGCTCGTCCAAGCCGTTTGTGCTTTCGGTCGTTCGAGCCTCCGTTTGGGACGAAAACGCAGGATGGGTCATTTTGCGCACGCGGTTTTCCATTTCCTTGCCTGGCTTGAACGTCACGACGAATTTGGGCGGGACTTCGACCGGATCGCCGGTGCGCGGATTGCGCGCCTTGCGCGCTTTGCGCTGTTTCACTTCAAAGACACCGAAGTTGCGCAACTCAATTCGTCCGACTTCCAACAGGGTCTCCACAATCGCGTCGAAGGTCTGTTGAACGATGTCCTTGGTCTTGAGCTGCGTCAGGCCAATGCGATCGGATATTTGCTTAACGATCTCTTTCTTCGTCACGGATCCCATCTCCTCAAGAGCGTGCCAGTTGAGCCGGCCTAACCGTCATGGAGTGTTTCAACTGTAAAGCCCACAAGAGTTAGTGTCAAGGGTCGATTTCTTCTTCCACGAAGATCTTTGCCGGAAAATTGGGCTTGCGCTCCGAAGCCACTCGTTTCCTCTCTCGCGTGAATTGTGAACTAGAATAGAAGATGGAACGTTCACGCGATTGCCCCGATAGCAGCCATTAAGGCGCGAGCCGAATCCAAATGCGCTCGAAGGAATATCCGTCGAGGATCTCGACCATGCCCCTCGTCAAAGAACCGCACGCCGAGCCGATTGCGGGCTATCGCCTACTCGAACTTCTCGGCAAGGGTGGATTCGGCGAAGTGTGGAAGTGCGAGGCTCCCGGCGGACTGCACAAAGCGATCAAGTTTCTCAGCGGCGGCACACCCGACGATCCGCTTCGCTCCACCGCCGAACAAGAATTGCGCGCGTTGCAGCTGATGAAATCGATTCGCCATCCGTTCTTGTTGTCCATCGAACGGATCGAGGTTTTCGACGGCGAGGCGGCCATCGTGATGGAGTTGGCGGATCGAAGCCTGCACGATCTACTCAAGGAACGACAGGCGGCGGGACAGCCGGGGATCGCGCGCGGCGAATTGCTCGGATACCTGCGCGAGGCCGCCGAGGCCATCGATCTTCTCAATCAGGAATACGGTCTCCAACATCTGGATATCAAACCGCAGAATCTCTTTCTGATCGGTCGGCACGTCAAGGTGGCGGACTTCGGGTTGATGGCCAGTCTCAGCGAGCTGCAAGATGTCGCAAACGGAAAGCGTCGCGGCGAGTCCTTGACACCCTTGTACGCCGCTCCCGAAACTTTCCTCGGCCGCTTCACCCTGTTTTCCGATCAATATAGCTTGGCCGTGGTCTATCAAGAAACGCTGACGGGGACTCCGCCGTTCGGAGGCACTTCGTATCGCCAGTTAGCGATGCAGCACGTCCGCGAATCGCCAAATGGAGATAAACTACCTCCCACAGATCGCCCGATCGTGGCCCGCGCATTGTCCAAGGAGCCGCGCGAACGGTATGCGTCGTGTTCCGCCTTCGTGCAAGCATTGACCGAGGCCGGGCGGTCGGTCTCAAGCACCTCGAATGTCGCCCCCGTTTCAGAGGCGGTACGTTTCCAGAAAGAAAAGCCGACCGAGACCAACGCCAAAACCGTGTCTGTCGCCGTGCCCCCGAGACCGGAGGCCGCTCCACCGTCACACGATACGAGTACCTTTCTCGCAGGCCATCATCTGTTGGAATGCCTCCTCCGCCATCCCGGTGGCGAAGTCTGGACGGCGCAAACGAGCGACGGACGGAAACGCCTCGTCCGGATCATTTACGGCTATGATCCGAACGAAGATCGCCCCGAAGGCGATCCATTGGCACGCTTGCGCCAGCTGCGGCATCCGGCCCTGCCACGTTTCGAATCGGCGACGGAATCCGGAGCGCGGCTGGCTCTGCTCACCGATTTGCCGGACGGGTCGCTCGCCGATCGCTTGCGAGAACGACGACAAATCGGACAGGACGGGATCCCGCGCGCGGAATTGTTGGCGTATCTGCGTCAGGCCGCGGAAGCCTTGGACGACCTCTACGAAGAGACGCGGCTCCAACATCTCGGTCTGTCGCCGAGGCATCTCGCGCTGCGCGGGGGCCGTTTGTATCTCCTCGATTTCGCTCTGGCCGAGTTGTTCTGGCTGCCCGGAGGCAACAACCTCGGAGCGTTGAATCCACGTTACTCCGCCCCCGAACTGTTCGACGGTCAGATCGGACGCCGCGCCGACCAGTACAATTTGGCTTTGATCTATCAAGAGTTGTTTACCGGAGTTCATGCGTTTCGCAATATCCATCCGCGTCCCCTGGCGTTGGCTCGTCAAAGGGGGAAACCCGATCTCAGCATGTTGCCAGGTGCTGATCGGCCTGTGATTGCCCAGGCGTTGCATCCCGACCCCGATAGCCGCTTTCCAAGCTGCTCGGCACTTTTCGAAGCCCTCGAAGCCGCAACCGACCAAACTGCGTCGGGGACGCACAGTACGCACGTTCGCATCGCCACCGTTTCCTTGCCTCCCTCCGCGACGGTGGAGGCGAGAGAAGCGGTTGCCGCGTCGCCTTCCCTCTGGACGTGTTCGGTCGAAGAGATGAAGAGCTTTGTCGCTCGGCAGGTTGCCGAGGCGGCAGGAGGATTTGAAATCCGCCAGCACTCGTCGCTGCGTTATCGTGTGCTGCATCGCACCCGGCCGGTCTCGTTGGCGACTCTCGAACACCACGCGCACGGTCGGATTGTTCCTGCCACCTTGCCTCTCAAATTGGGAGGATTTGAAGCGGAGTGGAAGCCTCAACGCCTGAAGTCCCCGGAAGATCCTCTCACTTCGGCGGACGATGGAAGCCTCATCTGGAAGTGGCTCTATCAGTTTTCGCTCGGCGGCGGTCTCTTCCGGCGCGCCCTCGGACGCTTGCCGAGTCTGCTGCTGGAAATCGAATTGTCGAAGCCGACTCTCGGGGACGCATCCACTCTCGACGTCGTGTTTCGCCTACTTCCCTGTCATTGCGGCCGAGACAAAGACGGTGAGATTCTGGAGAAGGTAGCCCCTCATTTACTGCGGAGCCTGCGCGATTATCTTCAGCTGTTGCCGGACCAACGCTCCGAGGAGCGCTTCTCTTGGAGCGCCGAACTGCGGATGCAGCCCATACGCGGCGATGCCGAGTTTGGAGAAGCCTTCGTCGCCTCGGCCCACAACCTCTGCCGAAATGGTTTGGGACTCGAACTCCCCTGTCGTCCCACCAGCGATTTGTTCCTGATCCAGTGGCAGACTTCCGATCAGCCACCCTTGGCGCTGCCGCTCAAATTGATCCACACGCAGCCGCTCGGCAACGGCCGCTACTTTGCCGGTGGGCGCTTCGCATGGGAAATAGTGTAGCCCCATCGGAGTCTCAGTACCGACTCCATCAACGGCGACTGCCCTTGATCTTGAGATTGCTCACCTCCGGCTCAATGACTCCGCCGCGCTTTTCGGTCAGACGGAACTTCGTCTCCTGAATATCGTCCTCCGTCCGTCCGGAATAGTTCTTCTTAAGATAGGCATCCTCGCGTCGATACAGCTTTTGTTCCACTTCTTCGGGCATAAAAGCGATGAAGTGATCCGGCGGTCGGATGCGAAGTCCGAGAACCTGCACGACCTGAGCGACCGAATCGGGTTTGTTATCGAACCAATAGATGCGGTGCAGTTTCGTGATGTCCTCGTCTTCCAACTTGGCGGGGCGGGCGGCTAGGTTGCGCACCACTTGATACTCCTTGCTGCCGGGGATGGGGAACGCCAAGATGGCTCCTAGCCCGTTGAGTTGCGCGACGTAGTCGGCTGGACTCTGCGGTCGGAATAACATCGTCCAGCGGAGCATCCGCTTTTCGCGCTTGGTGAGCGTTCCGTGCCCATCGCCCTCGCCGTTGCCAACGCCTTTCCCGCGTCCATCGCCGCTGCCGCCGCCGGTGCCGGTGCCGCCTTGCCCGTAGCCGGACGTTTTACCCTCCGTCAAGCGCAGCCGCGATGTCACCTTGCTGAGCGACTGGAAAGCCTGGGATGCTTGCGTGTCCGTCTGTTGGAGAAAGCGCGTCGATTCCTCGTCGAAGCTCATTTGCAGGCGCGTGCCCGGTTGCACCTCGATTTTTGTCTTCTGTGGCGTATCTTCGGGAGGGGTGGTTTCCTTCGGGTTGTCGTTCGGTCGTTCGCTGCTCGCTTCGACGGGCTGTCCGTTGTTGGGACCATCGCCCGATCCGTGCGGATTGCCGCCGCCACCGCCAAGATCGAGACGCACCGCTTCGACCGGAAGCGAACGGCTGCCTTGATTGAAAAACAAGGTGCCGAGCCATGCCAACAGAATGAGGACGCCGAAGAGAAGCAGGTGTAGCGCCAACGAACTCGCGCTGGAAAGGGGAAACTCCGCATGGGGCGAATAGCGCTGCCAAAAGCGCTCGTCGGGAGGAGTCATTTGCGACTTCGCGGGTCGGACATCTACCTGCGCCATGGTGAAACTCGCTCTTAAGAAAGGTGTCGAACGAACATCCTCGGCCCTTTCATTCAGTCTATCGGACGAATGACAGTTACCGCAAGCAAATTTCTACGACCATCGACCTCGAGACCTCGAAAGGAGAGCCGCTCGACAGTTGCCCTGGAAGAAGCTGCCTCGCTTAGTTCCCTGGGCGATTCGTCCTCGAGTCGCTCGCCACCGTTTGGAAGCTATTGCCTTTGTTGTAGTCCGCGACGGCCAGATTGCGATTGCCGAGCATCTCCTGGCAACGGCCTCGGAGCATGTATTTCAATCCCGTCGGATGCAGACGGATCGACTCCGAATAATCCGCCACGGCACGGGCGAAATCGTTCGAGCGTTCGTAAGCCAAGCCGCGCGTGCCATAGGCCCCGGCGTTATTGGCGCACAGTTGGAGGCTTGCCGTCGCATCGGCGATGGCTTCGCGGTTGTGGCCGGTGCGCAGCCACAAGCGGGCGCGCGACGCCAGGGCGAGGGCATCTTTCGGCGCGAGACGCAGACAGACGTTGAGATCGTTCAACGAGAGATCGAACTGCTCGAGTCGTTGATACGCTTCGGCTCGACCGCGATAGACGGCCGGATCGTTGGGGTGAGACTGAATCGCCTTGGTGTACAGTTCGACGGCTTGCCTGGCATCATTCTCGATCGGTGTCTGTTCTCCCAATCTCGCAACATCCTCCGCCGAGGCGAACGGGGGCAGCGCCCATGCCAACGTGAGAATGGAAAGCCAACGGATAGAAGCCATGACTCGATCTCCTGGCCAGAGGAATGGGCGGGCGAGGTGAGATACCCGTTTACCCCGTCGATTTCCAGTTCAATCGCTTGCGAGCAACTGCTCTTGCATCGTTCTTGAACTTGTCGTAGAAGCATCGACCAATCGTCGCGCGATAGGTTGTTGCATTGCGAAGCGCAGCTTGGCGCGGGGAAGGATAGCCT
>JAJXWW010000195.1 GCA_021781415.1 Planctomycetota bacterium
CCTCCAGCACGGCAAACCGCGCGTCACGCTGGCGACAGCCTTCACACATGGGAACATCCATACCGACAGTTTACGAAAACTCGGCGGCTACAGCTGCGCCAGTTTGGGAGGGTGAACGGTTACGAATAGCGTTTCGATTTGCGCTCACCCTCAAGAATCCAAACACTATCACTTCTATTTTTTGCGATTGCCCGATCCACCCCTTTTTCGCATTCGTTTGGCCGACGGGGGTGAATCGGCTGCGCTCTGCGGCGGTTGGTCGGACGCAATGTCGAACTGGCAGTGTCGAAGATCCATCCAGAAGTGGTACAGTTGAACCCGGTTCGTATCGAACTCACGGAGTAGAGGTGGTTGAGATATGCAGGTAATGTTTCTCGTTACCCACCCCGTTGCGGCCCGTGTTAGCGACGGAATGGACCGCGAGACCGCATGAGTATTGACATCGCGGAGTATCTCATCCGGTTCCATATTCTGCACATATCCGATCATTGCCGCCGAAGTACAACCCTTCCCGTATCCCCAATCTGTCCGCATGAATCGGGCTATGCCGTGTTCCGAATAGTTCTCGTTGAGAATCCATTTTCCTTCGGCCATCCCCAGCCTTTTGCACTCCAGGTAATAGTTTACCTGCGAGCGTCGGTAATCCTCCGCTTGGGCGTCTATCATGGTGCAGCGGAAATCCGGCATCTTTCTCAAACGAGGAGATCGCGCGGAGTCGTCCGGTTCGGGCTGGTTTGTCGAATCCGAATTAATAGTGAAGGGGAGATTGCCCTCTTCGGAAAGGAGTAATTCCTGATGTACCTTCCGGGCAAGCCAATACAACTCCAGGTTTATCGGTTCTTCGGATTTGGGAAGCCGTTCGAACTCACCGAGGCGCTGGAGAGCTTCTGTGAACACCGCGTGAACGGCTTTCTCGAATCTTGGCCAAGTCAGTGCGGTGGATAATCTGGGTCTAGCCATGCACCCCTTCCTTCTGGCCAAGTTCCATCGCCATTATCATCGTAGCTTCGGCATCGTCGCGGGCCGAGGATTTCGTCCACAGGCGACGTTCATTTCGCTTGATGATGACCACATCTTCGTCTGTCACAATGCGGATCAGCCCGTCGATGTAAACTCTGCGCGCTTTAGTTGCTTGTAGCGAGTTGTTCGAGAGACGATCCAGTATTTCAATCCATTTCTGGTCGTCGCTTTCCTGCGGCGGGGGAAGCGGTTCCGTCACCGTCTCGGTCTGGAAAATCACGGCGAGCATCGTCGATGCGCCGAGAGGCCGAATGACTCGCCATCGGAAACGCCCTGCTTGATCCCGGAGTTGCGGTTCCCACAGTTTGAGGAAAGTCGAAAGGTATCTCCCGATCTCATTCTGCGCGGCAATGCCGTCGTTAAGATCGGCGCTCCTTCCAAATGGATCGAGCGAATCCGGCCAATCTAAAGGACTCACTGCGTTACTGCTCATCCCTCGGTAGAAGAAATCGAGGCCGAGACTGCACATCTCGTCGATGCGATCCCTATCTTCCTCCGTCAACTCGAATAACTCGTAAACCGCCTCATCAAGTCGATGTTCCAATTCGCGGATTTTCGCATTGCGCTCCTCCTTGGGTATTCCCTTAGAACCGAATAAAGAGCCGGATTCCGTCTCTTCAGGGAGTTCTCGAAGGGCATCCACGACAACGATCAGTTTTTTTGTCAACTCGGATTTCGTTGGGATCTTAACGGGAATATTGTACAGTACATCTTTCTTCACCTCATCATGCCAAAGTCCCCATGTTCCGGAGGTAAGAAAGAGATGATAGCGTGTTAATGAGGACCACAGGATTGCAAGCGTTACCTTTGCAGTTTTTTCATTCTCCTCTGGCAGAACAAGGGCATAAATCGAATCCCGGAAACAGAAAGGTACGGTTTCATAGCGAGCAGCGATTTGCCCTCTAGCGATTTCGTCGATTCCGACTCCCCTTTTAATTAAGAGTCGCGGCCCCTCATACAGCTTCCTGTCCCGCCGCCGCTCAACGTGCGTCGGCGGGAGAACGAAATCGTGTTCGGGAAGGAGGCCATATCGTCTAAAATATTTAGTTGGAAACTCTTTGAACTGTCGTAGCCAGTCGCTTGCTTTATCGGGCTTTCCCTTAACGAAACCTTTCTGAAGCCGGTCGTTATTCGGATCAAAAACACTCTGTAGTGTCCGCTCAAGCCTCAGCCGACGGATCAGTTCCTCGTCTCGATGCGATCCCCACCAGTAGATCTTCCAAAGCGTGTCATCGCGCTCGTATTCGTCCTGATTGGCGATCCTAAGATCGGCACGGTTCAAAACGACCGCCTGCACCTGACGCACGAACGCAGTTTCCTTCGCCGACCAATAGGCGAAATAACTGTCCTCAAGTGCGGGGCGCTTTTCAAACACAACTGCGGCGAAAGGTGCGATCGCTCCTTGGCTTCGAGATTCCCCCTCATCTCTCGCGCCTCGGAAGAAAGCTTTCCGCACTGCCGCAAAGTTGACCACCTTCTGCAGAGTGACCTTTTCAAGCCATTCCCGGCGGAATAGCTTCGTGTTCTCGTGTCGCTTGAAAAAGACGCCGGTTGACACCAGAAGTCCAGCCCTGCCGCCGTCCCGGAGCAGGTCCAGGGTGCGGTGGAGAAAAGTTTGCGACCTTTCCCTGTCTCCCACCGACAGCGTCCGTTCTGCGCACCAGGCGATGCCGCCATCGGATCGGATCTCCTCCGGCTCATTCGATGGCGGGGCACCCCAAGGAGGATTGCCCACTACAACGTCCGCGCAAGCGGAGAGGAAGCGTTTTCGGATCGCTTCCTCCGCAACGGTTTCCTCAATTCGAAAGGCATCTTCCGCGATGAGAATGTCGTAATATCTTTGCGGATTCGATTTGGGCCGCGCTGCGTAGGTAAGCCCCGGCAGTTTATGTTGGAGGATGTCGGGTGGATCAAGGTAGTGCAGCATCGCCAAGTAGAGGCTGAACGCCGCCACTCGGATCGCCTCGGGGTTGATGTCCATGCCCGCGATCTGTTGTCTGAGAATCTCGCGCAACTCCTCCGGCGTCAAGGGGCGACGCAGCTTCCCAATTCGGTATCGGACGATCCGGCGGAATGACTCGACCAGAAAGATGCCCGAGCCGCAGGCGGGATCCATGATGCGAGGATTCGTCGCCAGCACGTCATCCGTCAGCGTCTGCGCCAGTACGAAATCGACCAGCGCGCTCGGCGTGTAAAAGCTTCCCTCCTCGCGTTTTTTCTTCTTCTCCAAGCTGTAAAACTTCTCGTAGATACTGCTGATCATCTCGATTGGGATGATGTCGAAGCGGTAGGCGAAGAAGAAGAGTTTCTCGTCTTTCCCGCCGAGTAGGAATCGATGCAGCAGTTTGAGATGTTTTTCGGTAACGGCTTGCTGCTCTGCGGGATCGACGGGGAACATATCCCCGTTGAATCGCTCTGCGAGTTGGATGAACAGGCTGTAGGTGAACGCCTTATTGGTGAGGACGTAGGGATAGAAGATCGGCTGGCCCCCACCAAAGCTGCGGTTGTCTTTATAAGCCTCATCCAGGATGGCGCTCCACTTTGCCGATTTGCCCTTGGCGATGCTGCGAAAATATTTCTCGGTGAGTACACGCCGGTCTTCGAGGTAGCGGATGAAGATCGACCGGCCGATGAGCGCATGCGCATAGCTGGGAGCCAAACCCGCATCGATTAGTGCTTTCCGCACCTTACCCAGATCCCTCACCAAGGCACGATCCGCTCGATCATCGAACCCGAAACGCACATCTTCAAACAGCCGACCGGACTCCACTTGGTCGCGCCGGTAGCGGTGCAGACGGTCCTGCACATCGGCTGTCGCCCGCACCACATCAAGCAAACGGTCGTCGCGGGCTGGATCCTCGCCGTGTCGGGCGGGTTGCTTTGTGAGATTGAAGACGGATAGCTCGCCCTCCCGTGCGAGGAAGAGTAGTTGTGGCCTGGCCATACACCAGACCGAGTTGAACCATTGAAACCACTCCGTCGGATCGGCCGTCTTCTGCTCGGCGAAGACGATAACGGGATAGGTGTCAACGAAGAAAACCTTCTCGGCTCCGACCTTCTTGGCGAGCGCAAGCCAATCCCCCTTATCGACCCAAGACGGGGACGTGCTGTCGTCCGGTTCATCCGCCGCATTCAAAAGATCTCCGTCGGCGAAACCGAGGTGTGTATACGCAGTGTCGAGGAGTTGACGGGAAGAGTTCGGCACGGTGTTACCCACCTAGTCCAGCGTTCATAATCAAACTGTATTCGCTATGTTTGGCGCAGTCAATCTCAGCAGAAATCGTTTTGTCTTAAGGGAACGCAGGGGCCATCTACCGTGTCGGTTACGCTGACTTTTCAGGTGAGCAAATCGGTTACTTCCCCGTGCCACAGACAGATTGGCAAGGCGGAAAATACGCTTTCACACCATACCCCAGCGGCGGCGGAGGAGCCATTCGAGGGAGAGGGTGGAGACAAAGAGGACAAAAAAGATCATTAAAAACGACGACCGCCCGGTAGTGCGCCAATCGGGACGTAACAGCATTTTCGGTTTGTTGCGGGTCAGGTTCTCGCTTTCCAAACGACGGAGAAACGACGGCAGTTCCTCGATGCGATGGAACTCGCCGCCGCCGGCAGCGGATAGTTTCTTGAGGAAATCGGGATCGGCGGCGCGGCGTCTCATCTCCACATCCTCGGCGTAGACGATGAAGTGGGCCGACGCCTCGCCGTCGATGGTCTCGCCCGTACTCGGATCTTTTGCCTTGCCGTGGACGGCGATGAGATACTCGCCCGGTAGGTCGGTCTTTGCGAAAGTCCCGCGATCCTCGGTCGCCGTCCGAGCGGTCGGCACAGGCGACTTGACGCCATCGGGGCCGGTGACTTCGACGGTGTAAGCGCCGTCGGCGAGGTCGATGCCGCCTCGGCTGCGGACGCCGACGCTGAAACCGAGATCGCCGCGCACCGGCAGACGGCGCGCGTCCGGCTTGATCCACACGCTACCCTCGGCGTTCTCCTGTTTCGCCAGCCACAGGACCGTTTGTCTCCAAAAGCGACCGTGCATTTGCTTTTTTTGTGCATCGACGATCCAGCGGTGCGTCGTATCGCCCGCGAAGGCAAGGACGCGGCCGTCGCCGTAATTCTGAGCGATCAAGATTGGCTCGCCTTTGTCCGACTCGGCGAGTACGGTTTCGATGCCCTTGTTCGACCTGCTCAGACGCGAGATGCCTTCCAGTTCGGGCAGCGTCTCCCAGACTTTCTCCGGCTTGTCGCCATCGGCCAATTTCATCAGGTAGGCGAAGCCGCGCAGACCGTTCTGGGTCGGCAGCATTCTCCGATTCTCTTCGATTTGACCGCTCGACGCAGTCAAATCGACCGGCAACATTCGCTCGATGGGCGTGCCCCGCCAATCGCCGTTGCCGAAGGTGGAGTAGCCGCCGAGCATCAGAAAGCCGGAGCCGCGCGAGACGAGATTCTCGATGGCCTCCAGCGATTGCGGGCCGACCGCTCTCATCTGTGCGGCGGTCACGTCGCCGAGAACGATGACATCGTAGGGCTGACGGTCGAACTGGAAGAGATCGCCGTTGTTGGCGTCGATGAGATTACCGCCGCGCAGCCAAACCGGGGTGACGCGGATGCGCGGATCGTTCGTCAGCGCATCGCATATCATCTGCGGCTCCCAGGCGCGCTGTTTGTCGACAAGTAGAACGCTGACGCCTTCCTTGGTCACGGTGATGTAGGTTTCGATCTTATTGTTGTCGGGGAACAAGTCGTCCTTGGGGGCGCGGTCGGGGTTGTTAGGGTCGTCCACTTGAACGCGCAGCTTGACCTCTCCCGGCTTGGCGGGTGCGTTGCATTCGAGGGCGATGCGATTCTCGTGGGTAAGGGTCAAGGTTTCGTTGCGAGCCAATACCTCTTCGTTGTTGAGGAAGAGACGGACGCGCACCGAACTATTCTCCAGGCCAGGCGCGTCGATGGTGAGTTTGACAGTCAGCTTGCCCTTGCTGGGGACGAGGGCCGGTTCGGTGACGAGCGAGGTGATGGCGATGTCGTTCTGTCGATCCGCCGTGGTGGGATTGCCGCAAGCGAACGAGTGGAGGGGACAGGGCAGGTTGCGCCAACGCGCAGCTTCGGAGAGTGCCGGGTTGCGGGCGCTGCCGTTGTCGGCTCCATCGCTGAGCAGAAAGAGATAGCGAGGAGGTTGTTGGCCGTCGCGCCGATCGTACAGGGCGCGCAGCATCGCTCC
>JAJXWW010000083.1 GCA_021781415.1 Planctomycetota bacterium
CAACCGTCGGAGGGCGATGCCAAACCCGAACCCGGCAAGGAGGGTGCGAACAGCGACGAACCGCGTCAGCCGGGCAAGGGCAATCTCCCTCCGATTCCCGATGAAGTGGACGTGCCTCCCCTGCCGCTGCGGCTTGCGGAAGAGTATCTGGAGCAGGCCGGCAAAAAGGTATTGCTCGAACGACGGACGCATCATCGCCGGAGTGAGGAATCCACCGCCAAGGGAGTAAAAGATTGGTAAAACGAAGGGTATGTCCCGCCTTCGACCGGCTCTGATCCCGTTCGTACTCTGTTGGGCAATCGGCGTGCGCGCCGCCGCGCCGTCGGAAGGGGAAGCGATTCCCACGGTGGGACGACCCGTCGATCTGCCGTTCAGCGAGGCCAGCGGGTGGTTTGAAGTACAAGCCCGCGCCGAGCCGACCTCCCTCTCCGTCGAGTCGCCGTTGACTTTCACACTGGTGGTGCGCGCCGTGCAACCCGCCCGACAGGAACCGCAACGCCTCGATTTGCGCCAACTCCCCGAGTTTGCCGAGGCGTTTTACATCGACGATGTCGGTGAGCAGGCGGCGCGGCCCGACGCGCGCACCTGGGAGTTTTCCTATCGCCTTAAGCCGCGCCGTCGGGAGGTGCGCTCCATTCCCAGCGTGCCGTTCGTCTACTTCAACCCCTATCTGCTTACGACAAACAAGGGCTTTCAAGTTCTTTATACCGACCCCATTCCGTTGACCGTTACCTCCCGCGAGACCGTGCAGGTGCCGGTTCGCGGATCGGAGGGCGCGTTCGTCCTGTCCACGGACTCGGAGGTGTGGGAGCATCGAACGCCGTGGACCCCGCCGGGCGGGACGACGCTCGCTGCCTTGGTGCTTCTCCCCCCCTTGGGCTGCATCGTTTGGTATCTCACCTGGCGTCGTCTCTATCCGGACGCGGCGCGCTTGGCGAGTCAGCGGCGCAGCCGCGCCGCGCGGAAGGCGATCGGCGCTCTGCAAGGGGGAAGGCGTCTACCGCCTGGCCCGCGCGCCGCGCGGATGGCAGGTATCGTCGCCGGTTATCTGCAACAACGGCTCGATTGGACGGTTGCCGAACCCACGCCGCGCGAAGTCGCCCAACTGCTCGAGCAACGCGGCTGTTCGGCTTCCGTCGTCGCCCAAGCCGTCCGATTCTTTGAATGGTGCGATAGCGCGCGCTTCGTGCCGGAGGAAGAAAGCTCTCTCGCTGGGGCCGAGAGTAAGGATGTCGCCGTTCGATTGATCCTGGCGGTGGAGTCGGAGAGCGACGCGGCTTCCAAGTGAGGGGAGATCCATGAACCCGTGGGTTGCGGCAGACGGTCGACTCCTTGCCTTCGCGCTCCTCGTCGCGGGGTTCTCCTGCTCTCCGGTCGGCGGAACCTCGGAGGCGGATCGAGAGATCCTCGAGAGACTCGAGCGAGAGTTTCAGGAGGGAGTGCGTTTGCGACAAGATCGGGAGCAGGCTCGACCGCACTTTCACCAAGCCGTTCGACATCTGGAGGAACTACGCCGGCGCGGAGCGAACAATGCCATGTTGTATCGCAACCTCGGCAACGCCTATTTGCTCGCCGACGATTTACCTCGCGCTCTCCTGTCGTACCATCGGGGACTGCGGTTGTCGCCGAACGATGCCGCGCTGAACGAGCTTCTTGCCGAGGCGAGGCAACTCGTCGTCTATCCGCCTTCGGGAGATTTGGGACGACCTCGACCCAAAGACAGGCCAGCTTGGATGCCGTATGTGCCCGGCGAGTGGTTGATGGGCGCGGCTCTCATCTGTTACGTTGTTGGATGCGTCGCGGCCACGCGCTGGCGGATGGTGCGTCAAACGCGGCATCTGCTCGGCGGGTTGTTCTTTCTCTCGGCGTCGGCGCTTTGTGCGGGCGGATTGTTGGTCCGTTGCGCCGAAGAACGCGAACGCGCTGCCCATCCCCTCGCGGTGGTCGCGCGCAATGGAATGCTCGTGCGTCGCGGCAATGGCATGGCTTTTCCGCCGCGCTACGATGTGCCGCTCCATCGGGGCGTGGAAGGCCGATTGTTGCTCGAACGCGAGGGCTGGGTGCAGATCGAATTGTCCGGCGGCGAGATCGGCTGGCTGCCGCGCGAGGCCGTGCTGCTCGACGAATCTTAACCGAGAGGGTTCGACGGTTCGCGTCTCAGAGCCAACCGAGGGCGCGGAGATCGTCGCGCGGCTCGTCGAAGCTACAACTGCCAAACGAAATGACAAACTCGCGCCGTGCGGCTGCGATCTCCGCCGTGGTGATGCGATGGTTCTGCCAAACGGCTCCTCGATCGGTGAACGAGAAATGTTCGGCTCGGTCGTCTTCGAGGAGTGTCTGTAAGTGCTTGACGTTCAAATTGCGTGCGTGGGCCAACGCGCCGGCGAGGAAGACGTTGATGAAACCGTGCATCCGCGTCTGGACGCTGGAATCGAAGCGGGGCAAGGGATGATGCAATCCGGCGGTTGCCTTGAATTGCAATCCCGCATCGAGACAGCGACGCAGCGCGTCCGCGATTTGCGCGCCGCTAGGGAAGGCCGACGCTTCCAATCCGCCGCAACGAAGTTTGAAGCCGAGCTGTTCGCCTTGCAGCTGGGCCAACTGATGTTGCAGCTCTTCGGGTCGGCCGGGAGCTTCGCAAAAGGGAAAGAGTTCGACGAACGGAAAAACCGAAAGGGTCTTTATGAGATTCATCGCCGAATTCGGCAGCTGAGGATCGGCGAGATCGGGCGGCAAGCGCGTCTCGAATGCCTCGACGGCGACGCGCGCGCCGTGACGTTTGCGGAAGGCGGCCACGTCGCGCAAGTCATCGCGCAGCAGCGTGAGGTATTCGCCGAGATTGCCGCCGCCGCGGCCAAGCACGCTGAATGAGAACGGCGGATCGACGGCAAACAACTCGTCGTAGTAGGGTTCCAGATCGTCCAAGCGCGCCGCCGGTACGATGAATCGCCCCAGCATCCAGGCGTTGGCGTGGCGGCGATAGGCGGCATAGTTGCGGATCGCTTGGTCCAGGGATAGCCGCGCCGGTGGAAAGAGGCCGGCATAGTCGATAATTCCGGTAAGTAGGGCGCGTAAACTGGCGACCACGAGAAACCCTCCGCGATGGGACGCTGCCTCGTTCTCCGATGCCTTGCAACATAGCGGGCGGGGAGGCGGTTGTAAACGGATCGACCGCGCAAGTTTTCGGTCCCACGTCGTTCGTAGGATAGAGCGGGCCGCGCGGAGCGATCCGATTCCCGGCCCCAAGCTGAGCGCAATAACCGAGCAAGGGTTAGCCATGAGTGATTCATCGCGGTCGGTTTCGGATTTATTTGCCGGCTATCTCCGCCGTCAGATCGCGGCTCAGGCCGAGGGTTTGGGGTTCGCGGAGCTGGGCGAAGAAGTCGTTCCACACGAAGCCGTACCCGTGCAGCCGGTCGATCCGCGCGTGGCCTGGACGGACGCACTGGCCGCGGTCGATTGGATGGAGGCGGGAGAGTCCTCGAACGGCGCGGGGCGCTCGACCTGCGAAGTGCCGCCGGATTGGGCGAAGCTCGTCGCCCTTCAAGAGCCTGCGGTGGCCGTGGCGTTCTGTCTCGGCAACTATCCGCAGATGGTGCGCGATCTGCACCCCTTTTTGGCCGGCGGCGAACGCGCGATTCATCGTCCCACGCGCACGAATCCGATTTCGGTCGCTGCCTCGCTTCTGGAGTGGACGAAGACTCAAAGCACCTATCCGGCCGCGTTACTCGCCGCCGCGGTGCTGCGACTGACTCGGCGATTCGCCGAGGCGGGCGCGCTTTTGCCAAAGAATAGCGAGGTGCCGTCCGCTTGGCGTTCGCTTCATGCCAATGAGGAAGCGGCGCTGGCTTGGCATTCCGGGAAGGAAGAAGAGGCTCTGCGCATGTGGCAGGCGCTTCCAGCGAGCGTGCCGGTCCTGTTCAATCGGGGCATGGCTTCGCTTTTCTTAGGCCGCTGCGTCGAGGCGCGGACCTCGCTTCAAGAAGCCGTCGCACAGCTGCCGGAGACGAGCGCGTGGCATCATCTCGGACAGCTGTACCTCACGCTGTCCGAGGCGTCGAGCTAGGCGATCGATCCCGCGCCGATGCCACGGAATCGCTCCACTACTTATACGCTTCGTACTCTTTGCCTAGCACCGCGGCCGCGACTTTGAGTTTCAGAATCTCTTCCGTACCCTCGTAGATTCGACACACGCGCACGTCCATCAGATGCCTTCCGACTCGGTACAACGTGGACCAGCCGCGACCGCCGAATACCTGCACCGCGCGGTCGGCGGCTTCCCACGCGGCGCTGGCGGCAAACATTTTGGCCTGCGCCGCCAGCAAGTCCGCTTGAGCGCGCAGCTCGGCATCGGCGGGAGCGGCATTGCTGGCGTCCTTCGCGGCGGCGGCGCGCTCGATCAACGCATCGGAGGCAACCCGCGCCATTTCGATGCCCGCGATGTGTTCCTGAACCAATTGATGCTTGGCTATCGGCTTGCCGTGTTGGCTGCGCTCCTTGGCATAAACGATGACCTCGTTCAGACAGTCTTCGATCACCCCCAAACAGCCCGCCGCCACGCTCAATCGGCCGCTCACCAGCGTGCCCATCGCAATGCGGAAGCCTTCTCCCTCTTTACCGAGCAGATTGGCGATCGGCACCTTGCAATCGCGCAGCTCGAACATCGCCGTATTCGAGGACGGCATGCCCATCTTGGCCGTCAGATCCTCGCTGATGAACCCCTCGCCGCGATCGACGAGGAAGGCGCTGATGCGCTCGCCGCCCTTGGGATAGGCGAAAGCGACGACAGCATCGGCGATGCCGCCGTTCGATATGAGATATTTGACACCGTTTAAGACATAATAATCGCCTCGGCGTTCGTAGGTCGTTTGCATCTCCAAGGGGTTGCTGCCCGCCTCCGGTTCGGTCAATCCGAAGGCCAACACTCTCTCGCCGCGACAGGCCGCCGGCAAATAGCGGCGCTTCTGCTCTTCATTGCCCCACGTCAGAATCGGGTACTCGCCGATGGAGGTATGGCCGGAAAAGAACGTGCGCACGCCGGTTCCCTCGCGTCCGATGCGAGCCAAGGCGCGCGCATAGGCCACGGTGCTCGCCCCCCTACCGCCGTACTCCACGGGTACGGGCATGCCCAGCAGGTTATACTTTCGCGCCACCGGTACCACGCGGTCGTTGAAACGATGCTCGACGTAGCACAGCTCTTCGTGGGGCCGTATTTCCTGGCAAAATGCCTCGACATCCGCGAGCAATTGCTTTTGATCCGACGAGGTCATGGGGGACTCCTTCACGAAAAGGGAAACCATGCTCAGTGTAGCCGCGCGGGGGAATGCGAAACAAGTCGGGTATGCGCCAGAACTGGGTGGCAACGAGATTCTTTGAAGTTTGCCACAGCCGTTGGCCCGCTTCGCATCGACTCTCTCGCTCGCGGGTCGTCACACTCGGCGCGTTCGGTTACAATGAGACAACTCACGGGGAGGGTTCGTCATGGCCGGGGCGACGGTCGAGATCAGCGGATGGGAAAGGGCGCTTATGGCGGCGGAAAAGGTTAAGGAGCGTCTGCGCAGAGCGACGCGCGCTCTCGACGCGGCTGGCGTTCCCTACGCGGTCGTCGGGGGCAACGCGGTCGCCGAGTGGGTTGGCCGCGTCGACGAGGATGCCGTGCGCACTACGCGCGATGTCGATTTGTTGGTTCGTCGCGCCGATTTCGAGTCCGTGAAAGCCGCGTTGGAAGCGGTCGGTTTCTGCTATCATCACCTTCTCGATGTCGATACGTTTCTCGACGGCCCGGAAGGCAAGCCTAGTGGTGGCGTCCACCTGCTTTATGCCGGCGAGAATGCTCGGCAAGGCGATGAGCATCCTTTGCCGACGTTGGACGAATCGGAACGAGCCGTCGAGTTTCAGGTGGCCAATCTCGAAGCCGTGGTGCGGATGAAGTTGATAGCCTATCGGCGGAAGGATCAAGTTCACTTGTTGGATCTACTCGGCGTCGGTCTTCTCGATGCGAGTTGGCCCGCCCGTTTGCCGTCGCTTCTCGGGGCTCGTTTGCAGCAATTGCTCGATGACCCGAACGGTTGAGGTGTCCCTCTTCCAGGGGCGAGACGGAGAGTTGAAGGAGCCATTCGGGTCGATGTGGGGGAGGGTTCGTCATGGCCGGGGCGACGGTCGAGATCAGCGGATGGGAAAGGGCGCTTATGGCGGCGGAAAAGGTTAAGGAGCGTCTGCGCAGAGCGACGCGCGCTCTCGACGCGGCTGGCGTTCCCTACGCCGTCGTCGGTGGCAACGCCGTCGCGGAGTGGGTCGGTCGCGTGGACGAGGATGCCGTGCGCACCACGCGCGATGTCGATTTGTTGGTCCGTCGCGCCGATTTCGAGACGGTGAAAGCCGCGTTGGAAGCGGTTGGTTTCTTTTATCATCACCTTCTCGATGTCGATACGTTTCTCGACGGGCCGGAAGGCAAACCCAGCGGCGGAGTGCATCTGCTTTACGCCGGCGAGAAAGCTCGTCAAGACGACGAGACGCCGTTGCCGACGCTGGACGAATCGGAACGAGCCGTCGAGTTTCAGGTGGCCAACCTCGAAGCCGTGGTGCGGATGAAGTTGATCGCCTGGCGCGACAAGGACCGCACGCACCTTCGCGACATGATTGGCGTCGGTCTTCTCGATGCGAGTTGGCCCGCCCGTTTGCCGTCGCTTCTCGGGGCTCGTTTGCAGCAATTGCTCGATGACCCGAACGGTTGAGGCGTCCCTCTTCCAGGGGCGAGACGGGGAGTTGAAGGAACCATTCGGGTCGATGTGGGGGAGGGGAGCGATAGGATGAGTGAATCACCCATAGTCCTTGTCACGGGTTCCGCCGGACGTATCGGTCGGTCGGCGGTGGCGGAATTGCAGGCGCGCGGTCATCGCGTGCGCGGCTTCGATCTCGCGCCGACGCCGGGTCTGGAAGACAGCCTGACCGGAAACCTGGACGACGAGGAGATGGTGCGCCGTGCCGTTGCGGGCGTTCACACGGTCGTTCATCTCGCCGCCACGCCGGACGACGACGATTTCACCACGCAGCTGTTACCGAACAATATCTTGGGTGTCTATCACGTTTTGGAGTCGGCTCGCTTGGCCGGCGTGAGGCGTCTGATTTTGGCCAGCAGCGGTCAAGTCGTATGGTGGCAGAGACAACGGGGACCGCTGCCGATAAAAGGCGACGATCCGCCAACGCCGCGCGGTTGGTATGCGGCGGCGAAAGTGTTCCTCGAAGCCGCCGGCCGCATGTGCGCCGACAGCCACGGCATGAGCGTGATTGCCGTGCGCTTGGGATGGTGTCCGCGCTCCCGCGAACACGTTGAAGAGTTAGCCGCTCTCGATTGGGCGAAAGACGTGTATCTGAGTCCCGGAGATGCCGGACGATTCGTTGCCTGCGCCGTCGAAGCGCCCGCCGAGCCTCGCTTCGATGTCGTCTATGCCACCAGCCTGCCGGTTCGGCGCGCGATGTACGATCTCGATACGGCGAAGCAACTTCTCGGTTTCGAGCCGCGCGATCGATGGCCACAGGGGGTCGAGGAATACGCGGCGTCCTCTACTTTATCTTCTCCACCTCGGGCCGAGCAAAGTTGAGGATCAGCCGCTTGATGGCGAATCGGCCCGTGAAGAAAAGAATGAACAGGGATACGATCACCACCCAGAGCTTGATGCCCATGTGCGCCCACATCGACTTGTACCACGAATCGTCGTCGCCGAGCAGGGCGTCGATGTTCATCAAATACCAGATGTCGAAAACGATCGTGCCGATGATGACGAGAACGCAGACGATGCCCGGAACCATCCACGAAACCTGTTCGGTGACGGTGTTATCGTAGGTCTTGAGGGTTTTGACCCGTTCGCGCGTCTGCGTGTTGTAGCCGCAGGTCAGACAGAGGATGGCCTCTTCTTCCATCTCGTTGGCGCATTCGGGGCAGCGTTTCGAGAGACTGATGTCGATCATGCCGTAGGGGTTCTGGTCGTCTTCGTCCTCATCGTCCAGACTCGGTTTGGCGGGCGCGGGTTTAGACGGCGAAGTCTTGGCGGGGTTCGCAGGCTTCTTGGAAGGCGGCTTGCCGGACGATGCGCGGGCCACGAAGGCGGCCTGGCACGACTTGCAGCGCACTTTCTTGCCCAAGATGTTCTCGGGCGCGTTCATCCGTTTGTCGCACTCCGGACAGATAATTACGACGGTGGAGGCCATGGTGTTCTGCTCTCCTCGCAATCAAAGGGACGTGTCTGCCGACCGAATCCTCATTTATGTAAGATAATTATTCCATTGAGATTCGCAAGGTGCAATACGATAAGGAGTGGACGTGAACTCCACCGCCTCCGCCCGCATTCTGGTATCGCTCGCCACCTACAACGAGCGCGAGAATCTCGCGGCTCTGACCTCCGAGATCCAGAAGGCCGTGCCCTCCGCGGATCTCCTCGTCATCGACGACAATTCGCCGGATGGCACGGGGAAATTGGCCGACGAACTGGCCGAGGCGAATCCGCGCCTGCATGTGATCCATCGACCCGGCAAACTCGGTCTCGGTACCGCGATCCTCGCCGCCATGCAATACGCCATGGACCACGATTACGATCTCCTCGTCAACATGGACGCCGACTTTAGCCATCATCCGCGCTATCTTCCAGCTGTGCTGGCGGGCATGGCGGACCACGACGTAACGATCGGTTCGCGCTACATTCCCGGAGGCGGCAGCGAGAACTGGCCTCTGTCGCGCCGCATGATGAGTCGCTCGATCAACCTGCTCGTGTCGTTTCTGATGAGCATACCCGCTTCGGATTGCAGCGGGGCGTATCGCTGCTATCGCATCTCGAAACTGCGCGAGGTGCCGTTGGAGCGCATCCGTTCGCGCGGCTATTCGTTTCAACAAGAGGTGCTTTATCGCTGTCGCAAAGCCGGCTGCAAGATCGGCGAAACACCCATCATCTTCGAGAACCGCCGGGCCGGCAAATCGAAGGTCAATCTTGCCGAAGCCGTGCGCTCGCTCGCCATGATCTTACGCATCGGCATCCCGGCGTTCTTCGGTTTGGATTGAGAGTCTGGCCGAGAAACTCCTTCTCGCAGAGTACAGGGCATTTGATGCCGATGCGATGAAGGCTTGCCGCAAGCTGCGCAGACCAAGCCGTCTGCCACGGAATTGGGCCGAAGGTCTTCGTGGGACGGTCAAGAGACCGTGTCACAACCCGTACGTTTAGGCGAACCGGCGGCGTAAGCCGCCGGGTGAAGCCGCTTCACCCGGCGGCTTACGCCGCCGGTTCGCCAGAGCAGGCTACTTTTGATTCTTGATCCAGCCGGCTAGGTCGTTCACCAGTTCGCGCGCCACATGGTCGGCCTTGTCGTATTCGGCCGGCTTCGACTTGCCTTCGCCTTCCATGAAGAGATGGTTGAGTTTCGGATAGCTGCGGAGAGTCGCATTGCGGCGAGATGCCAGGGCTTTCTTCCACTCCGCAAAATCGTCCATCGTTACCTGATAGTCGCGCTCGCCTTGCGCAACGAAGATTCGCTGTTTCAGCCGCGCCGCCGTCGCCGTCTGATTGTACGCCCGCAGCGCCAGCCAGTATGCCGCCGGCGCGCCCAAGGGTAGTTCCGAAGTCGGCGTGTCGGCACTCAACTTGGCATCCTTCACTCGCGCCGCCTGCTTCTTCAACTCGTCCAACCGTTCTCGATCCGCGTCGGTGATTTTTCCATTCAGAGAGACCAAATAGGTGATTTGTTCGACGATGAGATCTTCGAGCGGTCGAGCGTTGGCGGCCAGCAGAACGAGACCGGCGATCTCCGGATCGCGTTCGCCGATGCGCGGCGCGGCCATTGCGCCCAGGCTGTGCCCGATCGCGAAGAGACGCTTGGCGTCGATCTGTTTGCAGGCGCGAAGGGCGGAGACCGCGGCCACGGCGTCGTCCACCGTCTCCTCCTTGAAGGTCAACGTCTGTTTGAGGGCCGTCATGCGCGCGGCGTGTTCGCGCGTTCTTTTCTCGTAGCGGAGTACGGCGATGCCTTGCGAGGCCAACCCCCAAGCCAGATCGCGGAAGGGCTTATTAGGACCGATGGTCTCGTCGCGGTCTTGAGGGCCGGACCCATGCACCAGCACGGCCGCGGGAAAGGGCCCCTCGCCCGTGGGCAACGTCAGCGTGCCGGGCAAGGCCCACTCGCCGCTGCCGACGGCGATCTTCTCTTCGCGGTACGATTCGGGCTTCGCGTAGGGAGGCGGCTTGAATTCGTACATACCCTGCGCCGGCCGGAATTGCAGCCCGGTCACTCGCTTGTCGGAATCGAAGACGACGCGCACATCCAGTGTGGTCTTCTTGAACCGGCACGTTACCAGAACGATGTCGTACTGGGCTGCCCTTCCGACGCGCGTTCCCGCTCGCTTCTGAAATGCTCCAACTTGGTCGATCAGTTTCTCCCAGAGGGCTTTCCGCTTGTCGGAGGGCAGCACTTTTTGCATCGTCGCATCGAAGTCCTTGCCGGCGGCATCGTAATCTCCTTTGACGAAGGCGTCCACCAAGGCGATCGCCTTGGCGGTCTGTTCCGGGAGTTTCTTCTCCTCCTCCGCGCGAGCCGCGAAGTTTGCGAAGGCACAGAGCAGCAACGGGATGCAGAGAGACTTTCCGTTCGTCATCGTGTTTCCTCGGCGCATGGCCGTGCGGGATGGAGGATCGCCACTAGGCCGACCTACCGAGCGCGGATTGCGCACCGCGGAGAACACGGAGACGGCCGGCCATCGGGCTATTCCACTTCGTACCGGCGAACCTACAATAGCCGACGCGGTCGCGGCAATCAACGCTCGTCGGAAATCCTCTGGAGTCCATCCATGAAGCAATCTCTTCTCTCGTTTGGGATGATCCTCTCTCTCGCAAGCGGAGTTCGCGCCGACGACGCGCCGAAGCCCGTCAAGGTCTTCATCCTGGCCGGCCAGTCGAACATGGAGGGGAAGGCCAAGATGTCCCTGCTCGATTACCAAGCGGATCAACCGGCGACTCGAGAACTGTATGCTCCGTATCGCAAAGACGGTCGATGGATCAAACGGGACGACGTGTGGATCAAATTTCTCACGCGCAAAGGGCCGTTAACGGTCGGCTACGGCTCGCCCAATTGCATCGGACCCGAATTGGGCTTTGGGACGGTTGTCGGCGACCGCTACGACGAGCAAGTGCTGCTGATCAAGACCGCGTGGGGAGGTCGAAGTCTGTACCGCGATTTCCGTCCGCCCAGCGCGGGGCTGCCCAAGAAAGAAATCCTCGAAGCGATGCTGGAGGCCCAACAGAAACGAAGCCCGGCCACCACGATGAACGACGTGAGGAAATCTTTCGGAGCGTCGTACCGCGCGATGCTCGAAGAGGTGAACGCGACGCTTGCCAAATTGAAGACCCACTTCCCGGACTACAAGGATCAAGGATACGAACTGGCGGGTTTCGTCTGGTTCCAGGGGTGGAACGACATGATTAGCGCCGACTACACGGCGGAGTACGCGACGAATCAGAAGCACCTCATCGCCGATGTGCGGAAAGATCTCAAGTCCCCCAAGTTGCCTTTCGTCATCGGACAGATGGGCGTGGACGGCACCGAACCGAGCGCCCAACTGAATAAGTTCAAAGAGGCGCAAGCGGCGGCACTCGAAGAAGCCTCTTTTAAGGGCAACGTGGCTCTCGTCAAGACCGACCGCTTCTGGGATGCCGAGGCGTTTGCGGTGTACAAAAAAGGGTGGCGTCAAAATCTCGATGCCTGGAACAAGGTCGGCAGCGACTTTCCCTATCACTATCTTGGCAGCGGCAAAACGATGGTGCGGATTGGACGAGCGTTCGGCGAAGCGATGCTCGAATTGAGAGGCGAGAGCAAACGTGCCGCTCCCGGTCGATAATCGAAAACCCTCAAAGCGAATCCGCAAATGCGTCGATTCTCGCATCGATCCCCACAAAAGCGACGCCACCCATTCCGTTGGACTGGCCGCGCTGCTAGAATGTTAGCGAATCACTTCCGATCCGTCGATCGGAAACGTAGGGACTTTTCCACGATCTTGCGGAGAGTCGCCGTGCCGTCGAGATGGACGGAGCGAGCGACGACAAATAACGAGCCATGAATTTTCAAATTGACGCCTCTTTGGCCGTGCCATGCCCTTCCGTCGAACCGTCCGCGTCCACCGATGGCGTGCCGGAAACCGTGTGTCTGCTTCGACAATTGCTCGAAGTACAACGCGAACAGTTGGCTTATCAACGTGCCTCGGCCGTTGCCCACGACGTAACGGCCCGGTGGCGCGCCTACCTGACGCGCTGGCAAGACGACTTTCCCGAACTCGGATCGGATTGCCGTAAAGCGCTGCCCCAACTCGAACGCTGCTACGGCCAACTGATCCACGAATTGACCGACAAACTGAACGAGGACGAACACGGTCTCGACAACGAGTTCGCCTTGCAAGAGTTTCTCGACCGCTTCGGCATGAGATTGGCCCAACTCGGCACGGTCCTCAATTTGGTTGCCCCCTTAGCCGAGGCGTCCAACGTCGCGCAAAACGAGTCGGCGTAAGCTTTCCTCGTGGGTCTCGCTACGCTCGACCCACCCTACGACAGCCGACAGCCGACAGCCGATAGCCGATAGCCGATAGCCGAAGGAGACCTTGTGACCGTACCCGTGGCAGTCATCGTGGGCCGACCCAATGTGGGGAAATCGTCGCTGTTTAACTGGCTTGCCGGACGGCGCATTGCCATCGTCGATCCGACCGCCGGCGTGACGCGCGACCGCGTTTCCACGCTGCTGCCGCTCGACTCGCGCTACGTCGAATTGGTGGACACCGGCGGCATCGGCGTCGCCGACGTGGACGATCTGACCGATCAGATCGAAAGACAGATCGCCCTGGCGCTGGACAGTGCCGACGTGATTCTGTTCGTCGTCGATGGGCGCGCCGGCATCTTGGGATTGGATGAAGAGGTTGCCCGGCGACTGCGCTCCATCGACAAACCCATCGTCTGCGTGGCCAACAAATGCGATACCGAATCGGTCGAACCGCAAGCCGCCGAGTTTCATAAACTCGGTCTCGGCCCCGTTGTCTACGTCAGCGCGCAACAGAATCGGGGACGCGAATATCTATCGCGCCTGATTCTGGAACGGCTGCCTCCCGCCGACAGGAAACAGGAAAAGCCCAAGGACGTGGCTTTGAAATTGGCCATCGTCGGCCGGCGCAACACGGGCAAAAGCACCTTCATTAACAATTTGGCCGAGAGCGAGCGCGTCATCGTCAGCGAAGTGCCCGGCACCACGCGCGACAGCATCGACGTGCGCTTCGAGCGCGACGGCTTGACGTTTTTGGCCATCGACACCGCCGGCGTGCGCAAGAAGAAGAGCCTGCAAAACGACATCGAGTTTTACAGCCTTGCTCGCGCCGAGCGTTCCATCCGCCGCGCCGATGTGGTGCTGCTATTCTTCGACGCGCAGAGCAAGGTCAGCAAGGTGGACAAGCAACTGGCCGAATATGTATTTGAGCAACACAAACCGGCGATATTCGTCGTCAACAAATGGGATTTGTTGACGCCCCTGCCGACGGGGAAGATGGGCGACTATCTCCGCAAGACGTTTCCCAGCCTCGATTATGTGCCGATGGCCTTTATCACGGCGAAATCGGGCAAGAACGTCCATGCGGTGCTGAACCTGGCCCAACATCTGCACAAACAGGCCAGCGCTCGCGTCACCACCGGCGATCTGAACCGAGTTCTGCGTGAGGCGATCGAGGCCTCGCCGCCGCCGATGCGCCAAAATCGCCGACCCAAAGTCTATTACGCCACCCAAGCCGGAACCAATCCGCCCACTATCGTCCTGTTCACCAACGGGCCGGAACTGTTGGACAACACCTATCAGCGCTACCTTATCAAGACGATCCGCGATCGCCTGCACTTCAACGACGTGCCGATCAAGCTCTATTTGCGCCGCCGCCAACGTGCGGAGCAACCTTCTCTGGAAGAGACCGCGCCGCCGCCGGAATCCAAGTCGCCGAAGCCAAAAATCGGCGGCCGCAAACATGGTCGAACAAAGACAAATCGCGCGGCGGAGGTGTGGAAGGATATTTGAACGAACGCACATGAGTCGATGGGTTCAATCCCACGATCTCGATGGGAATACCTATGATATGGATCGCCATTGTCGTAATTCTGACGCTCATCGGCGGGTTCGTGTATTGGTGGATGCGCCGGAGGAAGCAGCGAACGCGGCTCGTCTCGTTGGTCGCTCTGGTAAAAGAGCCTGTCGAGTTCGATCCGGCCGTCTTGGCTCGCCTGGCGGGGAAAGCCTGGGGAGCCGATTTGGGAGACGGCGAGACGGAGGGCGCGGACGGTTTCGTTGCCTGCGCCGGCGTGGTGAATACCATCGTTCACCAAGGCCGTATGTTCCTCATCAACTGCTTCCCCAACCCCTACTCCGACAATTCGGAAGAGGCAGCCGAGGACATCGCCGACCTGCGGATTCGTCCGCTATTCGTCGAACATCGAGCGTGGTTTTCTTGCGACGCGCTCGGGGTAGACGGCACAACCGGCGAGGAAGAAATCCTCGAGTGGTATCGCCGTCTGGGCAAGCTATTCGGCGAACTGCTCGACGACAACTGTTTGCTAATCTATCTGCCGGATGCCAAGGCGCTGTATCCGATTAACGAGGACACCGAGGCGGCGCTTCGATCCGAGAATCCTCTGGCCGATTTGCACGCCACGATGACGGTCCCGGTCATCGAAGTGTCCGACGACGATCCGCTGATGTTGCAGGCGGTGGAAAAGGCACGGCAGAGTTGGCCCGAATTCGTCGCCGCCTACGAAGCCCAAGCCGGCAAAAACTTCTCCGTCAAAGCGCCGGTGTCTTATGCAGACAATACGGAGTTTATTTGGGTCGCTGTTACCAGCATTGAGGGCGAGCGCGTGTACGGCGAGCTTGCCAACGAGCCGGCGAACTTGGGTCCGTTGAAACTCGGCTCCAAAGTCTCGGTCCTCGTCGCCGACCTCAACGATTGGTGTTATTTCGATTCTCAGGGAAACCTAAAGGGCGGCTTTACCATCGAGGCCGTCCAAAAAGCTGCCCAGCGTTCTCGAAAGCAGAAATAGATTCGCCAAGGCGTTCTCTCGGAGAAATCTTATGCGCTTGCCAGGCCGGGCTGCTTTGTTCGTGTCGTTGCTGATTCCCACCGCGTTCGCCGCCGCCGAGGAACCGAAGAAGATTCGAGTCGAACAAACCGAAGACGCTATTCAAATCGACACCGACGTTTTGCAAGCGCGCATCCGCAAGAAGGGGTACGTCAGCGGGATCGAGAAAGAATCGCTCCTCGATAAGAAGACGGGCGCGCGCGATCTCGGCTTCGGGTTGCACATCATGGATTTTTTAATGGCACCCGGATGGCGCGACGACGGTTATCACCGCGACGCCAAAGTACACGGTAATCTGCCCAAGCATTACGTCGAAGGGCCGCAAATCTGCACGCAAGCCAAGGAACTGAAACCGGAGATCGTTCGAGGAGACAACTTCGTCGCCGTCCGCCAGCGCTACACGTTTCACAAGCCTGGCAAAGGGTACAAGGCCGGATCGACGTGGGAACAGATCCTGGTCTTTCAGCCCGGCGTCCGCTGGTTCTTCTCTTGCGAACGCATCACCAGTGTCAATGATGTTGACGATCTCTTTTATCGCATTGACATGCCGGGTCACATTCGCCATAAGGACGGCGACAATTTCGAGCGGGTCTATCTGAGCTATCTGGACGAACCGATCTCCGCATCGGAATTCAAAGACAATTTCGCTCCCGATGAGAAGTTTTTCTATCGTCGGAACAACGACAAGATTCCCCAGCGCATGATCCGCGCCTACCAGGTAAAGCGCGACGGCAAGCCCGGTGCCTGGCTGGCGGGCATGACGCTCGATCCCGCCGAGGTTTCTCAGGCGTGGTGCCACCAGCGCGGCTACGTCTGTTTCATTGAAGAACTGCACGGCAAGAAGGTCAAGGCCGGCGAAACCTTCGGCGCGGCCTACATCGTCGGCTGGTTCGACGATCTCGACGCCATGCGACAGACCTACGACCGCTACAAGGGCAAGCGCACCATCGTACTTGAGAAAGACAAATTTCGCTTGGAGTGAGGGCGGAACGATTTCATTGGTAATCTACGCGCACACTCAGAAGCGATCCGAGAAGCCCCTCACCCCTGTACTCAGGGGGAGAGGGGTTGGGGTGAGGGGTTGATTTTTTCGCGTATTCTCGCCCCTCACCCCCGACCCCTCTCCCCTGAGTACAGGGGCGAGGGGGGCTTTGCGGATCGTCTTTCAGCTTCGCCCCTCGCTGGGAGGCGTGGCGAGGGCGTTCAGCTTCGCCTCGACCGCGCTCCAAGTGTCGCCGATCACCTTTTCCGCAGCGCCGCGGATCAATCCAGACGGAACGAGCTTCAACAAGCCGCCGAGCGCCTTCACCTCCGCCGACCATCGTATCCGCGTGCCGTTTGGCCCAGGCTCGAAGGCGAGTGTTGCTTCCACGTCGGCCGAACTGCCGATGCCCTTATTGGCGATCAGGTAGCGCACACCCGTGGCCGCGACGGCATCGACGATGCGCAGCGTGCCCTCCAACGTGCCGCGCACAAACGAAAAGCCCGGACGTAGAATCAGAACGGCGCGATCTGTCTCGAGTTCCTTCAAGGACTCCACGTCGGGAATGCACTGCACCACGAATCGCGCATCGATGAGTTTCGCCCCTATGTCGGCGATAGATTGCGAAAAATCCTTCTCGCCCTCGAATCGTATCATGTCGCCCATCCTTTCGCGGGTAGCCATCTATATTCTAGGAGGCAGAGCTTTGCCGCGCCAACCGTCGAAGCGCGAAGCGAACGATCGTCTTTCGTGGAGATTTACGATGCGTTTCTTGTTTTATTTGTTGACTTCGTTCTGCCTCCTCTTCGCCGCGCCATTGTCGGCTGCCGAACGTCCGCCGCGCAATGTGGTTTTGTTAATCGCCGACGATCTCGGCTTCCAACTCGGTTGCTACGGCGACAAGAGGATTCGCACGCCGCATCTCGACGCCTTGGCCAAGAACGGCGTTCGCTTCACCCACGCCTTCGCCGCCGTCTCTTCGTGCAGTCCAAGCCGTGCTACGCTGTTCACCGGTCTGCATACCCATGCCAACGGTCAATACGGCCTCGCTCATGGCGTACATAATTTCTACAGCTTCACGAAGGTTCGCAGCTTGCCGGGGCTGCTGAAGGCGAACGGCTACCGCACCGGCATCGTCGGCAAGATTCACGTCCTGCCCCAGTCGGTGTATCCCTTCGACGTGCAAATGGTCAAGGATATCGGCGGCAATCGCGGCGTGGCGGCCATGGGCGAACAAGCGCGGCAATTCATCCGCGACAGCGGCGACAAGCCGTTCGCTCTCGTCGTCGGCTTCTCCGACCCGCACCGTTCCGCCAAGGGGTTCGGCAACGAAAACAAGTATCGCGGCGTCGAAGAAGTCGTCTACGATCCGCAAAAAGTGACTTTACCTCATTTTCTATCCGATAAGACTGAAGTTCGCGGCGAGTGGGCGGAATACTACCAATCCATCAGCAGGCTCGACCGCGGCGTGGGGTTCGTTCTCGACGCGCTCAAGGAAACCAAACGCGCCGACGATACGCTCGTGATCTTCCTCAGCGACAATGGCCCGCCGTTTCCAGGAGCTAAGACGACGCTGTACGAGGCCGGAGTGCATCTGCCGCTCATCGTGTCGTCGCCGGCTCAGAAACGTCGTGGCGGCGTCAACCGCGCGATGGTCAGTTGGATCGACGTGTTGCCGACGATTCTCGATTGGACGGGAACGAAGGCTCCACCGGAGGTGAAGGGCCGTTCCGTGCTGCCGATTCTGGACGAAGAAAGCCCCAAAGGCTGGGACGAGGTATTTGCCTCGCATCAGTTCCACGAAGTCACCATGTACTACCCCATGCGCGCGATTCGCACGCGCGAACATAAGTATATCCGTAATATCGCTTACAAGCTCGACTACCCGATCGCGCAGGACATTTACGACTCGAAGACGTGGCAAGAGATTCTGCGCCGCGGCGACAAAACGATGGGCGAGCGCAGCGTGGAATCGTTCGTGCATCGACCGATGGAAGAGCTGTACGATCTCGAACGCGATCCCCACGAGTTGAAGAATCTGGCCGCCGATCCGGCCCATCGGGACACCCTCGACAACCTCCGCGCGCGCCTTAAACGGTGGCAGACGGAGACGCGCGATCCGTGGTTGGTAAAATATCGTCACGAGTAACAGTAACACAACTTGGTATCTCCCTACCAGTCCGACGCGCCAGCAAGGGGGGGCTACAAGCCCCGAGCGCCAGCGAGGGGCTGCGGCACAGCGCCAGTGGGGATTCGCCGCAGCCCCTCGCTGGCGCTCGGGGCTTGTAGGTTTGTAGATGGGGAAATCGTATCCATGAAACGCACGATTCTCGCACTGGCGCTATTTTGCAACGCGCACCTCTCGCTCGCCCACGCCGACGACACAAAGGACGCCCAAAGTCCTCGATGTGCCGACGAGCGCTTGCGCGTCGATCTCTTTGCCGCCGCGCCGGACATCGTTCACCCCATCGGCATCGCTTTCGACCAGCGCGGCCGCCTGCTGGTCGTCGAGAGCCATACGCACTTTCGCCCTCAAGATTACCGAGGTCCGAAGCACGACCGCGTTCGCCTCGTCGAAGATACCGACGGCGACGGCAAGGCAGATCGCATTACTACTTTTTTTGAAGGAACGACGGCGACCATGGACATCGCCGCCCACCCCGATGGGAGCATCTATCTGGCCACGCGCAACGAGATTTGGCGGCTGCGCGACGAGGACGGCGACGGCAAGGCGGACGATAAGAAACGAATCGTTTTCCTGGATTCCAAGGGCGACTATCCCCACAACGGCTTATCGGGTCTCGCTTTTGACAGCAAAGGCAATCTCTACTTCGGACTCGGCGAGAACATCGGCGCGCCGTACAAGCTGATCGGCTCGGATGGAACCACGCTAACGGGGGGCGGCGAGGGGGGCAATGTGTTCTGGTGCAATGCCAAGGGCGAGAAATTGCGGCGCGTGGCGACCGGCTTTTGGAACCCGTTCGGCATCGGTCTCGACATTTATGGGCGAGTGTTCGCCGTGGACAACGATCCCGATTCGATGCCTCCGTGCCGACTCGTTCACGTCGTCGAAGGCGGCGATTACGGGTATCAGTTCCGCTATGGCCGATCGGGCCGGCATCCCTTTCAATCGTGGGACGGGCAACTGCCGGGCACGCTGCCGATGGTGTGCGGCACCGGCGAAGCGCCCTGCGAGGTTCTCAGCTACGAATCCGACGGCCTGCCGCGCGAGTACCTCGGCGATTTGTTGGCGACCTCGTGGGCCGATCATCGCGTGGAGCGCTATCGGCTCCGCGAGCGCGGCGCGTCGGTGGCGGCGGATCGCAAACCGTTCGTACAGGGAGGCGAGGATTTTCGACCCACCGGCTTGGCTGTCGGGCCGGACGGTTCGCTGTTTGTCGGCGACTGGGTGCGGCGCGATTACCATTTACACGGTCAAGGTAGAATCTGGCACATTCGGCCTCGCAAAGCGACGAAGCCGCCGCGTCCCACGGAGCCGCGCCAGGCATTGGCAAGCCCCCATCGTCCCCTGCGCGAATCCGCCGCGCGACGGCTGGCGGCGGACGAACGCGGACGGGCTTACCTGCGCGAACATTTGGCAAACGCGGACATTCGCGTTCGCGCGGCCAGCCTCACCGCCCTCATCGACGCCGATGATCGCAAGCTCGATCTGAGCGCATTCGCCGAAAACGAGAAACAAACCCCGTTGCACGCCTTGGCCGTGCGCGCGCTGGCACAGCGGGGAGAAGATGCAAGTAAGTTTGACGATCCGAAATATCCTTATTCCGTTCGCTTGGAGGCGATCGCCGCTCTCAAAGGGGAAGCGTTCTTGCCGCGTCTCACGATGCGATTGAGCGATCCCGATCCTTTCGTCCGTGCCGCCGCCGTTCGGCAACTGAGCCTTCAGCCCGACCTCCTCACCTCGATTGAGCCGCGCTCGCTTAAGGAACCGATACGGAGGATCGGCCTCTTGCTTGCCTGGCGTGCCTCCGGTCGTCCGGAAGGTTCGCGCCGGCTGCATGAGTTCCTGAAGGATGGCGAGGAAGACGTGCGTTTCCTGGCGATCAAATGGATCGCCGATGAAAAACGTGCTGAGTTTCGTTCGGCGTTGGCCGAGATGTTGAAAGACGATGCGTTGACCGTGCGACTCTTCTTCGCAGTCTCGGCCGCCCTGTCGCGGCTGGACGACCGCGAGGTGAACGAGGCGAAGATGGCTGATTACTTTCTCGAACGCCTCCAGGACGAGAAGAGTCCGCCGTCCCTCCGCGCGTTGGCGCTGCGGATGGTTCCACCGTCCCATCCGAGGTTGACGTTGGAATTGCTCGGCAAGCTGTTGCACCATCGCGAGCCGAGTCTGCGACTGGAGGCGGCGCGCTCCCTAAGCGAGCATCCCAACGCCGGTCGAACGCGGCTCCTGCTCGAAGCGCTCGACGATGCCTCGCAATCGGACGCCGTGCGCGCGCAGGCGATTCTCGGCCTATCCGCATCCTCCGCCGCCCACCTCGAGAAGCTCCTCGCCATCGCGGAGGGAGATCGTGCCGTCTTGCGAGACGAGGCGCTCCGTGCCTTGAAAGACACCCCGCTGAGCGACTCCCAACGAAATCGAATGGAGAAATTGGCCAGCAAACAGCCTTCGATCGCTCCGCCGATCTCCCGCGTTCTCGGTAAGCCGTGGGTCAAGGACCGTCCGCGCTTCGACGATCTCGACGGTTGGCTCAAGCGATTGGAAGGTCCAGCCGATAGCGAGGTGGGGCGGCGCGTTTTCTTCAACGCCAAGCTAACGGCCTGCGCGCGCTGCCATCGTGTGGACGGGCGCGGTCAGATCGTCGGCCCCGACCTCAGCGCCATCGGTCGCACCGACCGCCGCCACATTCTCGAATCCATCCTCCGGCCCAGCAATACCGTCGCCCCCCACTATCAGGTCTGGCAACTCGAAACCGACGACGGCAAAGTTCGCACGGGCATGCTCGTGAAGACCGAGTTGGACGAATACACCTATCTCGATGCCAAAGGCGATTTCTTCAAGCTGAACACGCGCCGCATCGTCGAATCGCGCCCGCTGCCTACCTCCCTCATGCCGGACGGCCTGCCCGATCTACTCACGGATCAGGAGTTACGCGATCTGTTAAAGTTCATTGAGACGAGGAGGTAGGCAGGTATCGCGTCGAATCCCACCTACCCTGATCCGCCGCCGCGCGTTGTATCCAAAGGGATCGCGGTATAATATCCCTCATGGCGGAGAACCTCACGGGTATTATCGAGCGCGTCACGTTTCACAATCCGGATACGGGTTTTGCCGTGCTGCGCGTGCAGGCGCGGGGGCGGCGCGGACTCGTCACCGTGGTCGGACAGATGCCGACCGCCGTGGCTGGGGAGTACATTCACGCCAGCGGCGACTGGGTACAAGACCGCGTTCACGGCGAGCAGTTTAAGGCCGACGAGTTGCGCTGTACGCCGCCGCACAGCGTACAAGGTATCGAGAAATATCTCGGCTCCGGGCTGGTGAAAGGCATCGGACCGCACTTCGCCAAAAAGATTGTCGCCGTTTTCGGCGAACGCACCTTGCAAGTCATCGACGAAAGCCCGGCGTTTCTCAACGAAGTCAAAGGCATCGGGGCCAAACGCATTCAGCGCATCCGCGAGAGCTGGCAAGAGCAGAAAGCGGTGCGCGACATCATGGTCTTCCTCCAGGCGCACGGCGTCGGCACCGGACGCGCCGTGCGCATCTATAAGACCTATGGCGACAAGGCCGTCGAGTTGGTGCGCGGCAATCCCTATCGTCTAGCGACCGACGTTTGGGGGTTCGGCTTCAAGACCGCCGACGAATTGGCCGAACGCCTCGGCATCGACCGCGCCTCGCCGCTGCGCGCCCGCGCCGCGCTGCGATTCGTTCTGCAACAGGCCAGCCAAGAGGGACACGTTGGCGTTCCCGAAGAAGCCGTGGTTCGGCAAACGGCGGAGTTGACGAACATCGACGAGGACATCGTTCGCGCCGCCGTCGAGAGCGAGCGCCAAGCGGGCGATCTGGTGCGCGAGCCGGGCGGCGACGAGCCGTGGCTGTATCTGAAACCGCTATTCCTGGCCGAGCTGGGCGTGGCGCGGGCCATCCATAAGCTGCGTGCCGGACGGCATCCCCTTCCGGCCATCGACCTCGAAGCGGCCTTGGCCTGGGTCGAAAAGAAAATGTCTCTTCAGTTGGCACCGACCCAGCGCGACGCTCTGCGGGCGGCGACGCGCGAGAAAGTGTCGATCATCACCGGCGGACCCGGCACCGGTAAGACGACGATTGTGCGCGGCATCCTGGAGATTTTCACGGCTCGACGCCAGCGCGTCGCCCTCTGCGCCCCCACCGGACGCGCCGCCAAGCGCCTGGGAGAGACGACCGGACGCGAAGCCAAGACGATTCACCGCTTGCTCGAATTCGATCCGGCTTTCGGCGGGTTCAAGCGCGACGCGACGCAACCCCTCGACCTCGATTTGCTGGTGGTGGATGAAACGTCGATGGTCGATGTCGCGTTGATGTATCAACTGCTGCGGGCCGTCCCGTCCCATGCCTGCGTGGTCTTCGTCGGCGACGTAGATCAACTGCCCTCGGTCGGTCCCGGCCTCGTCTTGGCCGACCTCATCGCTTCCGAAACGGTCCCGGTAGTGCGGCTAACTCAGATCTTCCGCCAGGCCGAGCAGAGTTGGATCGTCCGCGCTGCCCACGCCATCAAGCACGGCGAGTTGCCCGAATCCGCGCCGGCCGGCCAGGGAGATTTCTACTTCGTGGAGGCGAATAGTCCCGATCTCATTCTCGAACGCATCGTCGCCATGGTCCGCGAGCGCATTCCGTCGCGCTTCCGACTCGATCCGCTGCGCGACGTGCAGGTGTTGACGCCGATGAATCGTTCCGAACTGGGAGCGCAGGCGCTCAATCTCCGTTTGCAAGAAGTGCTGAATCCGCCCCCCCTCACCCTACCCTCTCCCCCCTTGGGGGGAGAGGGGAACAAGACAAATCCCTCTCCCCCCTTGGGGGGAGAGGGTAGGGTGAGGGGGGCCGTCCCCCAGGTCCAACGTTTCGGCTGGACCTTCCGCGTCGGCGACAAGGTAATGCAGACGCACAATAACTATAAGAAAGAAGTCTACAACGGCGACATCGGCCGCATCGTCGCCATCGACGAAACCGAGCGCGAAGCGACCGTCGATTTCGACGGCAAGTCGGTCGTCTACGATTACGGAGAATTGGACGAGCTAAATCTGTCGTTCGCCACGACCATCCACAAAGCCCAAGGCTCGGAGTATCCCGCCGTGGTGATACCCCTGCACACGCAGCACTATATGATGCTGCAACGCAATCTCCTCTACACCGGCGTAACGCGCGGCAAACAACTGGTTGCCATCGTCGGCAGCCGCAAGGCACTGGAAATGGCGGTACGGCATCAGAATACCAGTCAGAGGTTTTCGGCGCTGCGACGGCGCTTGCAAGAGACTCAGGGAAGGGATGGAACAGAAGATCGAGATTTTCCTTGACACCGTCCCGACACGCGGCAAGAATGAGCCTAGTATTTCGCTCATATGCGGAGCGCGTTTGTGCGTAGGCCATGTCCAACACACGCAGCGTGAAGCAGTTGCTTGGGACATGCGAACGTCGAAACGACGACGATGATCTATACTCATGTGTTGAACAAGAGCGGACAAGGCGTTCGCAGCCCGCTGGACCGTCCGTAGCTGCGCAAGGAGCCATTACTGCGCTATTTTGCGCCCATGACAAGTAGCAAATGTACCAACGGTGCCGCAGGAAGTGACGCAAGCCTTGGTAGTTGCGGCATTTATGACGCGGAGACAACTTAACAAGGGCGGGGACGGTCCTCGCTTGGTGCAGGCGCGATCCGGGATAGATCGCGCAGATAATCACTTGTTCGGCGAAGGAGGATTGCTCATGGCGAAGGGTGATACGGTGGTGGTTACCTGCCCCCACTGCGGGAGTCAGGGCAGCTACAAACTTCGGAACGAAAACGCGAATCAGGTCGATTCCTGCCGCAACTGCCGCAAGAACTTCTACATCTGCATCACGAACGGCCAACTCCGGGATGTCAGAAAGTAGCTCGTAATGTTCGGCGAGAGCCATCAAGGAGCTTCTATGCCACAGAATGCTGAATCGGGATGCCAGGGTCTGGAGCACGGGTACAGGAACGCTGACCTGATCGGTGCGTTGTTGGGTGCCACTCGCATCGCCAACAACAGCAACGAGTTTCGTTGGAAGGGCCGAACCGTAGTAATCAAGACAGGCTCATCGGTGGTCGTCACTCGTGCTACGCTCGCACGGGTAGCCACGGTCGTGTATGGGGAGGAAACAGCCAGCGGATGGGTGCTGTACGAGATCGATCCGGCTACGTTTGAGGGGCTGTCGGTAACGTCTCAGAGTAGCAAGCACAACGAGAACTACCGCTTGGTCCGTCGCACGCAGATCAGGGATAACGGTAGAGTCATCAGCGTCTGAGAACAGAATGCTCACCGAACAAGTCGCCGTTGTGACTCGGAAGTCTCTTCATGAACTGTAACACTATGATATAAGGATGTTTATAGCTGTTACCCCTTGTTCCGTCAAGGGTTTTCCACCACGGCAGGCAACGGTGTCTGAAGCCCGTGGGACAAGGTAACCTCTTCCCGTAAGGGACGGTCGTGAAAGCGTGAGCCGACACGGC